>DASXBY010000047.1:0-5256 GCA_036491455.1 Caulobacteraceae bacterium
TCAGGGCGAAGGTGAATCCGCCGTGCTCGACCATCGGCTTCTTGTGCTCGCGGTAAAGATAGTCCGCATGGACCTGGACGTAGGCTGTGTCGCTCTCTGCGTTGGTGACTGAAACCGGGCCTAACCGAATCCGGCCGTCCGTATCGCCATTGGTCTTCGCGTCCTTGACCAGGTCCGCCGCCCAACTGTCGACTGCGCCGGATCCGTTCCAGACGTGTGGCGCGAACTCATCGATGATCGTCGGTGCGTCGGCATATGCAGCTTTGGCGCCGGCCATGTCGCCCTTGTTGAAATCGTCGATGAACTGGTGAATGGCGGACATAGGTCCGCTGGCCGGCTTCGCGGCGGCAAGGCTCGGGCCGGACATGGTCAGAAGCGCAAGAGCGGACGCGGCCGCCAGAGCGGCGCGACTGAAGGTCATTTGCATGGACGTTCCCCCATAGGTGTGCGCCGTGGGTTCGGCGCGACGGCCAAACTCATACGCCTCTCTTCCCCCTTAACAAGGGGGAAGTCCCCGCGCAGCGGGGGATGCGGGATCGGATGCGCCAGCGTCTTCGCCCCCCTTCGGCGCGGAGTTTACTCCGGGCGGGCCGCGCCAGCGGCGCGACCCAGGGGACACTTCCCCCCGAGGGGGGGAGATGCGATCTTCACGCCGCCACGACGCCTGGCGACCAGGCGCAGCAGATGAGCCCGTGGGCCCGCGCCTGTCGCGCCAGGTCGTCGCGGAAGTCCGGGTGGGCGAGGCCGATCAGGGCCTGAGCCCGCTCTTCCACGGTGCGTCCCTTGAGGTTGGCTGCGCCATACTCGGTGACGACGTACATGACGTCCGACCTCGGGGTCGTGACGATGTCGCCGGGCGTCAGATCCAGAACGATGCGACTCTTGCGCACGCCTTTGCGCTCAAACGTGGACGGCAGACAGATGAAAGACTTGCCGCCTTCCGAGGCATAGGCGCCGCGCACGAATTGAAGCTGACCCCCTGTGCCGGTGAGATGCCGGTGACCATCCGATTCGGACACTGCCTGGCCCTGAAGGTCGATGTGGGTGGTGCTGTTGATCGAAACCACCTTGTCGTTGCGCATGATGTTCTGCGGCAGGTTGGTGTGGTCCACCGGGCAACACAGAAAGTCCGGATTGCCGTCGACAGCCTCGAAGAGGCTCTTCGAGCCCATGCCAAAGGTGAAGGTGACCTTTCCCTGGTCAGTGGTCTTCCGGACGCCGGTCACGCTGCCGCTGCTATAGAGCTCGACCAGGCCGTCGGTGAGCATCTCGGTGTGGACGCCGAGATCGCGCACGCCGGCGTCTTTCAACAGCGTGCAGACGGCGTTGGGCATGCCGCCGATGCCGATCTGCAGACAGGCGCCGTCTTCAACTTCGGCGGCGATGAGCCGCGCCACCGCCTTGTCGATTTCACTCGCCGGCGGGTTGGGCAGTTCGCCGGGCGGAGCTCTGTCGCCCTCAATGACGTAGTCGACCTCGTCGATATGGATCCCATTTTCGAGGCCATGGACGTGAGGATAGCCAGGGACCTCCTCGACTATCACCAGCCGAGCGCGCTCGATGACGGCTCTGAACCACAGGTTGCTGAGGCTGAAGTTGAATACGCCGTCCGCGTCCATTGGCCTGGCGCGAATGACGGCGATGTCCACGGGATCGATGAATCGGCGATAGTAGTCAGGCACTTCGCCAAGATTGAGTGGCGTGTAGCCGCACAGGCGTTCGGCGTGTTTGGCCCGCTCGTAGCCGCCGAAATGCCAGCTGAAGGTGCGGAAAACGCTCCCACTCGGATCGGCTTCGACGTGGGCCAGGGGCTTCAGCGACAAGCACGTTCGAAACTTGACGTCCGTCAGCTCGGCCACTCGTTCGGCCAGCGCCGCATCGAACGTGTCCGGCTGGCCCAGCCCACCGGCCAGGTCGATCCACATGCCGGACCGGACGAGGCCCGCCGCTTCGGCCGCGGTGATCCGCCTCGCGGGCGTGTTGGCTTTTTGCCGCATCCGCCTCCCTTTCGTCGTCCTTCCTTATGGACCGGCCGCACTGCGGGTCAATCCGACGGTGCGCCAGTCGTCGCGCGGCTTGCGCCGGGGAAGCGGCCACGCGATATAGGCCTCGGAGATCGGCGATGGGCGGAGGCCTCGCCAACCCGGTCAGGTCCGGAAGGAAGCAGCCGTAACGAGATTCACTCCGGGTCGTCTGCCGGTCTCCACCTTTCCTCTGATGACCTCCGCGAGCCGATCGACCCAAGCCCCATGACCGACACCGTGGTCGAGCCGCAAGACGCCGCGCGGGACGAAGCGACCTCGGACATGTTCGGCGAGGCGACCACGCCCGCGTACACCGTCCTCGCCCGCAAATATCGGCCGAAGACCTTCGCCGACCTGATCGGTCAGGAGGCCATGGTCCGAACTCTGACTAACGCCTTCGCCTCCGGTCGCATTGCTCACGCCTTCATGCTCACCGGCGTGCGTGGGGTGGGCAAGACCACCACCGCCCGCCTTCTGGCCCGGGCCCTCAACTACGAGAGTGAGACGGTCCGCCAACCGAGCGTGACCGATCTAGCGAGCGAAGGACGACACTGCCGCTCGATCCTCGAAGGGCGCCACCTCGATGTCCTTGAACTGGACGCCGCTTCGCGCAGCAAAGTCGACGAGATGAGGGAACTGCTAGACGGGGTACGCTACGCTCCGGCGCAGGCCCGCTACAAAGTCTACATCATCGACGAAGTCCACATGCTCTCGACGGCCGCGTTCAATGCCCTGTTGAAGACGCTCGAAGAGCCGCCGCCGCACGCCAAATTCATCTTCGCCACCACGGAAATCCGCAAGGTTCCCGTGACCATCCTGTCACGCTGCCAGAGATACGATCTGCGGCGCGTCGAACCGGAGGTGATCGCCGCCAGCCTGGCGAAAATCGCCGAAGCGGAAGGCTTCTCGATCGAGAACGAGGCCCTGTCGCTGATCGCCAGGGCGGCAGAGGGATCGGTGCGCGATGCCCAGTCCCTGCTCGACCAGGCCCTGGCCCAGGCGGAAGCCGGCGAGCGGGTGGACGCCGCGTCGGTTCGCGACATGCTGGGTTTGGCCGACCGAAACCAGACGATCGAACTGTTCGAGAAGGCGGTGCGCGGAGAAGCCGGCCCGGCGCTGGAAGCCTGGCGCGCCGTCTACACCTTTGGCGCCGACCCGGTCACGGTGGTCATGGACATGCTCGAGCATTGCCATGGGGCCTCGGTGGCCAAGGTGCTGGGGCCGGAAGCGCTCGGGCTGCCCAAGGACCAGGCGGCGCGTCTGACGGCCATCGGCGCGGCGCTCTCGGCCGGAACCCTCGCGCGCCTGTGGCAGATGTTGATTAAGGCGCTGGCCGAGACCCGCCTGGCGCCCGACCCGGCGGGCGCGGTAGAGATGATCCTCATTCGCCTGGCCTATGCGGCTGACCTACCCGGACCTGAAGAGGCGCTGAAGGCCCTTCGCGGCGAGGACACCGGCGGCTCCCCGGCGATTGGCGCCCCCAGCAGCGGCGGCGGCGGGGCGACCCGCGCCAACCTGGCCTTGGCCCCGCTGGCAGCGCCGAAGCCTCCGGCGCCGCAGACGTTTGAGGACGTCGTGCGACTGATCGACGAGCGCCGCGATATCGGTTTGCGTCTCGACGTCGAGCGCTACGTCCGCCTGGTCAGCTTCCGGCCCGGCGCCATTGAATTCGCGCCCGTGCCCGGCGCGCCCGGCAACCTGGCGCATCGTCTCGCCGGCCGTCTCAAGGAATGGACCGGCCAACCGTGGCTGGTGGCCGCCCAGGGCGGCGGCGGGGCCGAGACCTTGATGGAACGTCAGACCCGCGCCGTCGCGGAAGCCCACCGGGAAGCTTTGGCCGAACCGTTCGTCCAGGCCGTGCTGGCGACATTCCCAGGCACGGAAATCCTTGAGGTTCGACAGCTCGCGCCGCCTGCGACAAATCCCGACAATGCCGATGACCAGGAGGATTGAGTGAAGGATTTGGGATCGCTGATGAAGCAGGCCCAGGCCATGCAGCAGAAGCTGCAGGAGGCTCAGGCCAAGCTTGCCGAGCAGGAAGTCGAGGGCGCGGCTGGCGGCGGCTTCGTGCGCGTCTGGCTTCGTGGCACAGGCGAGATGTCGCGGCTGCACATCGACGAGAGCCTCATCCAGCCGGGCGAAGGCGAGATCATCGCCGACCTCGTCATCGCCGCCTACGGCGACGCCAAGCGCAAGCTCGACGAGGCCCAGGCCGACATGGTGCGCCAGGCCGCCGGGCCGCTGGCCGGGCTTCCGGGCATGCCTAAGCTCTGATGGCCGCTTCGGTCGGGCCGGAGATCGAGCGACTTATCGCCATCCTGGCGAAGCTCCCTGGCCTTGGACCCCGATCGGCCCGCCGCGCCGCCCTTGCCCTGCTCAAGAGGCGCGATCAGCTTCTGGCGCCGCTAAGCCAGGCGCTTTCAGAGGCCTCGGCGCGGGTCCGCACATGCGGCGTCTGCGGCTCGCTCGACAGCGCCGATCCCTGCGTCGTCTGCGCCGACCGCACCCGCGACGCCGGACTGATCTGCGTGGTCGAGGAAGTCGGGGGCCTGTGGGCCATGGAACGCGGCGGCGCCTGGCGCGGGCGTTATCATGTGCTCGGCGGCCTGCTATCGGCCATGGACGGGGTCGGCCCCGAAACCCTGCGGGTCGAGGCGCTCGTCCGACGCTCGGCGACGCCGGAGGTGCGGGAGGTGGTGCTGGCGCTGCCGGCCACTGTCGACGGGCAGACGACGGCTCACTATCTCGTGGATCGGCTCGCCGGCGCGGGGGTTGAGGTGACCATGCTGGCCCGCGGCGTGCCGGTCGGCGGCGAGCTCGACTGGCTCGATGACGGCACCATCGCTCAGGCGCTTCGGGCCCGCCGGCCCGCCTGAAAGTAGGCTGCCGGGGTGAATCGCCACGTCGAGAGACTGAAGCGCCACTGGCCAGTCTTCACCATCGCCTGGCTGGGGTCTATCGCGCTGCTCATCGGCGCCTATGCCGCGCTGCCGATCGCCTGGAAGCACTATGAGCGGCACAAGGGCCTTTCCGCTCTGTCGATGGTGACCCGTACGAAGCAGGGCATTCCGGGCGATCCGATCAATTTCGGCCTGGTCGGTTCTGAGGCCGACATAGACTGCGCCTTCGCCGCTGCTGGCTGGCAGGCGGCCAATCCGGTCACCTTTCGTTCAAGCATGAAAATCGTCGGCAGCGTGGTGATGCGCCGGCCCTATCCCACCGCGCCTGTGAG
>DASXBY010000048.1:0-3574 GCA_036491455.1 Caulobacteraceae bacterium
GCCAGCCAAGGTGGCTCCGGTTGTGGCCGCCGCGCCGGCGAAGGTCGCGGAAGCGGCGCCGATGGTTGTCGTCGCGGCGGAGACGTCCGTGCAAGCGGCGCCGGTCACCAAGCCACGTTCCAAGAAGAGCCCCGCGGTGACCAAGAAGGCCGTGGCTGCGACGCCGCCGGCCAATGACGACGCCGTGGCGGTCAAGGCCAAACCGCGCCGCCGCCGGGTGGCTGCTTCAGCTCAGTAGTCGTTCAAATCCGCGGCACGGGCGCCGCGGCGCCCGTCCGTGAGACCGTGCCTGGTCAGTAGATCGCCGGCCGCTCGGGTTCCGGCGGCGGCGTGGTCTTTTTCACAACCGGCTTGGCGGGAGGCTTGACGGCCGCGGCCACCTTCTCGGTCGCGGCAGGCGCGGCGCTGACGGTCGCCTTTGGCGCGGTCTTGGGCGGCTCCGCCTTGGCCACCGCAGGCTTGGCCGGCTCGGTCTTGGCCACCTCCGGCTTCGGCGACTGGTCGCCGCACTTGCTGAGCATCCCCGCCTTGCAGGCCTTGACGTCTTCTTGCCAGCTCGCCAGCTCGGCAGCGTGGCGGTCGTTCTCGGCCTTCACCTGGGTGTCGTAGTCGGCCATCTGCTTGGCGTAGTTGTCGGCCGCGGCCTTCTTCTCCGCATCGTAGCTCGACACCGCGGCGTCATAGTCGGCCATGGAGGTTTTGGCGGCCGCAGGCGCGGCGGGCGCGGGGGGCGGCGTCAGAAAGGCCTGGGCGCGATCGCGGGTCGCGACGGCCTCGGCGTCGGCGGGGTCGAGATCGAGGGCGTGATTGGCGTCAGCCAGCGCTGACGTTTCCTGATGCGACGCCAAATAGGCTTCCGCCCGCTTGACGTAGGCCAACTCCTGGTCGGAGCGGGCCAGTTTGTGAGAATCGATCGCCACCGTGAACAGGCGAATCGCCGTGATGTTCTCGCCCTTGTCGAGCGCGGCCAGCCCGGCCTTGGCATCCTCCAAAGGACTTGCGAAAGCGGCGCCCGCCGCCAGGGCCGTCACCGCGGCCGCGGCCAGAAATGCTTGTCTCATCGCCACACTACCCCCGAAAACTAACGACACGCGGCGATCGAACGCAGCAAGCGGTTCCATCACACCGGTTGGCTGCAGAGAATAGAAAGTGTCGGTAGTCCTGTCAGCGCGGTCAGTTGACGCACCAAACGATCAAGCCCGGGGGAAGGAATCCGCCACCATCGCCTCGAGCCTGGAAAGATCGATGTCGGCCAGTCTCTTCAGATAGATGCAACCCTTGCCGGTCGTGACCTTGCCGAGCGCAGCCACCTTGGGATTGTCCCGCGCCTGACCGGTCACGTAGAGGACGAAGGCGCCCTTGCGCGGCGAGAAGCCGACCTGGCAGATCTCGCCCTCGCGGCCGCTTTCGTAGCGATAGCGTCGCACCCCGAAACCGATGATGCTCGGGCCCCACATCCGGGCCGGCTCGCCCGAGACCCTGGCCATCAGCGCCGCCAGGTCTTCGGCGTCCGCCCGGCGGGAAGCCGGCTCGAGACGAGCCAGGAACGCCTCGACCGAGGCCTCGCTCGCCTGGGTCTTGTTCGGCTTCACGCTCATGCCGTCCAGCCTAGCACGGCCAAACGCCGCGACCCACGTCGATCGGCTGCACACTTGCCCGAGGGCCGGACCGGGCGCAAACATGACGCCGCCGTCAGTAAGCCTGGAGAAGCGATCATGGACGACGCGGGCAGCGACATCCGCCGTGCGGCGCGCGAACACGCCTATTCGATGCCGATCGAGGACATCAGTCCGATCGATCCGGACCTCTTCTACAACGATACCCTGTGGCCCTATTTCGAGCGGCTCCGGGCCGAGGATCCGGTCCATTTCGCCGTCGACGAGAAGTTCGAGAACGGGCCCTACTGGTCGATCACCAAGTACAACGACATCATGGCGGTGGAGACCAACCACCAGGTTTTCTCCTCCGAACCGGCGATCACCATCTTCGACCCCGAAGAGGACTTCGCGCTGCCGATGTTCATCGCCATGGACCCGCCCAAGCACGACGCCCAGCGCAAGACGGTGAGCCCGATCGTCAGCCCGGGGAACCTTGTCTATCTCGAGCCGATCATCCGCGAGCGGGCGGCCACGATCCTCGACGAGGACGTGCCGGTCGGCGAAGAATTCAACTGGGTCGACAAGGTCTCCATCGAGCTGACCACCATGACGCTCGCCACCCTGTTCGACTTCCCATGGGAGGATCGGCGAAAGCTCACCCGCTGGTCGGACGTGGCGACGTCGCCCGTGGGCACCGAGCACAGCCTGGTGGAAACCGAGGAGGACCGCCGCGCCGAACTCTTCGAGTGCGCCGACTATTTCCTGAGGCTCTGGGAACAGAGGGTGAAAGAGCCGCCGAAGAACGACCTCATCTCCATGCTCTGCCACGGTGAGAGCACCAAGAACATGGATCGCATGGAGTATCTGGGGAACCTGATCCTGCTGATCGTCGGCGGCAACGACACCACCCGCAACACCATCTCCGGCAGCATTTTCGCCCTCAACAAGAACCCGGACCAGTTCGCCAAGCTGAGGGCCGATCCTTCGAAGATCCCGGCCATGGTCTCGGAGACCATCCGCTGGCAGACGCCGCTGGCCTATATGCGCCGCACGCTCAAGGAAGACATGACCATGCGCGGCAAGACCATGAAGGCCGGCGAGAAGGTGCTGATGTGGTACGTCTCGGGCAACCGGGACGACGAGGTGATTGTCGATCCCAACCGCTACAACATCGAGCGCGAGCGGCCCCGGCAGCACCTTTCGTTCGGCTTCGGCATTCACCGCTGCGTGGGCAACCGCCTGGCCGAGCTGCAGCTCAAGATCATCTGGGAAGAAATCCTCAAGCGTTTCCCGAAGATCGAGCTCACCGGCGAGCCAGAGCGCGTCTATTCAAGCTTCATCCACGGCTACACCAAGCTGCCGGTGGTCATCGAGACGCGCAACAAGGTGACGGCCTGAGGTCGCGGGTCCGGTCGAGCGTCACGTCCCAGGATAGACGCTAGCGTCGCTTGACGCCTCGCATCGGCGAGCCGCATGAAGCCGCGATGACCGAACCCATCGGCCCGACCTCGCACAGTTTCATCTCGCAGCGCCTTCGTCTTCACTACGTCGATTGGGGCAACGCCAGCGCGCCGCCGCTCATCCTGGTTCACGGCGGCCAGGACCACTGCCGCAACTGGGATTGGGTGGCGACGGATCTGCGCCGCGACTTCCACATCATCGCGCCGGACCTGCGCGGCCACGGCGACTCCGCCTTTTCGCCCAGCGGCGACTATTCGATGATGGGCTTCGTCTATGACCTCGCCCAGCTCGTCCATCAGCTGGCGCTGGGACCTGTGCGGATGATCGCCCACTCACTGGGTGGCGCCATCGCCCTGCGATACGCGGGCGTGCTACCGAAGACCGTCGAAAAGCTGGTGGCGATCGAGGGCATGGGACCGTCTCCGGCCATGCAGGCCGAGCGCGCCCATGTGCCGGTGGAAAAGCGCATCGCCGCCTGGATCGAGCGTGAACGGGCGCTGGCCGGCCGCCAGCCG
>DASXBY010000049.1:0-7403 GCA_036491455.1 Caulobacteraceae bacterium
CCCTCGCCGAGATCGACCGGGTGCTCCTTGCCGTAGGAGACCGTGGCGATGCGCGCCGCGGCGATGCCGTGCTGCTCGAGATACTCCTTCACCGAATTGGCGCGGCGCGCGCCCAGGGCGAAATTGTATTCACGGGTGCCGAGCTCGTCGCAGTTGCCCTCGATGCGCACCTGCACGGCCGGATACCGGCCCAGCCAGCCAGCCTGGGCGTCCAGCACGGGCCGGGCGTCGTCGCGGATGTCGTATTTGTCGAAGTCGAAATAGACCCGGTCGCCGACATTGATCACGAAATCGCGCTCGGAGCCCGGGACCGGCGCGCCTTGCTGGCCCTGCTCGACCGGCGGCGGAGTCGGGGCCGCGTAGGATTGGGATGGTGGCGGCGGCGGTGGCGGTGGCATTGGCGCGACCGGGCCCATCGGCCTGGGATGCGAGGCGCAGGCGGCCAGCCAGGCGCCAGCGAGGGCGATCAGCGCGAGCTTCGCGCTGCGAGTGAGTCCGGGGTTCATTCCATGGGTCCCTGTGCTTGTGTTCAGCGTCCATGCCCCGTCCCGAATCGCAACGCTCTGCTTGCCATAACGGGCCCAGACACGTGGAATCACAAGAGTTTGACAAGCGCATGGCGGGACGGGCGAACCGCCTGGTCCGCCCGCTCAAGACCCGAAACGAACGCAGTCGGCTAGTATTTGACCCTGATGGTCCCGCCCCAGAACCGCGGCTGGTAGGGGAAGACATCGTAGTTGTTCAGAGCCGGTATCGACGCCGGCTGGGGCGCGCTGAACGTCTGCAACACGCCGTCGAACGCGGCCTGGTGATAGTGCTGGTTGAAGAGGTTGGTCGCCCACAGCTCCAGCGACCAGCGGCCGTTGTCCGAGCCGATCCCAACCCTGCCGTCGACCAGCGCATAGCCCCTCTGGTCTTTCACCGGATCGTGGTCGGAACCGGTGTTGTAGGACGACTGATACTTGACGTTCGCGTTGGCGGTGAACCGCACCCCGTCGAGGATGTCATGCTGGAAATAGATTCCGCCGACAATCGACCAGACCGGCGCAAATGAAGGGTGAGACCCCGGCAACAGGAACAAGGGAGTCGCCTGGAAGAGGGGAGATCCCGGGACATTGTTGCCCAGCGCCTGCTGGTTGGCGAGGCTATTGGGGTAGATCGTGTTGGCGTAGGTCACGCCGAGATTGAGATTGAGGTCCGGCGAGACGCGCCAGTAGTCTTCCGTCTCGATGCCTTCCGAGATCGCATCCGGGATCGTCGATTCCACGAACTCCGTTCCGGTAAAGGCGTTGAGCTGGAAGTTCTGGTATTTCTGATAGAAGGCCGCGGCGGTCAGCAGCAGCCGGCGATTCAGCAACTCCACTTTCGAACCCACTTCGAAGGCGTTGACATATTCCGCCGGGAAGAAGGTGTTCGGGTCGGGCGTCAGGGACGCGTTCGGGTTGGGGCCGACGGCCGTCGTCACCTCGGCGAGATTGAAGCCGGCCGCCAGGTTGCCGCGCGAATAGGAGCCATAGACCATGGCGGAGTCGTTGATCCTGTAGGTCAGCTTGACCGTGCCGGTGACATCGTTCTCGGTGAACGACTGAAATGTGTTGAGGCCAAAGAACGCCGGATTGTTCAGGCACAGGATTGGCGTGTTGGCCTTGGTTGGAACTATGCCAAAGCTCTCGAGCACGCCTTGGAAATAGGCACAGGCGCCGCTGTGGTCGGTGTTGTTGTAATTGGAGACCAGCGACTTGTGCTCCGACGTAAAGCGAATGCCTCCCGTCAGGATCAGGTTGTCGAGGATCTTGTAGTCTTCCTGGGTAAAGATCGACTCGCTGTGCTCGCTCTGGTGGTAGGCATCCCTGGCGCCTTCGCCGAGCGGGAACGGATTTCCGCCAGGGAAGGCCGAGGGCCGTAGTGGCGGGGGCACGCCATTGAGCACGAAGAGTTCTTCAGTGTAGGCAGTAATGTCGCTTCCCCAGCTGAGGGGCGCGAACACGTTCAAGTCTTCAACGCCGAAGAAGGCGCCGGCCAGCCAGTTGAGACGGCCGGCCTGGCCCGCATAGCGAAGCTCCTCGGAAAACTGTTTGAAGTTGGTGACGTCGTCGGGCGTGGTGTTGACGAGATCCGCGCCCGTGTAGTCGCTGTCGGTGGAGGCGCCGTCCCGCCAGTCGCGAACCTCGGTGATCGACGTGAACGCGGCGTTGTTAAGCCAGGGCGTCTTCCAATCGATCTGCGCCGACAGGCCTTCGTCGCGGATGTGCTCAAAGGGTCGGAAATTCAGCACGGCCGTGGTGTTGGTCCTGGCCACAGGATCGATCACCGAGCCAGGGAACAGCGCATTCAGAACCGTGGCGGGCAGGCCGGTCTGATAGCCGACCGCCGCACAGCAGTGGTCCTTGCGCTCGGTGTAGTCGGCGATGACCGTGAGCTTGAAATCGTCCCTCGGCGCATAGAGAAGCTGGCCGCGGATGGTCCAGAAATGCTCGTCATTGGCGTTTGGCAGACGGCCGGGCGGTTCGGAGGTGAGGACTGGAACGTAGCCGTCCCGGCTCACATCCTGGAAGAAGAGGCGGCCCGCCAGGACATCCTTGACGATCGGGCCGGTGACTTCTCCGGAGACGTTGTAGCCATTGTAGTTCTGAAAGTCGGCCTCGGCCTGGGCGCCGAAGGTGAATGACGGCCTCAGGGTGTTGATCTGGACAACGCCGGCGACGGTGTTCTTGCCGAACAGGGTGCCTTGCGGACCCTTCAACACCTCGATGTCGTTGAGCTCGCCCAGCGAATTGTAGCCGACGCCGTTGCGCGGCCGGTAGACGCCGTCGATGTAGATGCCCACAGCGTCCTCGAGGCCGGCGTTGTCGGCCACGCTGCCGATGCCGCGGATGCGCACGGTGGTGGTCGCCTCGCTGGCGTTGGTGGTGGCGTTGAAGCCCGGCGTCAGCAGGGTGATGTCCTTGATGCTGTGCGCGCCAAGCTGCTGCAGCTGCTGCGCGCCGATGACGCTCACCGCGACCGGCACGTCGGCCAGCCTCTGCTCGCGCTTCTGGGCGGTGACGATCACCTCCGAAACGCTGGCCGTGGCGGTCTGCTGAGCCGCTGGAGTGGTTTGCGCGAAAGCGCCGGCGGAGATCGCGATCACGGCGGCGGAGACGCCGCTCAGAAGCCTGGCGTGCATGGAAATCCTCCCGCTTCGCCGGCGTGGTCTTGGCCAAAATCCGGCACTAAGCCACAGCTTGCCGATCAAGGTTACGGAACGTCAACCGCAACGTGACGATTTTGCAGCCGTGTTACGCGGATGTTACGGCAGGATGGCGGACCAGGCCGGGTCGGACGCCTGCAGCGGGAAGGGCGAGGGCTGCGGCGCGCGGCCCGACAGATCCACCATCCACATGTGCGCGCCCGTCCCCGGCGCCTGGTGCGAGTACATGATCACCCGGCTGTTGGGCGCCCAGGTGGGCCCCTCGTCGAGGTAGCTCGTTGTCAGCAGGCGCTCGCCACCGCCGCCCGGGTTCATGATCCCGATGTGGAAGGCCGAACCCTCCTGCTTGGTGAAGGCAATCCACTTGCCATCCGGACTCCAGACCGGCGTGGTGTACCGGCCGGAACCGAAGGAGACCCGGTGCTGGTTCGAGCCGTCGGCGTTCATGACATAGATCTGCGGCGCGCCGCCGCGGTCGGAATTGAACACGATCTGCTCGCCGTTGGGCGAGAACGACGGCGAGGTGTCGATCGACGGGTCGGTGGTCAGCCTGCGCGTGGCGTGGCTCGCCAGATCCATCAGATAGATGTCGGTGTTGCCGTCCTTTTCCACCGAGAAGGCGACGCGCCGGCCGTCGGGTGAGAAACGCGGCGCGAACACCATGCCGGAGAAGTGGCCCAGCGCCTCCTGGCGACCGGTGTCGATGTTGAGCAGATAGACCGTCGAGCCGGTGGGCCGCAGGGTCATGTAGGTGATTTCCTGGCTGTTGGACGAGAATCTCGGCGTGAAGGCCAGGACCGAGCCGTCGGTCAGGTAGGAGGGGTTGGCGCCGTCCTGGTCCATGATCTCCAGGCGGCGGATGGGATGGGCTCGACTGCCGCTCTCGGCGACGAACACCACGCGCGTGTCGAAATAGCCGGGCGCGCCGGTCAGCTTCTCATAGACCGCGTCAGCCACCTTGTGGGCGACCCGCCGCCAGTTCTCGGGGGTCGAGCTGAACTGGAGGCCAAGCAGCTGCTCTCCGGCATAGACGTCCCAAAGCCGGAAATTGACCCGCAGCCGCCCGTCAGCGTCACTGATGACCTGGCCGGTCAGAAGCGCCTGAGCGCTGATGGATTTCCACTTGTCGAAGGTCGGCTGAACGTTGGCGTCGGTGATCTGCTCCTGGAAGCTCGACGGATCGAGCGGCCGGAAGAGCTCGCTGCGGGCGAGATCGGCGGACACCACCTGGCTGATCCGCGCGCCGGCTTCGGAGCCGGTGAAGTTGGGAATGGCGATCGGCACCGGCTGGGTCGCGCCCTGGTCGACGTTGACCACGATGTCGGCAACGGCCGGCGTGATCCCGCAAAGCGCGAGGGCCACAATCGAAATGAGGGCCAAAAATCGGATTGGCGTCTTCAACATGAGTGGCTCCCGGTTGTCTCGCCTTACCTAATTGTGCTGGGCGCAGGCCGTCTTGGCGTCGAATCGGACAGTGATCGTAAGGCCGCGGTAGGTGTCGGCGTAGGGGGCCGCCTGATGGACGGCGTCGACCGCCCGGCGCGCATCGATGTCCGAGCGGATGTCGCGACCGGCCGTATCCACAGCCCCCTGCAGATGTCCGTCGTAGCCGATCGTGAACTTCACTGGGATGATCGGCCGGGCGCCGTTGGCGCAGTCCGGATTCCACAGCCGCTGCAGGAGCTGTTGCAAACCGGCGAGGTCGCTCTGGGAGACCCCCGTTCCGGCGTCAACCCTCACTTCGTGTGCAGTCTCGGCCTGGGTGGGTCCGCGCGCGCCAGAGGCGGGGCGGGACGGGTGCGCACGGGCTTCCCGGGCGACATCGGCCTGGAGCGCCGCCAGGTTGAGGCTGCTGCTGCGGCGGGCGCCGACATCGGCCTGGATCGCCGCGAGATCAAAGGTGTCTTTCGCCGGCTTCGTCGGCGTCGGCTTGATGGCCGGTTTTGAACGGGCTGGGGCGGGCGCCGGCGCGGGCGCGCTCTTCGCCGCCTGGTGGGGCGACGGCGCAGGCGCCGGCGGTTTTGCTTCCGGAACCGGGGTCTCGACCTGCGCCCGATGTTCGATCGGCGCCTGTTCGGCCTGACGGGAGTCGGTCGTCGGCCCGTTGGTGACGATGTTGATCGGCACCGCGGTTCCGGTCGGCAGGATCGAAGGCCCGTGGACCAGGATGAGGGCCAGCAGCAGGCCGACATGCAGAACGAGCGCCGCCAGCAGGGCCGGCGCCATGCTGTCGCGCCGCCGGTGGCTCCAGGCCGTCATGGCAGGGCCGCCACCCCGCCCTTGTCGTCGTGTGGACCCGATGACGGGCCGCCGGTGTCGGTGATCAGATTGATCGAGGTGAAGCCGCTGGACGACAGGGCCGCCATCACCTGGGCCACAAGCGCGTAGGGCGCGCGGCCGTCGGCGCGGACATAGATCGGCCGGGATGGCCCCTTGCCGGCGGCGTCCATCAGCGCGGGCGAAAGCGATGCGAAGGGAGTCTCGGTCTCGTTGAGGAAGATGGTTCCATCCGCCTTGACGGAAACGGTCAGAGGCTCGTTCTGGTCCTGCATCGCCCCGGCTTCGGTCTTGGGCAGCTGCAGAGGCACGCCGACGGTGAGCAGCGGCGCCGAGATCATGAAGATGATCAGCAGCACCAGCATCACATCCACCAGGGGCGTGACGTTGATCTCCGAAAGCGCCGGGCGCCGGCCACGGCGCGAACGACCGCCGCGGCGGCGGGCCGCGGAATAGGCGTCATGGACGGAAAGCGCCAAGGCCCTAGAGCCTCTCGGCGACGCGACGCTGGATCGCGGTCACCAGGTCGTCCGCAAAGCCCTCCAGCCGGGCGGCGTAGCGCCCCGCGTCGGTGGAGAACTTGTTGTAGGCGATATAGGCCGGGATGGCGGTCGCCAGGCCGACGGCGGTCGCGAACAGGGCCTGGGCGATGGCCGGAGCGACCACAGAAAGATTGGTGTTCTTCTCCACCGCGATTGCCTGGAAGGCGGTCATGATCCCCCAGACCGTGCCGAAGAGGCCGATGAACGGCGAGGCGGTGGCGACGATGGCCAGGGTGCCCAGACCCTCTTCCACCCTCTGGCTTTCGCGGGCCACGGCGGAATCCAGCACCCGATTGATGCGCTCGATGAGAAAGGCGATCTGGGAATCTCCCTGTGGCGGCGCCAGAAGGCCCTTGGCGCGGGCGTCCTTCCACTCCTTGAGCGCCGACTGGAGCATGGTCTGCAAGGCATGGCGTGGCGCGGCGCCAGAGTCCTGGGCGACCTCCTCGAGCGAGCGGCCGGAGTTGACCTCGGCCTCAAAGCGGTCGGCGGCGCGATTGAGCGCGGTGATGCGGACCGACTTGTCGAAGATCACCGCCCACGACCAGAGCGAGGCGCCGGCCAAGCCGATGAGCACAGCCTTCACCACCCAGCTCGCCTGAAGAAACTGGTGAACGAGGGAGAAGCTGTCGGGCGTTATAGCGCCGGCGGGTGTCATCTTTGGCCTTGTCCGGGGTAACGCAACGAGCGTGCGCCGGATGCCGCTAACCAGTGGTTAAACTATGACAGCGGCGGCGCGAGACAGGCCGCCCATTCCGCGCGCATTTCCCGAGGTGGAGGAGGCGCTCCGTGCCGCCCAAGGCATCGGCGTCTAGAGCGTCTGGTATCGATGGCGGCCCGTTGGCCTCAACTCTACCCAGTCCGATGAGAACGTGCCCCGCATCCAGATCGTGTGCGGCTCAAGCCGGGTCAGCACGTCCTCGTCCTGATATTCGTGTCCCGACCAGCCTTCGACCTCCCGACCGGCGTGGAGGCGACGCCAGATCTCATCCAGGTCCGGTTCGTCAGCCATTGGCAAAGGCTACTACGCCCGAACCCCGCCCTTGTGACTATCGAAAAAGCCTTCGAGGCGCCTGCGGACGTCGCCAACATGGCCGCGGCTTGGTTATGCTGGCGGCGCCAGATAGGCCCCCAGTTTCTCGCGCATTTCCGGCGGCGGCCGGCGCGCTCCGCCGTCCGGACGGATACAGGCCGCTTCGACCTCGGCGGTCGCAACGAGGGCTCCATTCCGCGTGATCTGCTGGCGGATCACCAGCCGCGGCCCGTTGATCGCCTCGAACCAGGTGTGCACCAGGAGCGCCTCGTCGATGCGCGCGGCGCTTCGGAAGTCGACGGCGATCCTGGTCACCGCGAAGGCGCAGGGATCCTCGCGGGCGAGCAGATCGGCGTGTCCG
>DASXBY010000050.1:0-4194 GCA_036491455.1 Caulobacteraceae bacterium
GATGGCGATGGTGTCTGCCCGCGCCTGTTCCTCCGACCAGATGTACTTCTGGGTCGGCGTCCAGCCGGTTCCGCCCCACTCGAGCGGCCAGGACGGCGCCGACCAGCCCTTCTTGGCCAGGATCCGGTGCCAGGAGAAATAATCCTCCTTGGTGAGCGCGTCCTCGCTCGCCTGCTTCCCGCGTAGGGCGGCCGGGTAGTTCTCGGCGATGAAGGCGCGCGCCTCCTCGCGGAAGGCGTTGTCTTCAGCGGAGAAGTCGAGATCCATGGCCTTAGCCCTTCCCAAATCCCACCGCGCGAGCCGGCGCGACGGAGCGGGCGACCATACGGGGCATGGCGAGGTCTTGCCAAGTCGGGGCGAGCATCGCCAGGAAGGGACGATGGTTCGCATCCTCTCCTACAACGTCCATCGCTGCGTCGGCCTCGACCGACGCATGGACGTGGGCCGCGTGGCAGAGGTGATCGCCGCCGAGGCCCCTGACATCGTCGCCCTGCAGGAGGTCGACGTCGGCCGCGCCCGCACCGGGCGTGTGGACCAGGCTCATGCGCTCGCCCGACGCCTGGGCATGGCCTCGCGCTTCCACGCCGCCTTGCGGGTCGAGGAGGAACAGTATGGCGACGCCGTCCTGACGGCGCTGCCGGAGCGGCTGATACGGGCCGGGCCCCTGCCCGGCTACGCCAGGATCCCGCAGTTGGAGCCGCGGGGCGCCCTGTGGGTGGCGGTCGATCTGGGAGAGGGCCGCGAGCTGCAGGTGATCAACACCCACCTGGGCCTCGCGCCCACCGAGCAGCAGAACCAGGCCCGGGCCCTCACCGGTCCGGACTGGCTGGGCGCGGCCGAGCGGCGCGATCCGCTGGTCATGGTGGGAGATTTCAACGCCACCGCGCGCACCCTGGCGCACCGGATCCTGGCGGCGTCTCTGGTCAATGCGCATCGCCTCAAACCGGCGCGGGAGCCGCGCGCGGCGACCTTCCCGGCGAGATTGCCGGTGCTGCGCATCGACCATGTCTTCGTCAGCAGCGGGATCAAGGTACGCTCTGTGCGCGTTAGCGCCTCGCCGCTCGCGCGGGTGGCCTCCGATCACCTGCCGCTGGTCATGGATTTCGAGATTGAAGGATCGGGGGCCGCCCAGGCGAGCGGGGGGTGACCCGCCCGGACGGCCCCGCCCTGTCAGCGGCCGACAGTTTGGTTGTCGCCCGCCTTGGCCCAGGTCTGGCAGGCGCCGTCGCGCTCGGAGACCAGATCGGAACGCGCGCTCGGGCCAGAATGGCTGGCCTTGGACATCGCCTGGTTGCGGGCGTCTTCCGCCCGGTCGAGGACGTCCGGCGTACGATAGGCGCCTTCCGCCTTCATCAGGGCGTTTATCGAGGAAGCGTCCGCCGTGCCGAGGACATGGGCGTTGTAGAGACCCTGGCAGTGGGCGGCGGCGATGTATTGCGAGTCCGACAGCCTCGGTCCGGACGCGAAGGCCGCGGTGGTGAGCGCGGCGGCGCCGGTGGCGAGCGCGATGACGACAGCGATGTTGCGGTGAGCAGGCATTTCCCGTTCCTCCTTGGGTGCTGGACAATCGGGAGCCTGCTCCGCTTGAAGCTTATCTACAAATTAAAACGAATAAATATTGTTACCTGAACTTAATGTAATCTTTTGTTCACAAGATTAAATCGAATTCATGCTTATGGCCAAATGCGGTCGACTTATGACCCGGTGAGGGCGCCGCCCGGCGCATGCCGCCCCATGTGCGACCAGTCTCGGCACGGACCGTCCCGCTCGGCCACCAATCTGGCCTTCTCATAGGGATCGCCCGTCGCCGCCTGGTGGGCGGCCTGGTCGCGGGCGTCCCGCGCCTGATCGATGACCGTCGCCTGGCGGCCGGCGGCTTCGAGATCCATGAACCGGTTGATGCCGGTTGGATCCTTTCGCGGCCCGAGATCGTCGGAATTGATAAGCCCTTGGCAGCGGCCGATGCCGACGTAGGCAGCGTCGTTGACATGGAGCCTGTCGGCGGCCGCCGGCAGGGCAAGCAATCCCAGCCCCGCGACGGCGTAGAGAACGGATTTTCGCATCATGGACCTCCTTGAGCTTTTGCAACTCCTTTCGGGTCCGAGTTGTTCCGCTTGCCAAGGACGCGCCGAGGTTTCATCTGCCAGTTCATGGATGCAGCTCCGCCAAAGCCGATCTCCACCCCCTGTGTGCAAGTGTGCGTGGTCGACGGCCAGAGCGGCCTTTGCCTCGGCTGCTTCCGCACCCTGGCAGAGGTGGCCGGCTGGGCTCGCTTCTCCGACGCCGAGCGGGCGGCGCTCATGACCGACCTGCCCGCACGGCGCGGCCGCATCCGCCCGGAGAAGCTGTCCCTCTTCGGACGGTAGGATGCGGCGACGCGCCTAGGCAAAGGCGCGCTCCTGCACCGCCTCGAGGGCTCGCTCGATGACTTCGGTCCCGGCGCCGGGCGCGATCGAGTCGGTGGTGAGAATGCGCCGCCAGGTCCTCGCGCCGCGCGCGCCGTGGAAGAGCCCCAGCAGGTGGCGGGTCATGGCCGCCAGGCGCGTCCCGACCGCCAGCTCCGCGCGCACGTAGGGAAGATAGAGCCGCACCGCCTCCAACTCGGTGACGTCGGGCGCTGTCCCGGCGTACAGCGCCCTGTCCGCGGTCCCGAGGATCGCCGGGGTGTGGTAGGCGGCCCGGCCCAACATGACCCCGTCGACGTGGCCGAGGTGCTCTAGGGCCTCGTCCAGGGAGGCGATACCGCCGTTGATGACGATGGAGAGGTTTGGGCGCTCGCGCTTGAGCCGATAGACGAGGCCATAGTCCAGCGGCGGAATTTCCCGGTTCTCTTTGGGTGAGAGGCCCTCCAACCAGGCCTTGCGGGCATGGACGATGAACACCCTGACGCCTGCGGCGGCGCAGCGATCGACAAGGCCGAAGAGGCTTTCGTCCGGGTCCTGCTCGTCGACACCCAGACGGCACTTGACGGTGGCCGGGATCGAAACCGCCGCGCCGATGGCGGCCATGCACGCGGCCACGCGGTCCGGCTCGCGCATCAGGCACGCGCCGAACGCGCCGCCCTGGACGCGGTCCGACGGGCAGCCGACGTTGAGATTGATCTCATCGAAGCCGAGGTCCTCGCCGATGCGCGCCGCCTCAGCCAAGGACGCCGGGTCGGCCCCGCCGAGCTGCAGCGCCAGCGGATGTTCGGCCGGGCCGAAGCCCAGCAGGCGGTGGCGATCGCCGTGGATCACGGCGCCGGCGGTCAGCATCTCGGTGTAGAGCCGCGCGCGGCGCGTCAGCGTGCGATGGAAGGCCCGGCAATGCCGGTCCGTCCAGTCCATCATCGGGGCGACGCAGAGGCGGTGGCCGTCCGGTCCAAGGCTTGGCATCAGTTCAACTTTCAGGGCCGGCTCGCGGCGGGGCGTCTCTAGCCCAGGGCCGCCCCTCACTCCAGGTCGTGGTCGGGCTTGTCGCCCCAGATGGGCCTCGGGCTGGAGTGGCCGAAGCGGGAGTAGCGTTGCCGGCCGGTCTGTTGCGGGCCGACCCAGATCTCCTCGCTCCAGCCCGAGCCCGTCCAGCGCCGCCAGTCGGGATAGAGGCAGACATCCAGGCACAGGCGCTCAACGCTTTCGCGCAGGGGCCGCGCCTCGATGCCGGAATAGGCGATGTCTTCGGCAAGGCGCTGCTCGATGGCGAGGTAGAAGTTGTCCAGCTGTTCGGGGCTCTCGGCTTCGCGATCGGCGGCGGCCCTGGCGCAGCGGCGGACCTCCGCGCGGCGGCTCCCGCCGCTCTCATCAGCGGCGGCGGCCTGGCTCCAGGCGGCCAGCCGGCGCTCGCGCTGGCGGATGTGGGTCACGTCGGCCTTGAGCTCGATCAGGTCCTGATCGGTCTTCGCCTCCAGGGCGAAGGTCAGGCGCAGGGTGCGCGAGAGGCTGGCGTAGTGGTCGACCGGATCGCGGCGCCGGGGCGAGCCGGCAACCTCGGCGGCGACATCCTCGGCCTCGGCGCTGGGCCGCAGGGCGCGGATGAGCGCCATGCCGATCTCGGCGATCTCCTCCAGGCAGCGCAGCCGCTTCTCGGCCCGCAGGACGGCGGGATCGGCCGCCGCTTCGGCGGCCGCATCTTCCTGTTCGTGGGTATCGATCATCATGGCCCAATGATCGCACAATGCAATTCGACTTGTCAAGCGAAGTGCAATGATATTCGTGT
>DASXBY010000051.1:0-3904 GCA_036491455.1 Caulobacteraceae bacterium
GATGTCGTTGTACTTGGTGATCGACCAGAACGCGCCGTAGTTGCTGTCGGGCGTCCAATGCACCGGGTCTTCGGCGCGCAGGCGCTCGAAATAGGGCCAGTGGGCGTCATCGCGGAACGCCGAGGCCCACGCGGGATTGAGGGTTTCGAGCGGCGCCTCGTAGGCGCGCCTGCGGGCCAACGCCCGTTTTTCACTCAGCACATCGAGCATGCCGTCAGCCATCGATCCACCTCATGCGCCATCCGGCGCCTGCATTCCGCGCCGACTGCGGACAGTGGAGTCTTTCGAACCCGGTTCCGCAAGGGGCCTGTCGAGCCGGTCGCGCCGTTTCCCCTCCGGCGCACCGGGGTTTAGCCCGGCGTCGGACAAAAGCGGAGGTCTAGAAGGGCGCTAGCTAGTTGTCCGCGTTGTCGAACTTCCTGACCTCGATGGCGCTCTCATCGAAACCGTCGAGCAGGCGGGCATTGATGCCCATCTTGCCGAAGTCTTTCCCAAGGGTCTGCCAATGGGTGCCGCACCCGCAGACCGGGCAATGGTGGATGCCGATCATCCGATCGCCCCAGATATAGGCCGTCGTCTCGCCCGAAACGCGGACCTGCTCCGGCGGAAAATAGGCGACGCGCCACGCGAGCCGGCGACAGAGGGAGCAGTTGCAGTCGGCGACCCACTCGGGCTCGCTGGGCAGCTCGATCTGCACCTTGCCGCAGTGACAGCTTCCGTGAGCGCTCATAGCGATTTTGTAGTTGCGAGATGGGACCGTCCGCAATGGTCGTTAGCAGACCTTGGCGCAGTGACCGGTGGCCTAGGGTCGTAGGGCAAATCCAAGTCCGCGGCTGACATTGGCCGCAATGACACTGGAGTGGGTCTCGCCTCGAAGCTCCGCGAACTCGACCTCGAACCCGGTTTCTGTTGGCAGCCCTGCCAGACGCTCTGCCAATTCGCGGGAGTTGTCGGCCAGGCCGTGACAGGAGTTGGCTTCGCAGCACCAGGACCCGGATCTCGTCGGACCCTTTACGCCACGGAGAGCTGGCGCTTCATCTCGTCGGTCAGGTCGCGCGGCTGAGCGACTGGTGTCTCTGCCATGACCCTGTCGACGAGCCCTCTGGTCTCCTCCGGAAACTCGGCGCGGATCATCGTCCAAATCGCGCGGAAGTGCGGCCAGCGCAGGTGGCCCCTAAGGCCGCCCCGGGTCAGCTCCAGGGTGCGCTGATCGACCAGGCCCACGGCGTGCTGCAGCTGGGAGTCTTGGTTCATGGCCACGGTGACCCGCAGCATGAAGGAAAGCTGGGTGATCTCGGTGGGCGTGAACTCGAGCTCGCCGGACTCGACCCGAGTGAACAGCGCTGCAAATGACTGCTCGCTCCTCCACCGCAGGACATCCACCGCCCGCGTGGCGACGGCCTGGTTGAGCAACGCGCGCTGGTTTCTATGGGTCTGGCGCACCTGGATGTTGAGGTAGGCGAGCGAGGCCAGAACGGCGATAGCGCTCGCCAAGGCGCCGATGTTTCCTAAGTCCGAGAATGACATGCCCCTGCCGCCCTGCTTCCAGAGGTCCCAACGTTACGCGCTCCGAAGCCACCGCCTAAGCTTCTTTTGGGACCATCAGGGCAGGCATGACCGCTAGTGTCCGGGTCGGACCGAGATCGCGGCGCCCAGAAGCGCCAGGCTGCTTCCGCGCACGGACGTCATTACAAAAGCATAACTCGCTTCACCCAAGGCCAGCGAATAAGGCGCCGTCCGGCAAAGCTCGCCGGGGAGGAAAGGTTTCACATGCGCCTGATTGGATTGTTGGCGTGCACAGCCATGCTCGCCAGCGGGACGGCCCGGGCCGAGGCTGACGCTGCACGGATCCTGGCCGCGAACCGCGCCGCTATGCACGGCGATGCTCTCAAAGGCAAAGGAGAGATGGAGATCACCCGCGCCTTTTCCGGCGAAGGCTTGACCGGCGTCGTGAGCTCGACCTTCGATATCGGCTCGGGGACATTCATCGACACCCAGGACGTGGGGCCGGCCACCGGGGCAAGCGGATTTGATGGCGTGACAGCCTGGATGCGCGACATGTCCGGGGCGGTGACTCCCCAGGAGGGCGGCGACACGCGCCAGTTGGCTGTCAACGAGGCCTATCGGAATTCCAACGGTTGGTGGCGGCGAGACTTCGGCGGCGCCGAGGTGCGCTTCCTCGGCTCGCGGATTGACGGCGGAGTGACCTTCGACGTCCTCTCCATAACGCCCAGACATGGCAAGGCGTTCGAGGCCTGGTTCGATGGAGCGAGCCACCTCCTGGCGCGCACTGTCGAGCCTCAGGGCTATCAGACGATCACCACCTTCTACAGCGACTACGCGCCCGCCAACGACTTCCTGGTTCCCGGCAAGCTCAGCATCGACGACGGCACGGGCGTCCAGTACCGGCAAACGGAAACGCTGAAGGCGGCGCGGTTCGTTTCCGCCAGGTCCGCAAGCGCCTATGCCCCGCCGGCTTGGACCCCCTCTGACGCAGTCATCGCCAACTCGTCCGGGCGGACCACCGTGCCCTTCAAGCTCCTGAACAACCACATCTACGCCGACGTTGCGATCAACGGCAAAGGCCCGTTCCTGTGCATTTTCGACACCGGCGGCGCCGATCTCATCACCCCGGAAACCGCCAGGACGCTCACCGTCAAGAGCGTGGGCCAGGCTCCGGGGACCGGCGCCGGAGAGGACGTCGTGGACTTCGGATTCGTCCGCGGCGTGAGCTTCCAGATCGGCGATCTGACACTGAACAACCAATCGATCACGGTGGCCCCCTTCGAGGCCGGCGGGGTGGAGGGTTTCGATGAGAAGGGCATGGTCGGTTTCGAGGTGTTCCGCCGCTTCGTCACCGTCGTCGACTATGGCGCCCGGACCCTGACATTCATCGATCCGGCAAAATTCGATCCGAAGGGAGCCGGCGCGCCAGTACCGTTCCAGTTCTACGCCGAGTTACCCCAGGTCGAGGGCAGTTTCGAAGGCGTCGCGGGCCGTTTTGACATCGACACCGGGTCGCGCGTGGAGCTGACGCTTACCAAGCCGTTCGTCGACGCCAATGGTCTCGTCGCCAGGCATCCCAAAGGCGTGGCGGCGGTGGACGGCTGGGGCGTGGGCGGCCGGACGCGCTCCTATGTGACCCACGCTTCGGAGATGACCCTTGGGCCGGTGAGGATCAAAGGGCTGGTGGCCGACTTCTCCACCCAAAGCAAAGGCGCGTTGGCCGACCCGAACTACATTGGAAATGTCGGCTCGGGCCTTTTGAAGCGGTTCGTGGTCACCTTCGATTATGGCCATCAGATCATGTATCTGAAGCCGCTCCCTGCGCCGGTCCGCGACACCGACGCGTTCGATCGCGCCGGCTGGTGGATCAACGCCACCCCGGCCGGATTTAAGATCGTCGACATCACCGCCAAAGGGCCGGCGGAGACGGCGGGGCTCAAGACCGGCGATGAGATCACCGTCGTGGACGGCAAGGCCGCGTCTTCAATCGCCATCTCCGACCTGCGTCAGCGACTGCGAAACGATGCGCCCGGAACGAACATCGACCTGACCGTTCTAAGCGAGGGCAAGTCGCGCGAGGTGAAACTGGTCCTGAGGGACCAAATTTGAGGCCTCAACAAGGGCGGATCGCTAATAGGCTGGCATTGCCGGCTATCGAGCCAGCGCGCACCGGCATGAAAGGAATCGATTGCTTTGTGCGCGCGATCGGCATGGGGTCAGACTACGCGCCGAAAGCGGACTCTGCGAAGTTCCGCTAAGGGTGTGGAAAGGGGACGTTGCGCCCTGTCCTCCCGGCAGGCGTGCCCGCCTTCGAGGCAGACCAAGGTCGTCCAATTCAATCTGTGCGAGCGGTCAAGAATGTCGCGGCGGCCATCCCTCAAGTCGCCAAATTGCTGAC
>DASXBY010000052.1:0-14279 GCA_036491455.1 Caulobacteraceae bacterium
CTCACGGTTTCGCTCCCAAATGCCGGCCGCGAAATAGGTCAGCAGGCAGGAGGGGCCGCACATGGCCAGCGTCGCCGCCAGCGCCCCGGCGATCCCGGCCACCTTCCAGCCGATCAGGGTCGAGATCATCACGTTCGGCCCCGGCGCAGCCTGGGCGATAGCGAAGAGGTCGGCGAACTGGGCATCGCTCATCCAGTGGCGCAGCTCGACCGCCTGGCGGTGCATTTCCGGCACGACGGCGTTGGCGCCGCCGAACGCGATCAATGAGAGGGTGACGAAGGTCGGAACGAGGTCCGTCAGGATGGCGGGCTGGGCCTTCATGTAGCGCGCCTCCAGGCCAGAGCGAGGCTGAACGGGGCCAGTCCCAGCAGGACCCAGACCAGGGGCAGCTTCAGGAGGCCGACGGCGACGAAGGCGATCAGGATGAAGGGCGCCGCCGAGGCCGGGCGTTTCCGAATGAGTGGCCAGGCCATCTTGGCCGCCGTGGCCGCCACCAGGCCGCTGGCCCCAGCTCCGAGGCCGGCGATCAGTTCCGGCGCGCGTCCGACGGCGCCGAAGCGAGCGTAGAGGCTTGCGAGGATGAGGACCACCACCACCGGCGCGGCCATCAGGCCCGTCACCGCGGCCAGGGCGCCGGCCGGTCCGGCGAATCGCGAACCAACGACGACCGAGACATTGACGATGTTGGGGCCCGGCAGGGTTTGGCAGAGGGCCAGGGTCTCGTTGAACTGAGCTTCGCTGAGCCAGGCGCGGCGCTCGACCAGCATGCGCCGGGCGAAGGGCAGCACGCCACCAAAGCCGGAAAGGCCCACGGTGAGGAAGGCCATGAACAGCGCGCCGGCCCCGGGCGAGTCGCGGGCCTGATCTTGTTCGAATTGCATATTGATATTTTCAGTTGCCATCTATCTTGCTTTATGCAATAATATTGACATGAATCGGGACCTTCTCAGACGACTGAACGACAGCACCGCCGATCTTGCGGCCCGCTGCCGTGAAGACTTTGAAGCCGGCGAGGCGGTTGCCGACGAGGAGATCCGCGGTCTTGCCGACCTGGCCCAAGCGATCGGTCGCGGCCTCGTCGAATGGCGGAGCCTGTCGGCGACCCTAGCGCTGGCCGCGCCGCTCGACGCCAGGCGCGCGGGGACGATCGTGATCGAGACCGTCTTCGACGAGGTGCTGGCGCCGGACGCCTGGCGGGTGCTTGCCGACGCCTTCGCCATGACCGAGCTCGACGCCCCAGCCACACGGTGGATAGAAAATGAAGGCTGTCCCTGACCGATCTGACCAGGGACCGACCTCATGCGGCGACCGTTTCCTCGCCCAGAGCGTCCAGCCTTACCATCACGGCCTTGGCGGCGGCCGCGCCCCTTTCGGTGACAAGCCGGCTCTGAAGCTGATCACGCGAACGCTCGGCGGCGAGATCGCGCTGGGTGCGGCCGTGCCAGACGACCATCGCCTCCCACATAGGATCGAGGATCTCGGCGCCGCGCTTCTCCGCTCCGCTCACCGTCCGCCACGTGAAAGAGCGCATCTCGGAGAGAACGACCCGCAGATAGGCGACATGGATCGCCTCGTCGGTGCGGATGCGCTCAACCAGCTCGGCGGCCTTGTCGGCGCCGGCGCGGCGCTCGGCGAACAGAGCAGGGTCGCGGAACAGGCGCTGGCACAGGTCGAAGAAGGACTCCGCCCGGATCTCGATCATCAGCACGTTCATCAGGAACTTGACGAACTGCTCCATGCCTTCGGTGAGGTCGGGCATCTCCCGCCCCAGCGTCTCGCGCGCGATGCTGTCGGGGGCGTTGGCGAGCGGCCAGGCGTCCTTGCCGAAGGCGAGGTCGCGGGCGGCGAACCACATGGCGTCGTGCGCCCCCTCGCCCGGCCTGGCCGGATCGCCGCCCTCGTCGGCCCCGTGGGCGTAGAGCAAGCCCTTGCCGAGGTGGCCCGTCGCGGTATCGGCGAGATCATCGACGATCCGTTGCGAGAAGTCCGGCGCCGGCAGATCGCAGAGTCCCCGGCCGCGCGCCTCGATGATTCCGGTAACGGTCAGGCTGTCCCAAAAGGTCTGGCCAAGTCCCTCACCGATCAGCAGCCTCTGCTGCTCGAAATTGGGGAAGCCCGGCCGCTTCATCAACTCGACGCTGGCGTCGATGACGGGCCAGCCGCGCGCCTCGAGCGCCTCACCCCAGGCGGCGACCGCCGGCGTGCGCACGAGGGTGCGCGGCGAGACATAGGTTCCATCGTCGAGGAAACCGCCGTGCAGCCGGTAACCGGCCTCATCGTGCGGCCGCGCATAGGCGTGGCTTGCCATCAGATCATCGCGGCTATAGCGCAGAGGCGTCTTCAGGGGAGCGTTCATGTTCGGGATCCTCCGGTCATGAACTTATCAGCGATAAGGCGGCCGGAAAGGCCCCGCGCCGCATCTGGGGGAAAAGCATGAAATTCATCGCAATCCTTGCGCTTGCTCTCGTCTTTCCAGCCCTGGGCTTGGCCGCTGACGATGAGGCCCAATCGCGCCTCGACGCCCAGGCCCAATCCTGTGTCACCTCCAATGTAGCCGAGGTGGTGAGGGCCGAACCCAATCTGTCGTCCGCCGTCGATTTCCTGACCAATGATTTGTGCGCCCACGCCATCGAGGTCGCGGAGAAGTACAGGCTCAATCGCAAGGTGCTCGACATCCTGATCCGGCAGCAGAAGACGACAATGGCGACTATGGCGGCAGCGATCCCTCCACCCCAATCCCCCTTACCGACCAAGGCGGCGGACGGCTCGCCCGTGGCTCCGCAGGCGGCTGACAAAGCACAAAAGGCCACCGCCAAGGACGCAAAGCTGGCAGCCCTTGATGCGGCCAGGATCAATCCAGAGACCGGTGAACTGGAGGGCTTGCCAGCGCCGTATTCAATGATGACGGACCTAGCCAATCTTGTGCTGGGCGCGCGGGCGTCCCAAGCGTCGGCCAAGCTCAAGGCCTTCGCCGCCCACGCCGTCCTGGCCGCCCGGGAGTCCATGCGCTAACGCCTTCCCCGCCCACGGCCTGCGCCGTGCAACTCGGCCCCCGCATCCGCCGGTAGAGGCAGGAAGTAGAGCACCGAGATCAGGGAGACGAAGCCGACGGCGATGAAGGCCGGGCCGATGATCCCGGCCGTCAGTTGGCGCGCGTGCTGGGCGACCATCGAAAGGTGCAGGAAGGTCGCCGCCATGCCAATGCCGATACTCTGAGAGAGTTGCTGGCCCATGGTCGACATGGTCGAGGCCCGGCTCATCTGGGCGTGGTCGACGTCGGCGAATGCCAAACCGTTCAGGGAGGTGAACTGCAGGGAGCGGAAGAAGCCGCCGGTAAGCAACACCGCGTAGAGCACCCAGTGCGGCGTGCCGGGCCTGAAGAGGGCGTAGGCCATGAAGGCCAGGGCGACGATCACGCCGTTGGCGGCGAGTGTCCTGCGGAAACCGAAATGGGCCAGGATCGGCGGGGCGCAGGTCTTCATCACCAGGGCGGCGGCGGCGCTGGCGAAGGTCATCAGGCCGGCCTGCAGGGCGGAGAGGCCGAAGGCCACCTGCAGGAGCATGGCCAGCATGAACGGCGTCGCCCCCATGCCCATACGCATGAAGGCCCCGCCGACGGTGGCGGCATGGAAGGTTGGGATACGCAGGAGCTTGAGATCGAGGATGGCGTTCGAAATGCGCGAGGCGTGCCAAGCGTACAGGCCCAGAAGCGCCGCCCCGCAGCCCATCATCGCGGCGATCGCCCACGGCGGCAGGGGTCCGCGGCCGAGATTGTCGAAGCCCCACACCACCGCGGCCATTCCCACGCCGGTGAGAACCAGTCCGATCCAGTCCAGCGGCATGGTGTCCTGTTCGCGCACGTCTTCAATGAATTTCCACACCAGGACGACGCCCAGGGCGGCGATCGGCAGGTTGAGGAAGAAGATCCAGCGCCAGGAATAATAGGTGATGATGAAGCCGCCGATCGGCGGACCGATCACTGGCCCCAGCAGGGCAGGCATGGTGAGGACGCTCATGGCCCGCACGAGGTTGTGCTTGGGCGTGGAGCGCAGCAGCACCAATCGACCCACCGGGCCCATCATGGCCCCGGCTGCGCCTTCGGCGGCGCGGGCGAGCAGCATCTCCGGCAGGTTGTTGGCCAGGCCGCAGGCGGCGTTGGAGGCGGCGTAGGCGACGATGGCGATCAGGAAGACGCGCTTGGCGCCGAAGCGATCGGCCATCCAGCCGCTGATCGGCAAGAACACCGCCGCGGCCAGGAGATACATCGTGATCGCCGTGTTGAGGCGGATCGGGTCCTCGTGGAAGGTGCGGGCCATGGTCGGCAGGGCGTTGGCGATCACCGTCGCTGACAGGGTCTGCATGACCAATGCGCCGCCGATGATCGCAGGCACCAGGGACGAGAAGGGCTCGTCCGGGCGGAGGTCCACGCCGGCCGCGGCGGCTTCGATCTCGCGCTCGGGCTCCTCAACGAAGGCGGTCGCACCTAAGGCTTCGCCCGGAGCGTCGATGGCCAGATCGGTTTGGCGGGCTTCCATCATTCGGCCAGGCGCTTGAGCGGCTCGACCGCGGTGGCGATGGCCCGCCGGTCCCGCGGAGACAGCGCCTCCAGCCGTCGGGCCAGCCAGGCGTTGCGTTGCGCCCGGATGGCGCTGAGCGCCGCCTCGCCTGCGGCCGTGACCCTCAGACCCACACGCCGGCGATCGCCAGACCCTGGCGGCTCGCGCTCGATCCAGCCGGCGGCATCCAGGCGTTTGAGATGCGCCGACATCGAGGGCGCGCTCATCTGTTCGATTTCGGCCAGTTCGCCGCCGCTCACGCCCGGTTGTTTGAAGATGCTCCCCAGGAGCTGGGCGTCGAGCGCCGAGACACCCGCCTTCTGGGCCTCGCGTCGCAGCAGGCGCGAGGCACGCAACAGGCCAGGCCTCAGGGCCTCGGCCAGGGCGATCAGATCCTCTTCAGCGTCGATCAGCGCCACGTATGTCCCGCAATCTGGGCCAGTCCATAAGGGACTCGGCCGCCAAATAGTTAGTTAGCCAACATAACTATATGGGGCAGGCGTATCCGGCAACCCCGTTGGGCGGACCCCACCGCCATGATAGCTTGGCAAGACCTTGCGGGAGGATCGGACGATGCACGCGAAGCTGAAGTACGCGATCAAGTTCGTCGCCGACATGGACAAGGCGGTGGCCTTCTACCGCGACACCTTCGACCTGACGGTGAAGTTCGCCTCGCCCTTCTGGAGCGAATTCGACACCGGCGAGGTGACCCTGGCGCTGCATCCGGCGAGCGAAAAGAATCCGGCCGGCGGGGTCGAGCTTGGCTTCTCCACCGACAACCTCGCCGACCTTTTCGCGAAGCGCGCCGAGAACGGCCTTTCCTTCTCGCAGGACCCACACCTCGAACACGGGACCCTGCTGTCGCAGATCCTCGACTGCGAGGGCGTCGGCGTCTCGCTGAGCGGAAGGCCCTAGGCCGTGCCGGAGGTCCTGAACGGGCCTGTCCTGCTGGCCGACTATGATCCGGCTTGGCCGGGGGCCTATGAAATCCTGGCAGCCAAGGTCCGCATGGCGCTCGACACGGGCGTGGTCGCCCTGCACCATGCCGGATCGACCTCCGTGCCCGGCCTCGCCGCCAAACCGATCATCGATCTCGTTCTCGAGGTGCCGGACAGCACCGATGAGCCTTCGTATGTCCCAGCGCTGGAATCTGCGGGCTTCACCTTCGCCCACCGCGAGGCGGAACCTGAACATCGCTTGCTGAAGTTCACCCAGCCGAAGGCCAACCTCCATGTCTACTCCGCCGGCTGCCCGGAGACCCAGCGCATGATCGCCTTCCGCGACCACCTGCGTCGCCACGACGCCGATCGGGCGCTCTACGAAGCGACCAAACGCACATTGGCCGCCCGCGACTGGCGCATCGTCCAGGACTATGCCGACGCGAAGACCGAAGTGGTGACCGAGATCATGGGCCGGGCGCTGGCGCCCTGACGGATTCGCAACAGGGGAGCAGCATGACCCAAAGTCCGCTGGCGGCCATCGACACTTTCGTGGTGCTGATGCTGGAGAACCGGTCCTTCGACCACATGCTGGGCTGGCTCTACGCCGACGCGGGCAATGTCTCGCCGAGCGGGGCACCGTTCGACGGCCTTACCGGCGCCGAAGCCAATCCGGGCACGGACGGATCGCCGGTCAGCGTGTTCCGCATCACCAGCACAACGCCCAACGCCTATTTCATGCCGGGCGCGGACCCCGGCGAAGGCTACAACGCCATGAACAGCCAGCTCTTCGGGGCCATCGCCGCGCCGGCGAGCGAGCCGGCCGTCTCCAACCAGGGCTTCGTCAAGGACTTCGCCTACACGATGGGCTGGCAGGCGGCGGGCAAGGGCTGGACGATCCTGCCCGGGACCACTCCAGCCGCCGTCATGGGATGTTTCGACCCGGCCATGCTGCCGGTGCTGTCTGGTCTCGCGCGCGGATTCGCCGTCTGCGACCGCTGGTTCGCGCCAGCCCCAACCGAGACACTGCCCAACCGCGCCTTTGCCGCCGCGGCGACCTCGCAGGGTCACCTGAAGGACCGGGATGTCCCCTATACGGCGCCGACAATCTTTGGCGCCCTCGGCAAGGCCGGGGTCCCGTGGAAGGTGTTCGGCTATTCGGCGCCGCCCCTCAGCCAGAAGGACTTTCCTGACCTCTCGACCGCGCCGCAGGCGAACTTCGGCCTGTTCGCCGATTTCCGGGCCGAAGCGGGAGCCGGAACCCTGCCCGCCTATTCGTTCCTCGAGCCGGCCTGGAGCGGACCGGGTCAGAACGACCAGCACCCGGTCTCCGATCTCGCGGCCGGCGAGCAGCTGATCCACGACGTCTATTACGCGGTCCGCAACGGGCCCAAATGGTCGAGCACCCTGCTAATCGTCACCTATGACGAGCCCGGCGGCCTTTTCGATCACGTCCCGCCGCCGTGGACGGCGACGCCGCCCGACAACACCGTCGGTGAACAGGGCTTCAGCTTCAACCGATTCGGCCCGCGGGTGCCGGCGGTGATCGTCTCGCCGCTGATCGCCCCAGGAACGGTGTTCCGGCCGCCGCCGGGTGGCGCGCCGCACGACCACACAGTGATCCTCAAGACGCTGGAGACCCGCTATGGCCTGGCGCCGCTCACCCGGCGCGACGCCGCCGCGTCGGATCTCTCAGGCGTGCTGACGTTGGCCGCCCCAAGGACCGACGATCCGCTGGCCGGAGTGAGCGTTCCGCCACTCGCGGCAAACCCGCCCGCGGCTCAGGCCGTGACCCATCTGCAGCAGATCAGCCTGGCGCTCACCGCCGATCTGCCGGTGGCCGACGCGGATGGCGGCGCCCATCACGCGCCGCCGACGCCCGCCAGCAGCGACGAGGCCGATCGCTACATCACCGCGCGCACCGCCGCCTGGGCCGCCCAACGCAAGAGCGGCTAAATCAATTCCTGTGGCGCAACCGTAAACGCGGCCCAGGTCATCCAGGCGCCGACGATGGCCCCGACGACCATCACCAGACGGAAGATCTGGGGATAGTTGATGACGCGGTAGAAGGCGGCCAGCCTTGCCGGCGGTACGGCTGTGATCGCCAAGCCCTTGATAAGGGTCACCCAGCCAATGATCGTCACCGCCAAGACGAGCGGCGGCCCGCTCCACAGATTGTGACCGAGGACCAAAGCGAGCCCCGCCGTCAGGGTGGTGATGCCGGTGACGAGCAGCAGGCCGGTTTCGTTCATCATTCCGCTGATGGTCGCCAGCGACGCCTTGGGGCGGAGGGCCAGCGAAAGGCACATCAGCAGCAGCCCGAGGCCGACAAGCTTGCCGAGATAGAGGGTGAGCGGCGACATGGGGATTTCCTCTCCCGCTAGGTCCGCCCTTCATAGTCCAAACGCAATGGCGCGGGCACTACTCGGCGGCGAAAGCCCGTTCTTCCGGAAAGGTCAGGGCTGCACCGGCGGTAAAGCCTGTCTTCACGGCCAGTTCGCGCTTGGCCGCCTCATATTCGGAGGCCAGCCGCGCGACGAGCTCACCGGCCGTAGGGATCGACTTCACCGCGCCGATCCCCTGGCCGCAGCCCCAGATGTCGCGCCAGGCCTTGGCGCTTTGGTTGCCGCCGGAGCCGAAGTTCATCTTCGAGGGATCAGCCTCAGGCAAATTAGCCGGATCGAGGCCAGCGGCGACGACGCTCGGCCGAAGATAGTTGCCGTGCACACCCGTGAAGAGGTTGGAATAAAGGATGTCCTCGCCGCCGCTGGCGACGATCATCTCCTTGTAGCCCTCGGCGGCCCTGGCTTCCTGGGTGGCGATGAAGGCCGAGCCGACATAGGCGAGGTCCGCGCCCATCGCCAGGGCGGCCAGCACCGCGCGGCCGTTGGCGATCGCTCCGGAGAGGGCGATCGGGCCGTCGAACCACTCGCGAAGTTCCTGGATGAGGGCGAAAGGCGACAGCTGGCTGGCGTGGCCGCCGGCGCCGGCCGCCACTGGAATCAGGCCGTCGGCCCCCTTCTCGATGGCCTTACGGGCGAAAAACGAGGAGATGACGTCGTGCAGAACGACCCCGCCCCAGCCATGGACGGCGGTGTTGACGTCCTCGCGCGCGCCCAGCGAGGTGATGACCACCGGCACGCGATATTTGGCGCAGAGCGCGACATCTTCCTCAAGTCGGTTGTTGGTTTTGTGGACGATCTGGTTGACGGCGAAGGGCGCAGCAGGCGCCTCCGGATGCGCGCGGTCGTGCGCCGCTAGTTCCTCGGTGATTCGCGCCAGCCATTCGTCGAGCTGCGAGACCGGCCGCGCGTTCAGCGAGGGAAAGGCGCCGACAATCCCCGCCTTGCACTGGGCGATCACCAGGTCCGGCCCGGAAACGATGAACAGGGGCGAGCCGATGACGGGCAGGCGCAGGCGATCGCGCAGGACGGGCGGCAGAGCCATGATCGGAAACATCCCTCCAACTTAACGGCGTTCAGCTATAGCGGCGGCCCCAGCGGTGGCAAGCGGTCAGACCCGCCGCTACAGAGGCGCCATGGCTGACGCCGTCCAGATCACCGCCAGGGGACCGCGCGCCGCCTGTGAGGCGGCCTTCCAGGCGCTGGACATCGATGACGAAGGCGGCGGCGCCGTCTCCCTGATCGAGGAGAATGAGGCGACCGGGACCTGGCGGATCGACGTCTATCCGGCCACCGAGGCCGAAGGCCGTCAGGCCGAGGCGCTTCTGGCTGCGGCCAGCGGCCTTGCGGTCGCAAGGGTAAAGCTCGCCGACGCCGATTGGATCGCCCTCTCGCTCTCCGGCCTGCCGCCTGTCGTCGCCGGCCGCTTCTTCGTCTATGGCGCTCATGACGCCGGCCATGTTCCGGGGAACGCCGTCGCCCTCAAGATCGAGGCCGGCGCGGCCTTCGGCACAGGCCATCATGGCACCACCGCCGGCTGCCTCGTCGCCTTCGATGTTCTGCTGAAGGCGCGCCGCTTCCGCCGCGTGCTCGACGTGGGAACCGGCACAGGCGTGCTGGCCATTGCGGCGGCCAGGGTTGGCTCAAGACGGGTCGTTGGCACCGACATCGATCTCGACGCGGTGCGGATCGCCGCCGAAAACGCCGCCCTGAACGCCGCCCGCGCCCGTTTCGTCCGCGCCGATGGCCTCGCGAACAGCGCCGTCCGCATCGCCGCGCCTTATGACCTCGTCTTCGCCAACATCCTTGCCCGGCCGCTGATCGGGCTCGCGCAGGACATCCGCGGCGCCATCGCGCCTGGCGGAACGGTCATCCTGTCGGGACTTCTGCGGGGCCAGGCGCGGGCGGTGCGAGCCGCCTACACCGCTCGCGGCTTTCGCCTATTGCGACGGATCGATCTCGACGCCTGGACCACACTGGTGATGGAGCGCGGTCGGAACCGCCGGAAAGCCTGACCGTTTCGACGGCGAGGGACTGCGGAGGAACCCGTCCATGAGCGATCTCGATCCGGACCGCGTCACGCAAACGCGGACGACCACGACCGAACCGATCCCACCAACCTTGGAGGTGACGCGGACGGTCGAGCGGTCCAGTGGCGCAGCCTGGTGGGCCGTGGCCCTGGTGGGTGTCGCGCTCATCATCGCGGTGACCTACGTCATCACTCGCCCGCAATCGCCGACGAACACCGATGCGGCGGTGGCGGCGGCCACCCAGCAGGTCCAGACCCAGGATGCGAGCCAGCAGGCCCAGAGTGCGGCGACCCAGGCTCAGTCAGCGGCGGATAGCGCTGCTCAGGCGAGCCAGAGAGCCGCGATGTCGGGCGCCGCGCCGGCGCCGGCGCCAAGCGCGCCGCCGCCAAGCCAGCCCGCGCAACCATCCCAGGGTGACGACTCGGGCGGTGGCCCGCCGCAGTAGCGGTTAACTGACGATTGACGGCTCGGCGATCTCGGCCATGACCTGGGCGTCGAGCACCGGGTTGGCCTCGCCGTCTGCCGTGTTCATCACGTGCTTGGGCACCAGCAGGATCACCGGCACGATCAGGGCGTAGACGACGGTGGTGGCGATCACGCAATAGACGAAACCGTGGGTTGGGCTGGCGTCGTACATCTGCACGCCCAGCCAGTCGCCGCCACGGTAGGACAGCAGGTTGCCGGCGGCGATGAACATCATCATCGTTCCCTGAAGACCGGGCGGACAGGCGCGCATTGCCAGGTCGTAGATGGCCGCCGCCGCCACGCCGCCCAGCATGCCGATGGGCAACGCCAGCCACAGCGCCGCGACGCCCGAATGGATGAAGGCCAGCGGGACCATCTGTGGCACGGTGATGATCAGGCCCCACCACAGCAGCTTCTCCAGCGTCACCCGTTTGCAGAGCCAGGCGTAGAGGAAGAAGACGGGGATGAAGGCGGCCACGAAGATCGCATAGTAGTAGCCGTAAAAGGCGTCCGGGGCGTGGAGCTGGTTGGTCAGGTAGTATTGCAGCGGCGTGTTCGAGCCGGGCGCGAACTGGAACATGAAGATCATCAGGATCGGGGCGTATATCGCCTTGTGCTTCACCAGCCGCTTGAGATCGCCCAAGATGTCCTTCTTGGTCTGGGCGTTCGGCTTGTCGTAGGCGCCTTCGTAAACCGCCGCCGGACGCCAGATCCCAAAGGCGCCGACCGCCAGGGTCATGACCGCCACGGCCACGAAGGTCTCGCTGGGCTTGAGGTGATCTGCGACCCATCCTCCGGCCAGGGCGCCGGCGATATAAGGGATGGAGGTGACGATGTTCCAAAGCGCGCTGAGGCGCCCGCTCATCAGCTTTTCCTGGCCGACCAGGGCCAGCAGTCCCCAGTAGGCCGCCGCGAGGAAGCCGCTGGTGGTCATGGCCAGGAACATGCCGATCAGCAGGCCGGTGTAGGACAGTGGAGTGAAAGCCATCCAGATGAACACCGCCGCCGTCAGCGGCGCGAAGATCATCAGATAGCCGCGATCGCGCAGGCCGAACGGGTTCCACCAGTCGCGCGTCATGCCGAAGATGAACGCGACATAGGCGGGAATGCCCGTGATCAGGCGAAACGTCGTGACCGAATTGGCTGTCGCGTGAAGCTGGTTCTTCAACATGAAGGTGGTCGAGAAATCGACCAGATAGGCGACGGGCGCGGAGAGGAAGACGAGGAAGGTGAGCGGCGCGAAATAGAGATAGATCTGGCCGGTCTTGGTCTGGCCGGGGACGGAGGCGACATCTGTCATGCGTGATTCCTGAGGTCCGTCCCGTTCATGTGCCGCCCCCTATGCCGCATATAAGGGAATCGCAAAAGCCGCCTGCGACAATGAGCGCGGTCCGGAGGTTTCCTCTGGGCGGCGTTGGCCCTAAATCGTCGCCATGCATCAGACCTTCGATGAATCCACCGATCCGTCCTTCGGGGCCCGCCACACGCCGCTGATCCGCAAGGCCATGGCCGAGCAGGGCCTGGACGGCTTCCTGGTGCCGCACGAGGACGAACATCAGAACGAGTATCTGCCGGAGGCCAACGACCGCCTCGCCTGGGCCACAGGCTTCACCGGCTCGGCCGGCGCTGCGGTGATTCTCAAGGACAAGGCGGCGGTCTTCGTCGACGGCCGCTACACCCTTCAGGTTCGCGACCAGGTGGACCAGAGCCTGTTCGAGATCCGTGACCTGGTTGACGGCGGCGTCCCGGCCTACCTCAGCGAGGCGGCGAGGCCGGGCTGGACGATCGGCTATGACGCCCGCCTGCACAGCCCAGACGCCCTGGCGAGACTGAGATCAGCCGCCGAGAAGGCTGGCGCGCGGCTCGCGGCCGTGGCGGTCAATCCGCTGGACGCCGCCTGGGGCGCGGAGCGGCCGGCCCAGCCCGCCGCCTCCGTGGTCCCCCATCCGCTGGAATTCGCCGGCGAAGACTCCGCCTCCAAGCGCGCGCGGGTCGGCAAGATCGTGGCCGACCAAGGCGCGGCGGCGGCGGTGATCACCGCGCCGGCCTCGATCGCGTGGCTGTTCAACATCCGTGGCGGCGATGTGCGCCGCTCGCCCTTGCCGCTGGCCCAGGCCGTCCTCAATGCGGACGGGACCGCGCGGCTGTTCCTCGATCCGGCCAAGGTGACCGCCGACCTTCCGGCTTGGCTCGGCAACGCGGTGAGGCTTGAGCGGCCGGACGACCTCGCCGCCGCTCTGGAGAGCCTGGCTGGCGAGCAGGTGCTGGTCGATCCTGCCGCGTCTTCGGCCTGGTACTTCGACACCCTGGGCGACGTCGGCGCCGTGACGATTGCGGCGGCCGATCCCTGCGCCCTCCCCCGCGCCTGCAAGAATCCGGTCGAGATCGAGGGCGCGCGGCGCGCCCATCACCGCGACGGGGCGGCGCTGGCGCGGTTCCTGCATTGGCTGGCGACCGACGCTCAGACCGCTCTGCCCGATGAGATCGAGATCGTCGGCAAGCTCGAGGCCTTCCGAGAGGCCACCGGGGCGCTCAAGGACCTGTCGTTCGACACCATCGCCGGGGCGGCGTCCAATGGCGCCGTCGTCCACTACCGGCCGACGCGGCGGCTCAACAAGAAGAGCGAGGCCGGCTCGCTGCTGCTCGTGGATTCCGGGGCCCAGTACCTCGACGGCACGACGGACGTCACCCGAACGGTGGCCATGGGCGAGCCCACCGAGGAAATGAAGGACCGCTTCACCCTGGTGCTGAAGGGTCACCTGGCCCTGGCGCGGGTCAGGTTCCCGGTCGGGACAACCGGCTCGGCGCTGGACGCCCTGGCTAGAGTTGCGCTGTGGTCACGCGGCTTCGACTACGACCACGGAACCGGGCACGGCGTCGGATCGTACCTCGGCGTGCACGAGGGGCCGCAGAGGATCGCGAAGCAGCCGAACGCCGTCGCACTGCAGCCCGGGATGATCGTTTCGAACGAACCCGGCTACTACAAGGAGGGCGCCTACGGAATCCGGATCGAGACCCTTCAGGTCGTGACGCCCGCCGCGCCGATTTCCGGCGGCGAGCGGCCGATGCTGAGCTTCGAGACCTTGACCCTCGCGCCGATCGATCGGCGTCTGGTGCGGCGCGACGCACTTTCTGACGAAGAACGCGGGCAGCTCGACGCCTATCACGCACGGGTGGCCTCCGAGATCGGACCGCTGGTCGAAGAGCCTGTGCGGGCGTGGCTCTCCGAGGCCTGCGCCCCGATCTGATCGCCCGATCGCCGCGAAGAAGCGGCCGTCTCCAGGGGTCTGGAGACGGCCAAGTTCAAGGCGGCTACAAAAATGCTTTCGCTCAATGCCCACCCCCGAAACGTGTTCCCGTCGTCGAGGCCGAATTCGACATTGAAGATGCCCGTCGACGGTTCCGGCGCACAGGGGCGCGAACCGATGTTTTGCCGATCAAACGCCGATGATTGGCCTCGAAGCGGCGAAAATCGCACAACTTCTGGCGTCTTAAGCGTTCAGGCCCTTTGCGCGGGCAGGTCGAACACCTTGGTCAGATCGTCGTAGCCGTCGTGCAGGGCGACAATGCGGGGATCGTCGAGGCTGACGAGGCCGGAGTCGAACACGAGCCGGCGCGAGCCGACACGGCCAAGCTTGGCGAGGATGCGCGCGCCCTCATCGGCGCCCGCGCCCCTGGCAGGAGTCTGGGAAGTCATTCTGGATCCTTACGTACGAACGCGCGGCGTACATCGCGCTGAACACTGGCCATATTGAACACGAGGTCGACGGCGAGGAGCAAGCCCCGCCATCTGATGTTTCGCCGACGGCTCGCCGATGATTTGGAACGTAACATGAACAAACCGGTTGCGCTGACCGGCGAGCGGACGCAATGCTTGGATCATGGCTC
>DASXBY010000053.1:0-4268 GCA_036491455.1 Caulobacteraceae bacterium
CATCGGCCTGATCTGCCCGACTGTCTCGCGCGCGCTCGATGGGGAGGACGAGGCCCTGGAGGCCGCCGTGCTTGACCTGCGCGACACCCGCGCCGGCGTGCGCCTGATCCTCAATCACGTCTTCGGCGACTGGCGTGAGGATCCTGACGTTACGGTGAGACCCAGCGTGAGCGCGCGGGCCTGGGCCCGCGATCCGATTCCGGGGATGCTCGACGGCGAGTTCTTCCGCTTTGGCCGCCAGGTGGAGATACGCTTTCGCGCCCGCGCCTTCCGCGCCCTGGCGCCGACTCCCGAACCGGAACCGGAAGAGGCGCCATGAGCCTGTGCCTGGTCCACCTCAGCGACATCCATTTCGGCATGGAGGACAAGGGCGCCATCGAGGCGGCCCTGGCCATGACTCTGGACCTGGCGCCCAGCCTCACCCTGGTCACCGGCGACCTCACCCTGGCCGGGCGAACGACCGAGTTCATGGCGGCCCGAGCCTGGCTGGACAGATTGCCCGGGCCCCTGATCGCCACCCCGGGCAACCATGACACGCCCTACTACAACCTCTTCGTCCGCAGCTTTTCGCCCTTTCACCGCTGGCGCCGCTACATCGGCGCTGACGACTTCGCCGTCTACGACGGCCCGGGCCTCAGCGTGGCCGCGATCAACTCGGCCCGCGGCGCTCAGCTGCGCGCGAACTGGGCTCATGGCGCGATCGATCTGACCGCCATCGGCGAGGTCGCCACGCGCCTGGCCGCCGCCCGCGGCAGCCTGCGCGTCTTCGCCTGTCACCATCCCCTCGTCGACGTCGAGGGGGGCACGTCGGGTGGAGTGCGCCATGGCCGCGCCGCGACCCGCACCCTGTGCGAGGCCGGCGTCGATCTCATCCTCAGCGGTCATGTGCACACGCCCTTCGCGCGCCCGCTGCCCTACTGCGACGGCTGCAGCTACGTGGCCGGCGCGGGCACCCTCTCGCGGCGCACCCGCGGCGTGCCCGCCACCTTTTCGGTCATTGAGGCGGGGATGGACACCATCACCGTCACCGCCCACGCCTGGAGGGGGGCACATTTCGAGCCCTTCAGCAGCTGGGACTTTCCCCGGCGCGGCGGCGGGACCTCGCCGGCCGCCCAATCGGCGGTCAACTGAACGGGCGCTCTGTCTGCCAGATCGCCTCGATGTTGTTGCCGTCCGGATCGAACACGAAGGCCGAATAGCAGGTCGGCCTGCGATAGCCGGGCGGTCCATTGTCCCGCCCTCCGGCCGCGATCGCCGCCGTGTAGAACTCGTCCACCGCGTTCGGGGTCTCGGCGCGGAATCCAAGATGGATGCGGACCTCGGGGTTCCTGGCGAGCCATTCGGGCTCTCCCTGTCCAAGCCAGAGGAAGATGCCAGAGCCTTCCTGGGCCAGGATGATCGCCTTCAGCCACGTTTGCTCCTGCATCACCCTGATCCCGAGGGGCGCCAGGCACGTTCGGTAGAAAGGCAGGCTCACATCCGCGTCGCGGACTCTGAGGCCGAAATGGTCAAGCATCGTGGGTCCCTGTCAGCGGCCGCCCCGGCGCAATCCCTGGCGGGCCAGAGGATGTTTGGTGCGGACGACCTCGGCCAGCCGGTCCTGGGTGACGTGGGTGTAAATCTGGGTGGTGGCGATGTCGGAATGGCCGAGCAGGGTCTGAACCACCCTGAGGTCCGCGCCGCCTTCCAGCAGGTGGGTCGCGAAGGCGTGGCGCAGGACGTGCGGGCTTACCTTGGCCGGGTCGAGGCCCGCGGCCATAGCCGTCTTCTCCAGCAGCTGGGCGAACCGGCGGGGCGTCAGCCGTCCGGCCCGTCCACGGGAGGGGAACAGCCATGGGTTCTCCCGCCCGCGTTTGGGCAGGAACGAGCGCCGGTGGGGCAGGTAGGCCTTCACCGCCTCGCGCGCCCGTCCGCCCAGCGGCGCCAGGCGCTCCTTGCCGCCCTTGCCCTTGACGATCAGGTAGGCCGGATCGCCGGTGAACGCCGACAGCGGCAGCGAGGTGAGTTCGGAGACGCGCAGGCCGCCGGCGTAAGCCAGCTCGATCAGCGCCTGCAGGCGGAGGCCGGCCGCCTCGCCTTCGGTTTCGGCGGCGATGCCGATCAGCCGGTCGACCTCGTCCGCGGAGAGCACCTTGGGCAACGGACGGCCGAGCCTCGGCGCAACAACGCGGCGGGACGGATCGTCCTCTCGCCAGCCTTCGCCGAGCGCGAAGCGATAGAACTGGCGCACCGAAACGCGGCGCCGGGCCGCCGTCGACGGCGCCAGCCCCTTTTCGCCCAGAGCCTGGAACCAGGCCTCGATATCCTCCGGCGCGGCCCTCGCCAGGTCCTGGCCCCGTCCGGACAGAAAGCCGGAAAGGTCGGCGAGATCCGCGCCATAGGCGGCGAGCGTATTGCGGCTGGCGCCGCGCTCGGCGGCCATCATCTCCAGGAAGGCTTCGACCCAGCCGCTCACCACGACCCTCTAGGGAATCATGGCCGATCATGGCGCGCGGGGCGCCCCTCGTGTAAAGCCCCGGTATGGCGGCGCTGGCGCGTCTCAATGACAGGACCATTGCGCTCGTGGGCCTGATGGGCGCGGGAAAGAGCACGGTCGGACGCCGTCTGGCCACCCAGCTGGGCATGCCGTTCCGCGACGCCGACGCCGAGATCGAGATCGCCGCCGGCCGATCGGTCGCCGACATCTTCAGTGGGTTCGGCGAGCAGGCCTTCCGCGAGGGCGAGCGCCGCGTCATCGCCCGTTTGCTCGATGAGCCGCCCCACGTCCTGGCTACCGGTGGCGGCGCCTTCGTCAACGACGAGACCCGGGCGCTGATCAACGAACGCGCCATTTCGATCTGGCTCAAAGCCGACATTGAGGTGCTGGCTCGCCGGGTCTCGCGCCGGGATACGCGGCCGCTGCTGACCGGCAAGGATCCGCTCGAGGTGCTGCAGGCCCACGCCGACAGTCGCTACGAGAAATACGCCCAGGCGCACCTGACGATCGAAACCGGCGACGCCGCCCACCAGACCAGCGTCGATGCGATCATCGCGGCCCTCAAGCAGAGGCTGGCGGTCGCCTCATGAGGCGCGACGTGCGCGTGGCGCTGGCCGGGCGGCCGTATGACGTCGCCATCGGCCGCGGGGCCCTGGAAGAGGCCGCCGCCGGCATGGCGGCGATGTTGCGAAGGCCACTGGCCGCCGTGGTCATGGACGAGACGGTCCGCGATCTGCACGTCGGGCGCCTAGCGGCCGCCCTGGGCGCCCACCGCGTCGAGGTCAGGCCGGTCGTGATCGCGCCTGGCGAGCAAGCCAAGAGCTTCACCGGCCTGGAATCCCTCCTCGACCGCCTGATGTCGCTCGAGATCGAACGCGGCGACATCGTCTTCGCCTTCGGCGGCGGCGTGATCGGCGATCTCACCGGCTTCGCCGCCGCGATCTACATGCGCGGCATCGACTTCATCCAGATTCCGACCACGCTCCTGGCCCAGGTGGATTCGTCCGTCGGCGGCAAGACCGCCATCGACACCCCGCGCGGCAAGAACCTCGTCGGGGCCTTCCATCAGCCGCGGATGGTGGTCGCCGACCTGTCGCTTCTCGACACCCTGCCCGACCGGGAGATGCGCTGCGGCTTTGCCGAGATCGCCAAATGCGGCCTTTTAGGCGACGCCGCGTTCTTCGCCTGGCTTGAGACAAACGGGGCCCAGGTTCTGGCCAGACAGGAGGACGCGCTGGCCCATGCCGTCGCCCGCCCTGTCGAGATGAAGGCGGCGATCGTCGCCGAGGATGAGCGCGACGGCGGCGTCCGTGCGCTTCTGAACCTCGGCCACACCTTCGCTCACGCCCTGGAGGCCGAGACCGGCTATGGCGAGGCGCTGAAACACGGCGAGGCGGTGGCGCTCGGCTGCGCCCTGGCCTTCCGCCTCTCCCACAGGCTGGGCCTGTGCGCCGCGGCCGAAGCCGACCGCGTCGGCCGATTTGTCGCCTCGAGCGGCCTGCCTTCGACCTTGTCCGACCTCGCCGCACCCGTTTCGGCCCCGGCTGTCCTGGGGCGGATGAGTCTCGACAAGAAGGCCCGCGGCGGCGGCCTCGTCTTTGTCCTCGCCCGCGCGATCGGCGAGGCTTTCCTCGCCGAGGATGTCGATCCGTCCGCGGTCAGAGACGTCCTTCTGGCCGAAGGCGCAGCGTCATGATCGCCGCTCTCCTGATCGTCAGTGTCGTGATCATCGCCCTGCTGGTGATCGCTGGCGTCTTCTCAGCCGCCGAGACCTCTCTGACGGCCGTCAGTC
>DASXBY010000054.1:0-5975 GCA_036491455.1 Caulobacteraceae bacterium
ACTGTCTATGACCCCGAGATCCCGGTCGATATCTATGAGCTGGGCCTCATCTATCGCGTGGATGTCTCGGACGACAAAGCGGTGGCGATAGACATGACGCTGACGGCGCCAGGGTGTCCTGTCGCCGGCGAGATGCCGGGCTGGGTGCAGGACGCGGTGGCTTCTATTCCCGAGGTGACCGCCTGCACCGTGAACCTGGTCTTCGATCCGCCGTGGGATCCTTCCCTGATGTCGGACGAAGCCAAGCTAGAACTGAACATGTTCTGATTTCATGGATACGATCGCCAGACATCGTCGTGAACGACCCAAGGTCGTCACCCTCACCGAGGCGGCCGCCGGACGCGTGCGCGAGATCATGGCGCGCGCCGAGAAACCCTATGCGGGTCTGCGGGTCGGCGTGAAGAACGGCGGCTGCGCCGGGCAGGAATATGTCCTCGAATACGCCGAGGCCGCAGATCCGCTTGACGAGATCGTCGAGGACAAGGGCGTTAGAATCCTGATAGAGCCCAAGGCGGTCCTCTTCCTGCTGGGTTCCGAGATCGACTACGAGACCACGCGGCTGGCGGCCAGGTTTGTGTTTCACAATCCCAACGAGACCGACGCCTGCGGTTGCGGGGAAAGCGTCACCATCATCCCGGCGACGGCGGAGTGAGACCAGAGCCGGCTTGACCACGGCCGCTCGCCTGGCGCATCGCTGCCTCAGGAGGACGCCATGGCCGAAGACATGCATACCCTGCTGGAACGCCAGAAAGCCGCTCACCTTCGCGACGGCGCGCCGAGCGCCGAGCAACGGATCGAGCGGATCGACCGCTGCATCGGCCTGCTCGTCGATCATCGGCGGGAGATCGAAGAGGCGCTGAACACCGATTTCGGCGCCCGCTCCAAAGAGGCGTCCGCCTTCACCGATGTCGCCTCATCTATCGGGACGCTGAAACACGCCAAGGCCAACCTGAAGGCTTGGATGAAGCCGGAGAAGCGGAAGACGTCGCCGGCGCTGCTGGGCCTCTTCGGCGCCAAGGCGGAGATACGATTCCAGCCCAAAGGCGTGGTCGGGATCATCAGCCCATGGAATTTCCCGGTGAACCTTACCTTCACGCCGCTGGCCGGAGTGCTGGCCGCGGGCAACCGGACGATGATCAAGCCCAGCGAATACACGCCCGCGACTTCCGAACTCATGGCGCAAATGTTCGCATCGGTCTTCTCGCCCGAAGAGATCGCGGTCGTCACCGGTGGGTCGGACGTGGGCCAATCCTTTGCCGCCCTTCCTTTCGACCATCTCCTGTTCACAGGGGCCACCTCGATCGCCGCCCACGTGATGCGAGCCGCTGCTGAGAACCTGACGCCGATGACACTCGAGCTTGGCGGAAAGAGTCCGGTGATCCTGTCGCGAACCGCGGACATGAAGACGGCGGCCGCCAGGATCATGAATGGAAAGACGATGAACGCCGGCCAGATCTGCCTGGCGCCCGACTATGTGCTGGCGCCGGCGGATCGCCTGCCCGAGTTCGTGTCCGAGGCCAAGGCCGCGGTTCAGGCGATGTTCCCGACCATTAAGGACAATCCCGACTATACCGCAGTGATTTCCCAGCGGCATTTCGATCGGATTTCGGGCTACGTCGAAGAGGCGAGGTCCAAAGGCTGCGAGGTCATCGAGATCAAGCCGGAGGACGAGGACCTGTCGCAGCAGGAACATCGTCGGATTGCACCGACTATCATCCTCGAACCACCCGACGACCTGAAGGTGATGCGCGAAGAGATTTTCGGCCCGGTGCTGCCGGTGAAAAGCTACAAGACGATCGCGGAAGCTGTCCACTATGTGAACACCCACGACCGCCCGTTGGGGCTCTACTACTTCGGCGACGATTCAGCGGAGCGGCAGACGGTGCTCGACGAGACCACTTCCGGCGGGGTGACGGTCAATGACGTGATCTTCCACGTTGCCCAGGAAGACCTGCCGTTCGGCGGCGTAGGGCCGTCCGGCATGGGCGCCTATCACGGCCAGGACGGATTCAAGGAATTCAGCCACCGCAAGGCGGTTTACACCCAGCTTCGCAAGGACTTGCCGCAGCTCAAGGCGCTTCGACCGCCCTACGGCAAGGCGATCCGCGACTTTCTCGGCGGCGCCATCACTCGTTAGTCGTCAGCCGGAACCGCAGTTGGCCGCGCGAGAAAGGCGGGCAGATCATCGCCGAAACCAACGACGGGGCCCTCGCGCTCATCCTCGTGTTCCGGCCGTGACTCCCGCCGCGATTCTGGTCGCGAGTCCGGACGCGACCTCGGTCTCGAACCATGGGACGGCGACTTGGAGTGCGACGTTCGACGATCGGCCTTGGGCGGGTTTGGGGCGGTCGTATCCGGGACGGCGGCCGCTGGTTCAGCTGGCGCCGGCCTCGGTGCTTCCTTGATCGGCTCCATCGGCGCCACTGAGGTTTCGCTGGCGGGTCGGCCGTAGGAACGGTCCCGGCGGTTCGGCGCAGGACGGCGGCGCCCATCATTTGACCGCGTCCTGGCCTCCGTCCAATCAATGTCCAGGCGCACGTCGTCGGGCGCCTTACCGGTGAGCCTGACCACCTTGTCGAGGGCGCGGCCGTCGGCCGGCGTCACGATCATGAAAGTCTGGCCGGACTTGCCGGCGCGGCCAGTGCGCCCGATCCGATGGACATAGTCGTCCGCGTGATGGGGCACGTCATAGTTGAAGATGTGGCTGACATCCGGGACGTCGAGGCCACGCGCAGCGACATCCGATGCCACAAGCACCTTAAGGTCGCCCTTGCGGAAGGCCTCCAGGGTCCGGGTGCGTTGAGCCTGCTCGAGGTCACCATGTATGGGAGAGGCATCGAAGCCGTGCTTTTTCAGAGACTTGGCGACGACGTCGACCTCCGACTTGCGGTTGCAGAAGACGATTCCGTTCTTGACGTCTTCGCGGCCGATCAGGGCGCGCAGCGCCAGACGTTTGGATGCCGGATCGGCGGAGGGAATGCGCACGATGTGCTGGGCGATGTTGTCTGCGGTTGTGGCCGGTTTGGCAGCCTCGATGCGCACCGGATCGTTGAGAAACTGCTTCGTGAGTCTGGTGATCTCCGGCGGCATGGTGGCCGAGAAGAACAGAGTCTGCTTCTTCGGCGGAGTCAGCTTGAAGATCCGTTCGAGGTCGGGGATGAAGCCCATGTCCAGCATGCGGTCAGCCTCATCGACCACCATGATCTGAACGCCGGTCAGCAACAGTTTGCCCCGCTCAAAATGATCCAGAAGCCGGCCCGGCGTGGCGATCAGCACGTCGACGCCGCGATCAAGCTTCGCCTCCTGGTCGCCGAATGAAACGCCGCCGATGAGCAGAGCCCAGCTGAGCTTCTGGCCCTTGGAATAGCGGTCAAAGGACAGCGCCACCTGGTCGGCCAGTTCGCGGGTGGGCTCGATCACCAGCGAGCGTGGCATTCGCGCTTTGGAGCGGCCGGCGACCAGCCGGTCTATCATCGGCAGGGTAAAGGCGGCGGTCTTGCCGGTTCCGGTCTGGGCGATGCCCAGCACGTCGCGGCCAGCGAGGGCCACGGGGATGGCCTGTGTCTGGATCGGCGTGGCGACGGTGTAGCCGGTGTCGGCGACTGCCTGAAGGGTCGGGGCGCTCAGCCCCAATTGATTGAAATCAGTCATGCCTTGAGTCGGTCGGGCGGCGAATCGACGGCGCGAAGGTGCGCTGTCGCCGGCGCGGCTCGACCGCGCGGAACATAGGCATCGAACGTCTCAAGTCAATGAGCCGAAGATTGCTCAAAGGTCGACGTCGGCGGCGGCGAACTCGGCGTTTTCCTGGATGAAGCGGTAACGGAGTTCTGGCTTTCGCCCCATCAGAGTCTCGACCAGCTCCTCAGCCAGGTTTTCGGCATGCGGTAGAGTGATGCGGGCCAGCATGCGCGACCTTGGATCCATCGTGGTTTCCTTGAGCTGCGCCGGCATCATCTCACCCAGGCCTTTGAAGCGGCCGATCTCCGGTTTCTTGCCTTTGAACTCGGTGGCGAGCAGCTCTTCTTTGTGGACGTCGTCGCGCGCATAGGCCGTCTTACCGCCATGGTTCAGCCGATAGAGGGGCGGTAAGGCGAGATACAGTTTCCCCATTCGGATTAGGTCCGGCATGGTCCGGTAGAAGAACGTAATGAGCAGGCTGGCGATGTGGGCGCCGTCGACGTCCGCATCCGTCATGATGATCACCCGCTCATAGCGAAGATCCTCGTCGCGATAGCGGCCGTTTCCCTGCACGCCCAGGGCCAACATCAGATCGGCGAGTTCCCTGTTGGCGCCGGCCTTATCGGTGGTCGCCTGTGCGACGTTGAGGATCTTGCCTCGCAGCGGCAGGATCGCCTGGGTTCTCCGGTCCCTAGCCTGCTTGGCCGAGCCTCCTGCGGAATCGCCTTCGACGATAAAAAGCTCCGTGTCGTCCGCCACCCCACCGCTGCAGTCCGCCAGCTTGCCTGGAAGGCGCAGCTTGCGTGTCGCGGACGCCCGGGCGACCTCCTTTTCCTTCCGCCGGCGTAAACGCTCCTCGGCCCGTTCGGCGATGAAATTGAGCAGGGCGCTGGCCGCTTTGGGTTGAGCCGCCAGCCAGTGATCGAATGGATCGCGCAGCGCCGTTTCAACCAATCTCTGCGCGTCGGCGGAAGAGAGACGCTCTTTTGTCTGGCCCTGAAACTCCGGATTGCGGACGAAAACGCTGATGAGAGCGCCAGCTTGGGCGGTCACGTCGTCGGCCACTATGAGCGCGCCCCGCTTGTCTCCAGTAAGATCGGCATAGGCCTTGAGACCGCGCGTGAGGACGGCGCGAAGGCCCGCCTCGTGGGTCCCTCCCTCCGGCGTCGGCACGGTGTTGCAGTAGGAGCGGACGAAGCCGTCAGCCTCGCCGAAGCCCGATGGCGTCCAGGCTATGGCCCATTCGACCGCGCCGGCTTCCCCGCTGCGCTCGATTCGGCCAGAAAACGCCTCTGGCGTCACCATATCGAGGCCCTGGGTGCTCTCGGTGAGGAAGTCCGCGAGACCGCCCGGAAAGCGGAAGACGGCTTCGGCCGCCGTCTGGTCGGAGATTCGTTCAGGCGAACAGCGCCAGCGAATCTCCACGCCCCGGAAGAGGTAGGCCTTCGACCTGGCCATGCGGTAAAGCCTGGCCGGGCGAAAGGCGACATCGGCGCCGAAGATCTCGGGATCGGGCGAAAAGGTCACCGATGTGCCGCGTCTGCGTGTGGGGCCTATTCGCTCCAGAGCCTTGAGCGGTCGACCGCGAGAAAAGCTCTGCCGCCACTCGAAGCCGTCCTTGCAAACGGTGACGTCGACCTGCTCGGAAAGGGCGTTGACCACAGAAACACCAACGCCGTGCAAGCCACCCGACGTTTCGTAGGCGTTGCCGGAGAATTTCCCGCCCGAGTGAAGCACGGTCATAATGACTTCGAGCGCCGACTTGTCCGGGAATTTGGGATGCGGGTCGACCGGCATGCCGCGGCCGTCATCGCGGACCGTCAGCGTCCCCTTGGCGTCAAGTGACACCTCAATGACCTTGGCGTGGCCGGCGACGGCCTCGTCCATGGAATTATCGAGCACCTCGGCAAAAAGGTGGTGCAGGGCTCGCTCATCGACGCCGCCGATGTACATGCCTGGCCGCTTGCGGACCGGTTCCAGTCCTTCCAAGACCTCGATGTCTTTAGCGGAATAGGCCGATTGCGGATGGGCCGGCGCCAGGGCGTCGTCGAACAGGTTTGCCTGGGCGCTTCTGGCCATCCCTCTTTATCGGCGATTCGCGTGTTCAAGGTCAGGCGCGCCGGCTGCCAACCGGGGCGCTGCCGGGACCGCTTCACCCTAGCATTTGAAATACATATCGAACTCGACGGGGTGTGGGTGGAGTTGGAGTCTGGCGACTTCTTCGAGTTTGAGTTCGATGTAGGCGTCGATGAAGTCGTCGTCGAAGACGCCGCCGCGCTTGAGGAAGGCGCGGTCCT
>DASXBY010000055.1:0-13813 GCA_036491455.1 Caulobacteraceae bacterium
GGATTGTCGAGGCGGCGGTCGACCGCCAGTGTCACCGTGTCCGCCACCTCTGGCAGCGCCAGGAGATCGGCGTAGATCGACGGCTCGATCAGGTGGTCAGCCATCATCAGGATGAAATGGTCGGCGAGCCTGGGCGCGGCGGCGGCGACCGAGAGGCCGTTGGCCCGCTCCCACTGCGGATTGAAAACCGTGTCGATGGTGATGCCCTGGCGTTCGGCCAGGGTCTTAAGAAAGCTTTCGAGGTGGTCGGCCTCATAGCCGGTCACAACAACGAAGGCCTCGACCCCGCCGGCCATGGCGTTGTCGATCACGCGCTCGATCAGGGGTGTGCCGCCCACCAGCGCCAAGGGCTTGAGGCTCGCGATGCTCCGAAGTCTTGTCCCCTGCCCGGCGGCGACGATCAGTCCCTGCATGGGCCAGCGCCTATTGCGCTGCGACCTGCACCGTCTCCGGGCCGATGAAGGCGTCGGTGAGGCGCTGGGCCTCGTCGTCGGTGTATTGCACCGGCGGATGCTTGCAGAAGAAGGCTGAGGGGCCGATCAGCGCCCCGGCGTAACCGCGGTCGAGCGCCAGCTTGCAGCAGCGGATGGCGTCGATGACCACGCCGGCCGAATTGGGCGAATCCTCCACCGACAGACGCACCTCGATGTTCATCGGCACATTGCCGAAGAGGGCGCCCTCGAGCCGCAGGAAACACAGCTTGTTGTCGTTGAGCCAGGGCACATAGTCGCTCGGACCAACATGGATGTTGTCTTCCGACAGCCGGGCGGCCATCACCGCCTGCACGGCTTCGGTCTTGGAGATCTTCTTCGACATCAGCCGGCCCCGATCCATCATGTTGAGGAAGTCGGTGTTGCCGCCGGTGTTGAGCTGATAGGTACGATCCATGCGCACGCCGCGCTGGCGCATCAGATTGGTGAGCGCGCGGTGGACGATCGTGGCGCCGAACTGGGCCTTGATGTCGTCGCCGATGATCGGAATGCCGCGAGACTTGAAGCGCTCTTCCCATTCCGGATCGCTGGCGATGAATACGGGCATACAGTTGACCACGCCCACGCCGGCTTCGAGCGCGCATTCCATGTAGAAGCGCACGGCGTCTTCCGAGCCCACCGGCAGGAAGTTGACCAGAACCTCAGCGCCGGAGCTGCGCAGCGCCTCGACCACCTTGGCCTTGTTGGGCTCGGGCTCAGCGGATTTCACGAAGCCGCGGTCGGCGGGAACGGTCTCCATGTGTTCGGCTACACCGTCCAGCACCACGCCCATGCGCACCTTGATGCCGGTCTCGGGGACCTCGGCGAATACGGCGGTGCAATTGGGCTTGGCGAAAATCGCCGCGGAAAGATCAGTGCCGACCTTTCTCTTGTCTATATCGAACGCCAGAACGAATTCGACGTCGCTCGGTTCGTATCCGCCGACATTCCAATGCATCAGTCCGGCGCTGTTGTCGTTGGCTGCCCTGTAGTAGGCCACCCCCTGCACCAAAGAACTCGCGCAATTGCCGACCCCGACAATCGCCGCGCGGATTTTCGTCATTCCTAGTCCCTTCTGGGATGTTTTTGTGCGCCGACGTCGATCGTCCCCGAACGATTCACGCTAGCGTTTGGCGCCTGTTGTCACAAGACTGCCATATGCGAGCCGCCTGTGGAGACCAAGCCCCTGCCGATGTCAATCACCCCGGACGTCCGATCGGAGGTTCGCCCAAGCGTGCATTCTGAGGCGAAATCTGAGGGATCGGCTGCGCCGGGCCGCCCGGCCGAAATCGAATCAATCAGCAACCGACTGATCATCCACCCCGCCTCCCGCGCCCTGGCTACAGTCCTGACGCGGACGCCAGTAACGCCCAACCAGGTGTCTGTTTCGAGCGTCGTCGCCTCGGGCGCGGCGGCGTGGATCTACCTGACGGTGGCCTGGCCCTGGAACGCGATCCTCGGACTCGCCTTCCAGGCGCTCTGGCATGTGCTCGACGGGGCCGACGGCGATCTCGCCAGGCGGACCGGTCGGGCCTCGCCCGTGGGCGAGCTGGTTGATGGGATCTGCGATCATTTGAGCCAGGTGCTCATCTATGTCGCCCTGGCCCTGATGGCGGAACGGACGATCGGTGGCTGGGCCTGGGTGCTGGCGTGGTCCGCGGGCGCGGCGCACTTCGTCCAGGCCAACGCTTATGAGACCGGCCGCAAGGCCTATCGACATTTCGTCTATGGCGCTGCCTGGATGCGTCAGACTGGGGCGGGGGAGGGCCACGCCGGCGCCGTCCTGGCGAAAATCTATCTCACCGTCTCACACTGGATGAGCCCCGGCGAGGACCAGGCGGAACGCGCCATGCTGGCGGCCGACGCCCGCGCTCGCCAGCTTTACCGCGAGACCTTCGCCCCCGTCGTGAAGGCGAGCGGACTGCTCAATTCCAACACCCGCACCCTGGCCGCGTTCCTGGCGGTGCTGGTGAGATGGCCTGCGGGCTTCTTCATCTTCGAGCTCACGGTCCTCAACCTGGCGCTCGCCGTCTTCGCCATCTGGCGCTGGCGGGCAAACGCGCGACTGGCAGCCGATCTTTCAGCGCCGGCGGCGGCTCAGGCGGCGGCGGAGCCGAACTGAAGCCGGGCGAGACGCGCATAGAGGCCGCCCCTGGCCAGCAGATCGGCATGTCGGCCGGCTTCCACGACCTTGCCGGCGTCCATGACGATTATCCGATCGGCTTCAAGGACCGTAGCCAGGCGATGGGCGATGACCAGGGTCGTACGGCCGACCATGGCTTCGTGCAGGGCGCTCTGCACCAGACGCTCGTTCTCGGCGTCGAGGGCGCTTGTCGCCTCATCGAGGAGCAGGATCGGCGCGTGCCGCACCAGGGCCCTGGCGATGGCGATGCGCTGGCGCTGGCCGCCGGAGAGCAGCTTGGCGCGCTCTCCCATCAGGGTGTCGAAGCCATGCGGCAGGCGCGAAAGGAAACCCTCCGCCTGGGCGGCGCGGGCGGCGGCGAGGATCTCCGATTTGGCCGCGCCGCTCCGGCCGAAGGCGATGTTCTCAGCCGCCGACGTCGAAAACAGGGGCGCATCCTGTGCGACAAAGGCCACGCGCGAGCGTGCGACGCTCGGATCGGCCTCGCGCAAATCGACGCCGTCGATGCGCACCTGTCCTGTCCCGGGATCATAGAATCGCAGGAGCAAGCGGAAGACCGTGCTCTTGCCCGCGCCCGATGGACCTACCAGGGCGACCCGTTCACCCGGCCTCACCTCCAGTTCGAACCCGTCGAGCGCCGGCGCATCGCGTCCCGGATAGACGAAGGAGACATTCTCGAAGCGCACCTCGCCACGGGCAGGGAAGGGCATCGGCGTCGGCCTTGCCGGGGCGGCGATCAGCGGCGAGGTCTCCATCACGTCGACGATCCGCGTCGCCGCGCCGGAGGCGCGCTGGATCTGGCTCCAGACCTCGGATAGATCGCGCACGCAGGTCGCTGCGACGAAGGCGAGAATCAGGAGCTGGAACAGGTTTCCCGGCTGCAGGGTGTGGTGGACAATGACCGCCAGGGCGCATTCGTACAGCAGTATCAGCATGCCCGCGAAGATCAGGGCGATCATCAGGCACGACATTAGACCGCTGACGCGCAGGCGCGCGCGCGAGGCCTGGAAAGCGCGTTCGATGGCCGCATTGAAGCGGCCGGCGATCAGCTCCTCCTGACCGAAGGCCTGAACCGTGTCGATGGCCTCGAGGCCTTCGCCGGCATGGCCCACCGCCTCTGCAAAGCGGTCCTGGGCGCGCACTGACAGGCGCTGTATGCGACGTCCGACCAGGAACAGCGGCGTCAGAAGAAGCGGAATGAGGACCAGGATCAGGCCAGTGATATTCGGACTGACCAGCACCATCAGGATCAGGGCGCCGCCCAGGGTCAGGATGTTGCGCAGGGCGCCGGGCAGGATGATGCCCACCGTCCCCTCGACAATGGTCATGTCGGTGGTCAGCCTGGAGAGCACCTCGCCGCTTTTCAGGCGACGGAAATGGCCCATGTCCAAGCCGAGGATGTGCAGGAACACGTCCTGGCGCAGGTCGGCGATGATTCGCTCGCCCAGTTTGTAGGTGAAATAGAGCCGAAGGCCGGTGGTTGCCGCCAGAGCGCCGGCGAGGCCACCCAGGATCAGGAACACATGCTCCAGGGCGGCGCGATCATGCAGCTTCACGGTGCCGTTGATAACCATCTGAGGCCCGAAGGTGAGCGCCAGCAGGGCCGCCGATGACAGAAACAGGAAAACCAGACCCAGCGCCGTGTCCGGCCAATGCCGCACGAGCAGAGGCCACAGCCTGGCCAACGGCCGCATATCCCGGGCCTCGATCCGCCACGGATCGACCGCCGCCTCGCGCGCGGACTCGCCAGGATCGGAAACGTCTTTCCTTGGCGCCGGGGCGCTCATGTCCACTTCATCCACAAGGTCCGCTCGACGTGATGCGCCGTTATCGACTATCAGATGCGAAGGCTAAGTCGATAATGACGCGATGGCGCCTGACGTGCCATGGTCTGGGCGCACAAGGCGGACTTTCTCTGACGGACGAGACGATTTGACCCCGACGCCCACTGCGCCAGATCGGACTTTGCGTCTTGGCGGCCACACCACTCTCAGCGATGTGCTTGATCGAGCCGCCGAAGGCCCGACAGGCATCAACCTCCATTCGGCGCGTGGCGAACTCACTGAAGTGCTGCCCTACGCCCAGCTTCGCGATCAGGCCTGCGCCCTGGCGTCGAGGATGCTCGCGGCGGGTCTGTCGCCGGGAGATCGCGTCGCCATCGCGGCCGATTCCACCGGCGACTTCGTGCGCGCCTTTTTCGCTTGTCAGTATGCCGGCCTTGCCCCCGCACCAACGCCGCTGCCGGCGCCGTTCGGCGGCAAGGACGCCTATGTCGAACACATCCGCCGGATGCTGATCGCTGCCGACGTCAAGGCGGCCCTGGCGCCGCCTGAACTTGGAGGCTGGTTCGCCGAGGCCGCCGAGGGCCTCACGCTCGCCGCGGCCGGGACACTGGCTGACCTTCCGGTCACGGGCAACACGGCTCTGCCGGCGCGAGATCCCGACGGGCTCTGTTATCTGCAGTACTCTTCGGGCAGCACCCGCTTTCCGGTCGGCGTGGCCGTCACCCAAGCGGCGCTGATCGCTAATCTCTCAGCCATCGGCGGGTCGGAAGGGCTTGGCGTCGGCGCTGCGGATCGAGCCGTCTCCTGGCTTCCGCTCTACCACGACATGGGCTTGGTCGGCATGCTTCTTACCGGCATGGCGTTCCAGGTCAGCCTCGACCTGCTGCCCACGACCGCCTTCGTGCGCCGGCCCGGCCTTTGGCTCGATCTGATCTCCGCCCGCGGCGGGACCATCTCCTATGCGCCGACATTCGGCTTTGACCTGGCGGCCAGGCGCGCGTCGGCGCTGCGGATCGACGACTTCGACCTCTCATCCTGGCGGGTGGCCGGCGTCGGTGGCGACATGATCCGGCCCGGTCCCTTGCGAGACTTCGCCGAGGCCTTCGCGCAGGCGGGCTTCGATCCGGCCGCCTATGTGGCCAGCTACGGCATGGCCGAGGCAACGCTGGCGCTCACGCTCAGCCCGCTTGGACAGGGTCTGGTCACCGAAGAGGCGGATATCGAGCGTCTGGAGCGGACGGGCGCGGCGCATCCCGCGGCCCCGGGCGAGCGTCACCGGGAATTCGCCCTGTGCGGCCGCGTCCTTCCCGGCCATCGCCTTGAAGTGCGCAACGATGAGGGCAAGCCGCTTGGCGAGCGTCAGGTCGGGCGGATTTTCGCCGCCGGCCCCAGCCTGATGAAGGCCTACTTCGGCGCCCCCGAGGAGACGCGGCGAGTTCTGGCCGAGGACGGCTGGCTGGACACCGGCGACCTCGGCTACTGGCTAAACGGCCAGATCGTCATCACCGGCCGGGCCAAGGATCTGATCATCGTCAATGGGCGCAATGTCTGGCCGCAGGATCTTGAGTGGACCGCTGAGCGGCAGGTCGAGGCTTTGCGCAGCGGCGACGTGGCGGCCTTCCAGGTCACCAGCGACGAAGAGGACAAGGTGGTGGCGCTCGTTCAGTGCCGCGCGCGCGAGGCACACAAGCGGGCTGAATTGCGCGCCTGTGTTTCGACGATCCTGCGCGCGACCCATGGCCTGGAGATCGATGTCGTCCTGGTTCCGCCGCACAGCCTGCCGCAGACCTCCTCCGGCAAGCTCAGCCGCTCCCGCGCGCGCTCTCTTTTTCTCGCCGGCGCCTTCGAGGACGCATCCCAGCCCGTCACGGCCTGATGGCAGAGCGCCCGCTCGTCGCGCTGGCCGGCGCGACCGGCTTCCTTGGGCGGCGGCTGGCGGACCGGCTTGCGGCCGCCGGGTGGCGAGTCCGCGCTCTTGTGCGGCGGGCGGAGGACCGGGCCGCGCTGACAGCCGCCGGCTTCGAGGTCATGGCCGGAGACCTCGCCGATGAGCCCGCGCTGCGCCGACTCGTCGTGGGGGCTGAGGCCGCGATCAACTGCGCCGGCCTTATTAAGGCGCGGAAGCAGGCCGAGTACTTCCGCGCCAATCGCGACGGCGCCGAGCGATTTGCAGCGGTTCACGGCGGACGGAGCGTGCTCGTTTCCAGTCTGGCCGCGCGCGAGCCACAGCTTTCCGACTATGCCGCCAGCAAACGCGCCGGCGAGGAAGCGGCCCGCGGCGCGGCGGGCGGCCCTTTGGCGATCCTCCGCCCGCCGGCGATCTACGGCCCCGGCGATCGCGAGACGTTGAGCCTGTTTCGCCTTGCGCGCTGGTCTCCGTTCTCGCCCGTTCCAGGCGATGCCAGGGCGCGCCTGGCGCTCGCCCATGTCGATGACGTCGTCGCTGCGATCGTCGATCTGGCGGCTAGGCCCGATCTCTGCGGAACCTTTGCGGTCGGCGGCGACCGCCCGGAAGGTTATGGCTGGGGCGAGATTGCCCAGGCGGCCTGGCGGGCGATGGGACGGCAGGCGCGACCCGTGCGGATTCCAAATTGGTGCCTGGGATCGGCGGCCGTGGCTGCAGAGTCGATTGCCGCCGCTGGCAATCGGGCCTCGATCTTCAATCGCGGCAAGGCGCGGGAGATGGCCCATGGCGACTGGTCGGTGACGCTTGCGGAGGCCATCCCCGGCGGCCCCGATACGCGTTTCACGCTTGAAGCCGGTTTCGCCGACACGGTCGCTTGGTACCGTACCCAGGGCTGGCTCTGAAGGCGAGACATCTCGCCGCAATTTGCGGCGCCGCGCCTGCAATTGGCCCGATCTCGCTATCGATTCGGCGGTGCTTAGTTCACAAGGTCGGGCCGGCGAGGTTGAAGCTTCCGATGCAAAACTGTTACGGTACGGGCTGACTCACGGATCCGGCGTTAACGGGGCGACAGCGACGGCATGGGCCAAATCAGGCAATTGGCGTTAGTGGAATTGAAGGTGGAACCACCTGAAAAGGTCACGTGCGAGGACATATCCACCATTTTCGAGCAGGTGCTCGGTCATCCGGTCAAAATCAACGAACGCACAGACATCGTCGAGGATCTCGGCATGGACTCTCTGGGCGTGATGAATTTTGTCATGGCCATTGAAGATTTCTATGATATTTCAATCCCTCTCGATCGCATCGCCCAGATACAGACCGTTGGTGATCTGATTCACGCGGTGGATGACCTGCGAAGCGGGATTCAAGAATGACAATACTCGCCAAGCACGCCGCCCAGAGGCAGGTCTACGAATCATTGCATGCCCACGGCGTCGACGTTCAGTTCGACGGAGTGCTTTCGCCCACCGAAGGCATGCTCAACGGCCGGCCGACGATTCTTCTGGGTACGAACAACTACCTGGGCCTGACCTTTGATCCCGCCTGCATCGAAAAGGCCGTGGAAGCCACGCGCAGCCAGGGGACCGGCACGACGGGCTCCCGGGTCGCCAACGGCACCTATGGCGGTCACATCCGACTTGAGAAGGCGCTGGCCGATTTCTACGGCCGTCAGCACGCCATGGTGTTCAGCACTGGCTATCAGGCCAATCTCGGCGTGCTTTCGGCGCTTGTCGGCCGCGGCGACCACCTTCTGCTCGACGCCGACAGCCATGCCAGCATCTATGATGGGTCACGGCTGGGCCATGGCGAGGTCATCCGTTTCCGCCACAACAATCCTGACGACCTGTACAAGCGCCTTCGGCGCCTGTCCGGCCAACCGGGTGATCGGCTGATTGTCGTCGAAGGCATCTATTCCATGCTCGGCGACACCGCGCCGCTCAAGGAAATCGCCGCGGTGAAGCGCGAGACCGGCGCCTATCTGCTGGTCGATGAGGCCCATTCCCTGGGCGTCCTTGGCGAGACGGGCCGGGGCCTCGCAGAGGCCGCCGGCGTGGAGTCGGACGTCGATTTCATCGTCGGCACCTTCTCCAAGAGTTTGGGCAGTGTCGGCGGCTTCTGTGTTTCCGACAGCCCCGACTTCGACGTCATGCGTATCGTCTGCCGGCCCTACATGTTCACGGCATCGTTGCCGCCGGGAATCGTCGCCTCGACAATTGAAGCGCTCTCGCGCCTGCAGAGTGAACCTTCGCTGAGAGCCAACCTCACGCGCAATGCCCACCATCTCTATGATGGGCTCCGGGAGCTTGGTTTCCAGACAGGACCGGAAGCCAATCCGATCATTGCCGTGGCCATGCCGGACCAGGAGACGGCGGTGGCTTTCTGGAAGCTGCTTCTGGCTTCGGGCCTCTATCTGAACCTCGCCATACCGCCGGCGACGCCGACTGACGTGTGCCTGTTGCGTACGAGCGTCAGCGCCGCCCATACGCCCGAGCAGCTCGACACCGCGTTGGCCATCTTCGCCGATGTCGGGCGTCGGCTCGGGTTCCTCACCTCCGAAAAGCGTCGCGCCGGCGGGGTCGCCTGACGACGTGACGGCTCTGGCGGTCGCCGCCCCTGGCTTAAGAAAATCCGTCTGGCGGCCGTCGATCCTCGACGCCTACCTGTTGCGGATGCTGGCCATGCCGGCCCTGGGCGTTCTGGGCGTCACGCTTGTCGCCTTCCTGCTCGACCAGACGCTCCATCTGATCAATCAGTTGCAGGCCAACGGCGCCCACATGGGCTACCTGTTCGGCCTCGTCACCAATCTCGTGCCCTACCAGCTGGGACTGGCCCTGCCGGCCTCGTTCTGCGTGGCCATGTTCATCGTCATCGCCCGCCTGGGCGATGATTCCGAGCTCGATGCGATTCTGGCTGGCGGCGTGTCGTTCGAACGGATTGCCGCGCCGCTTGTGTTCGCCGGCGTGATCCTGGGCGCCCTGAGCTTATTGCTCTCCGGTTTTCTGCAGCCCTACAGCGCCTTCGGCTATCGGGCGGTGCTCAACGCCGCCACCCAGGCGGGCTGGACGGCGCAGCTCGATCCGCAGGTGTTCATCAACGCCGGGTCTGATTTCACGATCACCGCCGACGAGGTCGACCCCACCGGCCGACAGCTGCGCGGTGTCTTCATCCGGCGGGTCGCGCCGGGAGGTGAGACCATCGTCACCGCCCAGCAGGGCGCCCTGGCGCTTCAGCCCGACCATAAGACCACCGATCTCGATCTCACCGGCGGCCTCATTCTCACTGACACCGCCCGCAGCGTGAGGCTGCTGCGATTCGCCGACTTCAACGATCGCCAGATCCTAAGCAACCGCTCGACTCTCGCCCCGCGCGGCGGCGAAGAGCAGGAACTGACGATTCCGGAACTCGTCCAGGAAATGCAGCGGCCCGACGCCCTCATTCCCAAGCGTGTGCTGGAAGCGGAGCTCTATTCCCGACTCGCCAGGTCACTTGGCGTGCCATTCCTGCCGTTCCTGGCCCTGCCTCTGGCCATGGCCGTCAAGCGCGGCCGCCGGACGCCCGGCATGATCCTCGGCGCAGTGATCCTGGTGGCCTTCCACCACGGCATCACGCTCTGCAAGAGCTTCGCCGATTCCGGCCAGATCGATCCTTTGCTCGCCATCGGCGGCTTGTTCCTCGTCCAAACGGGCTTCGCCGTCTGGCTGTTCATGTCGAGCCGGCGACGTCCCGGCGAGACGCCGCTTTCCGGCCTGTTCAGGCGCGCCGAGCAGATGTTCGAGCGTCGCCCCAAGGCGCCCGCTACCGCCATGAGCCCACGCGGCTCCCTCAGCATTTCGGCGTACCTGACCCGCATCATGGCCGTGCGCACCCTGGCGGCGGCGGCGGCGCTGATCGGTCTCCTGCAGCTCATCGACCTTCTGGAGCGCACGAACGACATCCTCGCCCGGGGGGGAGGGTTTGGAATCCTCCGCTACATGGCGTTGCGCCTGCCTTATATGTTCGAGCAGGTGGCGCCGTTCGCCGTCCTTGCCGGCGCGCTGTTCTCGTTCAGCCAGCTTGCCCGCAACAGCGAACTGGTGGTGATGCGGATCAGCGGCCTTTCGCTGCTGCAGATCTTCCGTCGCACGCTTCCGGTCGCCCTCGCCGTCGCGGCGCTCGACCTGGTGGTCGCCGACCAGGTGACCCCGGTGGCCGAGCAGTCGCTCGCGACCTGGTGGGCGGCCAGCGCGCCTGGCGCCCAGGCCAAGACGCCCGCGCCGCGCTGGTTCCGGATCGACGGAAACGTCGTCCTTGTCCGCTCGGCATCCCCGAGCGGAAAGGTGCTCAGAGGTATTTCGATCTACGATCGGGACGCCGACAAGCAGCTGATCCGCCGCATCTCGGCGCAGGATGCGACTTGGACCGGCCATGGCTGGCGCTTGACCGACGCCGTCGTCACCGACCTTCACCAGGATCATGCCGACACGATGACCGTCGGTGCGACCGACTGGCCCACCAGCCTCCGACCCTCGGACACTGCGCGCCTATTCGCAGGCTCCTTCGAGATGACCTCAGAGGCCGCCTATCGCTCGCTGTTTGGCAAGGGTCCGGTCAACCAGAGTCCGAGTGAATTCCAGACGAGGCTCTATCGCACCCTGGCCGAGGCCATGGCCCCGATCATCATGCTCCTTTTGGCCTTGCCGACGGCCCTCGGGCACGCACGCAGCAACCGCACGATCCCGGTGATCCTCGGTCTGTGCGTAGGCCTCTGCTACCTCGTCGCCGACGGCGTCCTGACCGCCATGGGGCAGACGGGAGCCCTGCCGCCCTGGGCGGCGGCCTGGGGGGCGCCAGTGGTGTTCATCGCCGGCGCCGTTAGCTACCTTCTTTACGCAGAGGGGTGAGTATGCCCGTCGAGATCCTTCCCGTCTCAACCAAGAAAGAGCTCGAGCGCTTCATCCGCGTGCCCATGCGGCTGGGCGCGGACGATCCGAACTACATCGCGCCCTTGATGTTCGAACGCCGCGAGGCGCTGTCACCAACGATCAACCCATTCTTCCAGCACGCGGATTGGCAGTTCTTTCTGGCGACGCGCGATGGCCGCGACGTCGGCCGGATCAGCGCCCAGATCGATCATCTGGCGGCGACCGACGAGGTCGCCCTGGGCGGATACTTTGGCATGATCTCGGCCGAGAACGATCCGGAGGTGTTCGCCGGCCTGTTTAGGGCCGCCGAGGACTGGCTGCGCCAGAGGGGCCGCGCGCGGATTCTGGGACCGTTCAATCTGTCGATCAACGAGGAGGTCGGCCTGCTGGTCGACGGCTTCGACACGCCGCCCATGCTAATGATGGCCCACGATCCGCGCTATGTCGGCGGCCGCATCGAAGAACAGGGCTATGCCAAGGAAAAGGACGTTTACGCCTACTACTCCAACGTTCCAACGTTCACCGCCGGCGTCGAGGCTCGCCTCAAGCGACCGCATCCGCCGGGCGTCGTCGTGCGGCCGATCAACATGAAAGACTTCGACGGCGAGGTCCGTACCCTGGTCGACATCTGGAATGACGCCTGGGCGCACAACTGGGGCTTCGCACCCGTGACGGAAGCCGAGACCCGGCACCTCGGCGAATCCCTCAAGCTGCTCCTGCATAAGAGGCTGATTTGGTTCGTGGAGATCGACGGCGAGGCGGCCGGCTTCGGCGCGCTGCTTCCTAATCTCAACGACGCTATCTTCGACCTCAAGGGAAAGCTCGTGCCGTTCGGCTGGGCCAAGCTACTGTGGCGACTAAAGGTAAGGGGCGTGAAGCGCGGGCGCGTCCCTTTGATGGGCGTCAAGCGCAAGTTCGCGAGAGAGCCGCGGGGCGCGTTCGCGCCGTTCCTGATTCTCGAAGCCTTCCGCCGCGAAGGGCCCAAGGTCGGCATCACCGAGGCGGAATATTCTTGGATCCTCGAAGACAACGGACCGATGCGCCACATCCTGGAGAGCTTCGGCGCGCGCAGCTACAAAACCTACCGCATTTACAGCAAGCAGTTGGGGGCGGCCGCCGCCGCCCCTTCCGTGCAGTCCTAGAAGATAAAGCCCGTCTCGATCAGGCCGCGGAACTGCGAGCTGGCCTCGCCGTCACGTCCGAATTCGGCGCCCGGGGTCCCGCTGGTGATCCCGACGTAGGACGCCTCCGCGCGCGCGAAGAAGATCCCTTTCTGGAATGTCGGCGTAAGAGTCACGGACACGGCCTTGCTGCCGGGACCGTAGAGCAGGCTGGTCTGGGCGCAGTCCTCGGCTTCAAGTTGGCAGGCGCCGCTGGAGCTCGACACGTATTCCACCCGGCCCGCCAGGCTCCAGAGCTTGTTGAAGCTGTATTTGGCCAGGATCGCGCCGCCCCAGGTGTCGGCCCCGGGGAACGTCACGCCGAAGGACTCGATCGCGTTGGCGTGCGTGTACTGGAAGTAGGGCTGGATCATCCACGGCCCGTCGGTGTGGGCCCAGATCAGGTCAATGATGTCGCTGTTGTTCTGGAAAAGGGGCGTCGCGAACGTGGCGCGGTCATATTTCGAGAGCGCCCCGCCGCCGGACATTGTGACTGTATCCTTGGCCGTGACGGTGTAGGCGAACGAGCCGCTCAGCCAGTTGTATCGGTTCGAATAGAACCCGTCGTTCAGCGAGACGGAGAGAGACACCTTGCCCTTGGAATAGTTGAGCTGCACGCCGTCGCTGAACACAGGCTCTTGGTTCCACAGCAAGCCACGCTCGATATTGATATTCTGGAAGGTGAAGCTGGATTCGGCCCCGATCAGGCTCGGCAGCTTGCCGATCTGGATTGAAAAGGCGCTGGTCGGCTGCAGCTTCAGATAGGCCATGGGCAAGCCGCTGTAGGTGTTCGACGTGAAGGTCGTGGCATGGGTGTACGGCGTTCCCAGCGCGGGCATGGAGTAGAGGCCGGCGTCGATGAAGAATTGCACTGGCCCTGAGGTGGTCTGGATGAACACCTGGCCGTTGGAGAGGTCGAACTGATCGGTGCGGTCGCCCGGCACGGGATTGCTCTGCACCATGCCGAGCGCGCTCACGACGCCGCTGACATAGACCTTGCCTAGCGGTCCCGCGTCCACGTTGAACGGGCTGGCGTTGCCCGAGAGCGTCGCGCCCATGCTGGGCTGAGCCAATGGGTCGGCCGTGGCCGTGAACGGCGTCGTCAGCGCCAGAGCCAAAGCGGCGCCGGCCGCCTGACAGAACAGAACTCGTTTGGCCATCAGATCATCCCCTTTTGTGATCACTATTAAGAATTTGACGCGAGTTTTCACTATGTCGGCAAACAATTATGCCGACCTCAGAAGTCTTCACTTGGCCCTTTGAGTTTTCCGCCCAGTATTCTTGTTGAACTCAGGCGGTCATGTTCCTAGCATTTGAAATACATATCGAACTCGACGGGGTGTGGGTGGAGTTGGAGTCTGGCGACTTCTTCGAGTTTGAGTTCGATGTAGGCGTCGATGAAGTCGTCGTCGAAGACGCCGCCGCGCTTGAGGAAGGCGCGGTCCT
>DASXBY010000056.1:0-6663 GCA_036491455.1 Caulobacteraceae bacterium
CGTCGAGGAGGGAGAGCTGAGAACCGGCCGCCGCTCCGAGGGCGTCTATTTCTCGGCCTCGATCATGGTCAACAAGGCGGTCTCGGGCCTTGGCATCTTCGCCGCCGGCGGCATCCTCGCCCTCATAGGCTTTCCCACCGGGGTCAAACCCGACGCCGTACCGGCCAACACCCTCGTCCACATGGCGGTCACCTATGCGCCGATCTACGCCGGCCTCTACGCCATCGGTCTGATGCTGATGATGGGCTACGGGATCACCCGGGTGACGCATGCCCAGACGCTTGAGGCGCTGGCGGCGCGGGCGCCCGCGCCCGCGGCCGAGTAGGGATCAGGTCTCGGACTCTGTCTCCGTCTCTTCGAGACGGGTAAGGCGCCGGCGAGCGGCCACCAGGCCCCTCAAGGCGAAACCGATCATCGCCAGACCGATGAGCAGCAGCAGCCAGGTGGCCGGCTCAGGAAGCCAGCCCATGTTCCTGACGGGTGTCGGCTTGGCGGGATCGCCCGCCTTCCCGGCCGGGACGATGTCGGGTGAGATATTGGCGAGCGGACCGCCAGGGTCGGCGTCGGCGTTAACGCTGCGGCCGCCGATCACGCCGACGGGCGTGAACGAACCATTCGTGTCGTCGCTGGGACGCCAGGCGCCGCCGCCGGCCGGCTCAAGCGTCGTCACGCCCGCAGCCGGTTGAGCCGATGGGTGGGCCGGCGGCTTCCCGACGGCCTGGCCTGCGCCGCCCACGATGGCGAGGGCTAGCGCGGCGCCGATGAGGCGCCTCACCAAGGGCAGCCCTCCTTCGAGTCGAACGCCACTGACATAAATCTAGCACGTTCCGCTCGTGGGTCACCCATCTGTGGTGAAAATGCGGCAGATAGCTAGTGTCCGATCGGCGTGAACTTAGCCGTCAGGTCGATGAGCTCGCCAGGAAAGATCTGGCGGGCATAGGTGATCGCCGCGCCCTGAAGCCAGGTCCATCGTTTCAATGACAGGCAGGCGTGCGACGACAAGAGTCCCAGCGCCGCCGCGGCGTCGGGGTCGGGATTGATGGCCGAGATCTCATGCCGCGCCTCGGTCCACGGTGCATGGGCCAGCAGCCACGCCCCTGGCGCTTCGCGGGCGAAATCCTCATCCGCCGCCAGCGGCGCCTCGGCCAGGCTGATCAGACGCTCTTCGTAGGCGAAAACCTTGGCAGCGGCGAAGTGCAGGCCCTTCACTTCGAGGACGGGGCCGTTGGTCGCCAGCCTCCCCTCCACCGTGCCGGGTCGCAGGGTCCGGCACACTGTCCGCATCCAGCGATAGGCCTGCCCGCGCGCCTCGATCTCGGCGCGGATATCCGGGATCTGCAGGACCGCGGAGGAGACGTGCGGCGCGGCGACGAAGGTTCCCGCCTTGCGCCGTCTCTCGACCAGGCCCTGGACAACCAGGGCGCCCACCGCCTTGCCGACGGTCGCCCTGGCGCAACCGTAGCGGGCCATCAGCTCGTGCTCGATAGGGACGCGGTGCCCCGGCGGCCAGGCCCCCGAAGCGATCTCACGTGCGAGATCGGCGGTGATGCGCCGATGCAGCGCCACGTTTCTCACCTGTCCAGGATCCGCTTCAGCACAGCGCGGTAGCGGCGGGCGATCGCCTCGCCGCGCACATGGCGGCCGCCCTCGACCAGGCGCTCACCCCGCCGCCAGACGGTTTTGACGGCGCCCTCGCCCGCGGCGAAGATCCAGGAATCAAGGAGGGAGCCGCCCTCCCGCCCGCAAAGCGAGGGATGTTCAGAATCGAGTTCGATCACGTCGGCTCCAGCCCCCGCCGCCAGACCGACGACCGTTTCACCCAGCGCCTGTCCGCCGCCTGCGAGCGCGCCCTTGAAGAGCTCGGCGCCGGACCCGGTCACACCCCGCGAACGGCCTGCCAGCCGCTGGCCGTATTCAAAAAGCCGCAGTTCCTCGGCAAGGTCGATGCGCACGTTGGAATCGCTGCCGACACCGAAGGCGCCGCCGGCCTTGAGATAGCTCCTGGCCGGGAACAAGCCGTCCCCGAGATTGGCTTCGGTGATCGGACAGAGGCCGGCCACGGCCCCGGAAAGCGCCAACGCGACGCTCTCGGCCTCATTCATGTGGGTGGCGTGGACCAAGCACCAGCGAGCATCGACATCGGCGTTGGCGAGAAGCCACTCCACGGGCCGGGCGCCGGACCAGGTCAGGCACGCCTCGACCTCGGTTGTCTGTTCGGCAACATGGATGTGGACCGGGCCGTCCGGCGCCAGGGCGACGACCGCGGTGAGCTCGTCCGGCGTCGCCGCTCTGAGGCTATGCGGCGCGACGCCAAGCCGGCTATCGGGCCGGCTCGCCAGGGCCTCGGACGCGGCCGCTAGGATCTCGCCGAAGCCGCCGATTGAGGAGACGAATCTAGCCTGCCGCGGGGCCGGCGCTTCGCCGCCAAAGCCGCCGTGAGCATAGAAGACTGGCAACAGCGTGAGGCCGATGCCCGCCTCGGCAGCGGCGGCCACGATCCGGACGGCCATCTCCGCGGGATTCGCATAAGATTTCCCATCTATATCATTGTGAAGATAGTGGAATTCACCGACGCGAGTGAAGCCGGTGGCGACCATTTCGGCGAAGGTCTGCGCGGCGATCGCCTCTACGTCATCGGGGGTGAGGCTTCCGACGAAGTGGTACATGACCTCGCGCCACGACCAGAAGTCGTCGCCGCTCGGGCTGCGCGTCTCGGCGAGGCCGGCCATGGCCCGCTGAAAGGCGTGGCTGTGCAGATTTCCAACGCCGGGGACGCCGATCGCCCCTCGTTCGTCGCCCGCTTGCGGCTGAGTCCCCATCTGGACATCCGCTATACGGCCGTCCTCGACGCTGAGCCGCACGCCGCTCGCCCAGCCCGCGTCGGTCAACGCCGTCTCGAACCAAAGCGCGGTCATGGCCTGCTCCAGCAATCGCTATTATGTCTAGACATATTCCATCGAAAAGGCCAAGCATCGCGCCATGCGGTGCGACGCGATCTGGCGGAACGCGCGCCTGGCGACCCTGGCCGAGGGCGCCCCGGGCCTTGGCGAAATCGACCATGGCCTCGTCGCCTGCCGGGAGGGCCGGATCCTCTACGTGGGGACAGAGGCCGAGGCTCCCTCCCTCGACGCCTCCCGTGTCCACGACTGCGAAGGGCGCTGGATCACTCCGGGGCTCATCGACTGCCACACCCATCTTGTCTTCGCCGGCGATCGGGCCGGGGAGTTCGAGCGGCGCCTGGCCGGCGAGACCTATGAGGCGATTGCGCGCGAGGGCGGCGGGATCCTTTCCACGGTGCGCGCCACCCGCGGCGCGACCTGCGAGGCGCTGGTCGAGACGGCTCTCCCACGACTTGACGCCCTGATCGCCGAAGGCGTCACCACGGTGGAGGTGAAGTCCGGCTATGGCCTGACGCTCGCAGACGAAATGAAGATGCTCCGGGCCGCCCAGGAGCTTGGCCGGCGACGACCGGCAACCGTCACGACGACCTTCCTGGGCGCTCACACGGTCCCACTAGAATATAAAGGCGACTCTGACGGTTACATCGATCTCCTGTGTGATCGGATGATACCTGAGATCGCGCGCGAGAGACTGGCCGACGCGGTCGATGCCTTCTGCGAGACGATCGCCTTCTCGCCCGGCCAGGTCCGCCGGGTGTTCGACGCGGCGAAGGCGGCCGGCCTGCCGGTCAAGATCCATGCCGAGCAGCTCTCCGACCAGGGCGGCGCGGCGCTCGCGGCCGATTTCGGGGCGTTGTCGGCCGACCACCTCGAACATCTGGACGAGGCTGGCGTCGAAGCCATGGCTCGCGCCGGAACCGTGGCCGTTCTGCTTCCGGGCGCCTACTACTTCATGCGGGAGCGCCAGCCGCCGCCAATCGATGCTTTCCGCAGTCGAGGCGTGCCGATGGCGCTGGCGACCGACTGCAATCCGGGCACCTCGCCGCTCTCGTCCATCCTCATGACGCTGAACATGGCCGCCACCCAGTTCCGCATGACCATCGAGGAGTGCGTTGCGGGCGTCACCCGCAACGCCGCCCGTGCACTCGGCCTCCAGGCTGAGGCAGGCACGCTCGAGGCCGGCAAGCGCTGCGACCTCGCCATCTGGAACATCGAGCAGCCGGCAGAACTGGTCTACTGGCTGGGCCGCAACCCGCTCGAAGCCAGGGTGTGGGGGGGCGAATGAGGCCGATCGTCGTCAAACCCGGCGAAGTTTCGCTTGCCGAATGGCGGGCGATTTATCGTGGAGCCGAAGTCCGACTCAGTCCGGCCTGCGCCGGCGCCATTGCGGCCTCGGCGGAAGCCGTCGGGAGGATCCTGGCGCACGGCGAAGCCGTCTATGGGGTCAACACCGGATTTGGAAAGTTGGCCAATGTCCGGATCGAGGCCGACGACCTCGGCGCACTGCAGCGCAACTTGGTGCTCTCCCACGCCGCCGGCATCGGCGAGGCCATGCCCGCGTCCATCGCCCGGCTGATGATCGCGTTGAAGATCGCTAGCCTCGCCAGGGGCGCCTCGGGTGTGGCGCCGGCAACCATAGCCATGCTGGAGGCCCTGCTGGCCCGGGGCGTCATCCCCGTCGTGCCGGTCCAGGGATCGGTGGGGGCCTCGGGCGACCTCGCGCCGCTCGCCCACCTGGCGGCGGTGATGATCGGCGCCGGAGAGGCGGATTTCGGCGGCGAACGGCTGCGGGCGGACGAGGCTCTCGCCCGCGCCGGCCTCCGGCCGCTGGTCCTGCGACCCAAAGAGGGCCTGGCGCTGCTCAACGGCACGCAATTCTCCACCGCTTACGCCCTGGCCGGACTCTTCGAAGCCGAGCGCCTGTTCGGATCGGCGCTCGTCACCGGCGCGCTCGCCACCGAAGCGGCCAAGGGTTCGGACACGCCGTTCGACCACCGGATCCACGTGTTGCGCGGTCACGAGAGCCAGATCGAGACGGCCGACGCCTTGCGTGCCCTGATGGCCGGCTCGGCGATCCGCGCCTCGCATCGCGACGATGACCCGCGGGTGCAGGATTGCTACAGCCTGCGCTGCCAGCCGCAGGTGATGGGCGCGGCCCTCACCGTGCTGCGCCAGGCGGCGGCGACCCTGGCGACCGAGGCCAACGGCGTCACCGACAACCCGCTGATCTTCGCCGACACTGACGAGGCGCTCTCAGGCGGCAACTTCCACGCCGAGCCGACAGCCTTCGCCGCCGACATGATCGCGCTGGCGCTGTGCGAAATCGGCTCGCTGGCCGAGCGGCGGGTCGCCATGCTCACAGACCCGGCGCTTTCCGGCCTGCCGGCGTTCCTGACGCCCCACCCTGGCCTCAACTCCGGCTTCATGATCGCCCAGATCGTCGCCACCGCCCTCACCTCGGAAAACAAGCAGCGCTCGACGCCCGCGAGCGTCGATTCCATCCCCACCGGCGCCAACCAGGAAGACCACGTCTCGATGGCGGCCCACGGGGCCCGCCGACTGCTGCCGATGGCGCAGAACGCCTGCGGCGTCGTCGGCATCGAACTGATGGTGGCGGCGCAAGGCTGCGACTTCCACCGGCCTTTGGCTTCCAGTGAGCCTCTGGAGGCGGTCCGGACGCGGCTCCGCGCCGTGGTCCCGACCCTGGCCGAGGACCGGCTGATGTATCCCGACATTGCCGCGGCGACGGCGCTGGTCGCCGATGGCGCGCTGATCGAGGCGGCCGCCGCCGTTCCGCTCCCCGGGATCGGCTGAATGCCCGGGTGGCTCGAGGTCCGCCGCGGCGCGGCGCCGCTGATCGTTTCGATTCCCCATGCCGGAACCGAGATTCCGCCGCACATTTCCGGCCGTTTCGCCTCTCTCTGGCTCGCCCAGCGCGACGCTGACTGGTGGGTCGACCGGCTCTATGGCTTCGCCGCGGACCTTGGCGCCACGACCGTGCGCACCCGCCTCTCGCGCTCGGTGATCGACGTCAACCGCGACCCCTCTGGCGCCTCACTCTATCCCGGCATGGCGACGACCGGGCTCTGTCCCACCAGCACCTTCGACGGCGAGCCGCTTTACCGGTCGGGCCACGAACCCGACGCCGATGAGATCGCCGCCCGCCGGCGCCTATTCTTCAAGCCGTATCACGACGCCCTTGCCAGCGAGATCGCCCGCTTGCGAAGCCGCCATCCGAGGGTCGTGCTCTACGACGCCCACTCGATCCGCAGCCGCGTCCCGCGACTCTTCGAGGGCGAGCTGCCGCAGTTCAATATCGGGACCAACAGCGGCCAGAGCTGCGCGCCCGATCTCGCGGCCGCCGTCGAAGCGGTGTGCGACGGCTCCAACCATTCGTGGGTCACCAACGGCAGGTTCAAAGGCGGCTACATCACCCGCAGCCTCGGAAAGCCCGCCGAGGGCGTCCACGCCGTCCAGATGGAGCTCGCCTGCCGCGGCTACATGGACGAGCCGGAAGGCGAGCCGACGCCAGAGGCGTGGCCCCCGCCATACGACTCCGGCCGCGCCCAGCCGATGACGGCGATCCTCAAGGGCGTGCTCGACGCCTGCCTCGCCTTCGCTTCAGGACAGCCATGACCCGTCTCGACAATTCCCGCGTCATTCGCAGCCCCCGGGGGCCGGAGATCAGCGCCAAATCCTGGCTCACCGAGGCGCCCCTGCGGATGCTGATGAACAATCTCGATCCGGACGTCGCCGAGCGGCC
>DASXBY010000057.1:0-8122 GCA_036491455.1 Caulobacteraceae bacterium
GTGTTCGACACCGCCGGCGCTGGTGACACCGCCCTCGCGGCGCTTGGCCTGGCGCTCGCTGCCGGCGCGACGCTTGGTGATGCCGTCGAAGTCGCGCTGCTCGCTTCGAGCATCGTGGTTGAAAAGGCCGGCGTGGCCACGGCCACAGCCGACGAAATGCTGGAAGCAGAACTGGCGGCCCACCGCGCCCCGACCGAAGCCAAGATCGTCACCGCCGAAGGCCTGTTGCGGCGGATCGGCCTGTGGCGAGAGCGCGGCATGAAAATCGGTTTCACCAATGGCTGTTTCGACATCCTCCACCCCGGACACGTCGCCTACCTCACTCAGGCCCGGAGCTGGTGCGACCGGCTGATCGTCGCGATCAATTCCGACGCCTCAGTCCGCCGCGCCAAAGGCGAGGGACGGCCGGTCAACAGCCTGGAGGCGCGGGCGCTTGTGCTGGCGGGCCTGGCCTGCGTCGACCTGGTGACCGCCTTCGATGAGGACACGCCGGTGGAGCTCATTCGCAGAGCCCGTCCGGATCTCTTGGTGAAGGGCGGCGACTACAGCATCGAAACGGTGGTCGGCGCGGACCTCGTCAAGGGCTGGGGCGGCGAGGTCAAGGTCGCCGAATTCATCGACGGCCACTCGACGACAGCCATGCTGGCCAAGGCTGGCAGGCGATGAGCACCAGGCTTGTCCTTGTCACCGGCGGCGCCGGTTTCATCGGCTCCAATGTCGTTGCCGAACTGGCGGCCGACCCGGATTTCGATGTCGCGGTCTGTGACCGCCTGGGCGAGGCGGCGCTCGGCAAGTGGCGAAATCTCGCCAGGCATTCGATCGCCGATTTCGTCGAACCCGAAGCACTCTTTGCGTGGCTGGATGGCCGGGGACGAGACACCGCCGTCATCGTCCACATGGGCGCCATCTCTTCGACCACTGAACCCGATGCCGACAGGATCATCGCCACTAATTTCGGTATTTCCCGCGATCTTTTCGACTGGTGCGCCCACCATGGCCGGGCCTTCATCTATGCGTCGTCAGCGGCGACTTACGGCGCTGGCGCGGGTGGGTTCGAAGATGACCAGAGCCTGGATAAGCTGGCGGCGCTCCGTCCTCTCAACGCCTATGGCTGGTCGAAGGCGGTTTTCGACCGGTACGCGGTCCGCGAGGCTGGCCGCGGGCATTCACCCCGGCAGTGGACGGGACTGAAATTCTTCAACGTCTATGGACCGAACGAGGCTCACAAGGACGCCATGCGCTCGGTCGTCGCCAAGATCTGGCCGGACATCGCCCAAGGCCGGCCGGTCCGGCTGTTCCGATCCCATCGGGCGGGCTGGGCCGATGGTGGCCAGCAACGGGACTTCATCTATGTTCGGGATGTGGCGAAGGTGGTCGCCTGGCTTGTCCGTAACGGCGAAGTCAACGGCCTCTTCAACCTGGGAACGGGCCAGGCAAGGAGCTTTCTAGATCTCGCCACCGCAGCCTGGAAGGCCGCCGGATCCGCCCCGCAGATCGAGTTCGTCGACATGCCCGGCGGCCTGGAAGAGCAATACCAGTATTTCACCGAGGCCCGCATGGAGCGCCTGCGCGAGGCTGGCTGGGCCGAAGGATTCACATCACTTGAGGAGGGCGTCGCCGACTACGTCACGGGCTACTTGGCGACTGCCGATCCCTATCGCTGAGATCGGCTCGCGCGTCTGACGGCGCTCATGTAACGAGGCGTGATGGCCCGACGGGGATGGCGCTTCTGGCTGGCAGTTTGGACGGCGCTCTTTGTCGGGGCGGTCCTGATCGCGCTTTATGTCTGGCGGGATGACATCCTGGAGGCCCTGCTCGATCCCCAGGTACCCTACACGGTATACCGGCCGCCGCCGGCGCCCGACTATGCCAAGGCCGCCGCTTGGGATCAGTTGCCAAGGCCCGGTGAGCGCGGAGGCGTCGACGTGTTCTTCATCCATCCCACCACCTTCGATGGCGGTCGCGACTGGAATGGGCCGATCAACGACAGGAAGGCGAAAGTTCTCTATCAGCGGGTTGTGGCGCCCAACTATGCCGCGCCCTTCGCCGCCGCCGGCGCCGTGTTCGCGCCTCGCTATCGCCAGGCTAGCCTCTATACGTCCCTTAGTTTGTTCGATGACGCCATCGAGGCGCGCGAGTTCGCATACGGCGACGTCAAGGCCGCGTTCGACTATTACCTCGCCCATCTAAATCACGGTCGGCCGTTCATTCTGGCGGGCGTGGAGCAGGGCGGCGTGCTGGCCGACCGTCTGATCGCCGACGAGATCGCGCCAAATCCGGCGCTGCGCGATCGAATGGTGGCGGCATACCTCATCGAGACCGTGGTGCGGGCGTCCGACTTCGAGCCCGGCGCGCCGGTCGAAGCTTGCGCCCGGCGTGACGAGGCTGGCTGCGTGGTCGCCTGGATCTCGGCTCCGGCGGGAGACTTCCCGCGTATTCTCAAGCTCCTCTCCAGGAGCAGGGTGTGGAGCGCGGACGGTAGCCTTGAACAGCTCGCCCAGGCGCCTGTGTTGTGCGTCAATCCGCTGCTCGGGGGCGTGAGCGACGCCTTGGCGCCGCCCAAGGACAATCTCGGCGCGGCCAACGCCACCGGCCTCGAGTGGGGCGCGCGGCCCGGCTTCATGGCCCGCCAGGTGAGCGCGAGGTGCCTGAACGGCGTGCTGCAGGTGAGCCGTCCGCGCAGTACGTCTCTGAGGCCGCAAGGTTCCTGGGCCGACCGATTGCGCGCGCCCCCGTACAACCTTTTATGGGCGGACCTCGAGGCCGACGCCACCGCTCGCGTCGCCAGCTGGCGCTCTAGCCAGCCCCACTGAGAGGAGCTTCGGGGCGCCAGTCGAACAGGGCTTGCAGCGCTGCGACGGCCTTGCCGCGGGGCGAGGCCAACGTCGGGTCGCGTCCAAGGATCAGACGCGCATCGTCGGCGGCGGGGCGGATCAGGTCACGGTGAGCGACAGGGTCGGCTAGGCGATAGGCCGGGAATCCGCTCTGGGCGAGACCCAGCGGATCGCCACCGCCGCGCAGTTCGAGGTCCTTTTCGGCGATGACGAAGCCGTCGTCCGTTCGCCGCAGGATGTCCAGTCGCCGCGAAGCCATGTCGGACAGCGGCGGATCGTAGAGCAGCACGCAACTACTTTCGGCCCGGCTCCTGCCGACGCGGCCACGAAGTTGGTGAAGCTGAGCGAGGCCGAATCGTTCGGCCTGTTCGATGACCATGATCGTCGCAGCCGGAACGTCGACGCCCACCTCGACCACCGTGGTCGCCACCAGCACCTTGAGCCGACCGTCGACGAAATCGGCCATTACCTGATCCTTGTCGGCGGGAGGCAGGCGTCCGTGGACGAGGCCAACCGCGCTGCCGAACTCGCGTCTGAGCACCTCCGCACGGGCCTCGGCGGCGGCCACATCCAGAGCTTCGGACTCCGCCACAAGCGGACAGATCCAGAAGGCCTGGGCGCCGGATGCCACCGCGACCCGAAGCCGGGCGGTCACGTCCGGCAGCCGGTTCATCGGCGCCGCCCGCGTGGCCACAGGCCTGCGTCCCGGCGGCTTCTCGTCGAGACGAGAGACGTCAAGGTCGCCATAGGCTGTGAGCTCGAGGGTCCTTGGGATGGGAGTGGCAGACATCGCCAGCAGGTGTACGCCGGCCCCCTTGGCCTGCAGCCTTGAGCGTTCCGACACGCCGAAACGGTGCTGCTCGTCGATGACAGTGAGGGCGAGGGCAGCGAAAGCGACATCATCCTGGAAGAGGGCGTGGGTTCCGACCACCACGGCGGCGCGGCCATCGGCGATCTGAGCCAGCTTGGCGGCGCGCGCCACGCCCTTATCGCGACCAGTAAGGAGCACGGCCAGCACGCCCAGTGAGGCCATTGGGCCACCCAAAGTATCGAAATGTTGGCGAGCGAGGATCTCGGTCGGGGCCATCAGCGCCGACTGGAGTCCGGCCGCGGCGGCATCGAACATGGCCAGCATGGCCACCACCGTCTTGCCAGAGCCGACATCGCCCTGAAGCAGCCGCGTCATTCGTTGGCCTGAGGCGAGATCGGCGCGGATCTCGGTAAGGGACCGGACCTGGGCGGCGGTGAATCGGTAGGGGAGGGCCGCTTCCGCTGCCGCGGCGAGGTCGCTGGCGGCAATGACCGGAGCGGGCTCTGCGCGCGCACGAGCCTTTCGCTGACCGAGCGCCAGCTGGTGCGCCAGCAGCTCGTCGAAAGCCAGGCGTCGTCTCTGCGCTGTTCCCGCGGCCAAGTCGGCTTCACTGACTGGAGCGTGCAGTGACGCCAAGGCCGCCTTCCAGGCAGGCCACCGCTCCCGGGCGACAAAGGCCGCATCGTCCCATTCCGGCAGGTCCGGAACGCGACCCAGAGCCTCCTGCACAAAACGTCGGACCGAACGTGACGGAAGGCCGGCGGTGGTCGGATAAACTGGCTCGATGTCTGGAATATCGTCGGCGCGCTCGGGCGAGACCATGTAGTCAGGATGCGCGATCTGCAGGGTTGCCGAGAAGCGATCGGCCTCGACCTTGCCGCTCACCATCCGCACCGTTCCCGGCGGATGAGCCCGCTCGAGGTGCGGTCCGTGGCCCTTGAAAAAGGCCAGGGTGATCAAACCGGAGTCGTCGAACGCACGGATCTTCCATGGCGACTGGGGCCTAGCCGGCCGCTCGTGCGAAGCGATGGTCAGCTTGAAGGTCTGGATCTCGCCTTCACGCGCCGTCGCCACCGTGGCGGGCCGACGACAAATGACGGAGTGGGGGACGAGGAACAACAGGTCGCGTACCAGTGGGCCGGCGACTCTTTCGAGAAGCGGCGCCACGCGCGGACCCACGCCTTTGAGGCTGGTGACAGGCGCGAACAATGGGAACAACGCGGGTGGGCGCATGGCGTGACTATAGCGGCATCGGGGCCTCGTCCCGCCAATCGGCGTTCCATGATTCGCCTCGAGCGGCTATGACCGGGCCGGCCACCAAGAATGACCCTCATGAGCGAAACCCTGCCAGACCGCCTATCGGCTGACCCCGAGTCTCCATTCCATGACGCCAGCCTGCTGGAGCGGGGCGTTGGCGTGCGCTTCAACGGTGTCGAGAAGACCAATGTGGAGGAATATTGCGTCAGCGAGGGTTGGGTGCGCCTTTCCGTCGGACACACCCTGGACCGTCACGGCAAGCCGATGACCGTGAAACTTCGCGGACCGGTCGAACCCTATTTGCGCGACCATGGATGAGGCGCGGGTCAAACGCGCCAGGCTGCGCGCCTGGCGGCGAGGATTTCGCGAGGCCGACCTGATCTTGGGCCCCTTCGCCGATGCCCGGGTCGCCACCATGACCCAATCGGAGCTGGCGAGTTTCGAGCGTCTTCTCGAAGAGAACGACCACGACCTCTACGCCTGGATCGTCGGCGGCGCGGCGCCTCCCGCCGAACTGGATAACGGCGTCCTTGCCGCGTTGAAGGAAAGCGCCTGGTCCGGCCTGGCGGCGCGCCACGGCTGATCCGACCCCGACCATGACTGCCTCGCCCGTTCTTCGCGCCGTTGCGCAGGCCAAAGGCGCGCTCGAGCTCTGCGCCGCGCCCGAAGGCTTCGACGCCTTGGCGATGGGCGATATCTGCCGGGCCAGAGGCGGTCTTTGCCTGTTCGTCGCCCGTGACGGCTCCCGCGCGCAGGCGTTTCGTGACGCGTTCGCCTTCTTCGCCCCGGAGATCGAGGTCCTCGAATTTCCCGCCTGGGATTGCCTGCCATACGACCGGATCGGTCCCTCTGCGGCCAGCGCCGCCGAGCGCATGGCGGCGCTCATACGACTCGCACGGGGCTTGGAGACGGAAAATCCGTGCCTGCTGATCACCACCGCGTCGGCGATGATCCAGCGAGTCCCGCCGAAAGAGGCGTTGCTGGCCGCATCCTGGTCCACCAGGGTCGGCGCCGATATCGACCTGAAGGCGCTGGAGCGACACTTCGCGGTCAACGGCTACCATCGCGCCTCGACCGTCTCGGAACGAGGCGAATTCGCCATCCGAGGTGGCGTGATCGACGTCTTCCCGCCGGGTGCGGCCGAGCCCGTGCGCCTTGATCTCTTCGGCGACACCCTCGAAGCGATCCGCGCCTTCGACCGGGAGACCCAGCGCTCAACCCGCCAGCTCAAGGCGATCGACTTGTTGCCCGTGAGCGAGGTTCTCTTGGACCCCGGCTCCGTGGCTCGCTTCCGCACCGGCTATCTCGCGGCCTTCGGCGCCGCCGGCGATGACCCTCTCTACGAGACGGTGAGCGAGGGCGGCCGACGCGCCGGCATGGAGCATTGGCTGCCTCTGTTCTATGACCACCTCGACCATCTCGACGACTACCTGCCGACAGACTGCCTGATCGCCCTTGATCACCTGGCCACGGAGGCCAGGGATGAGCGCCTGGCGATGATCGCCGATGCCCATGAGGCCCGGGCCCAGGCCGATCGTAGCGCCCACTACCGGGCCCTGCCGCCATCGGCCCTCTACCTCGACAGCCTGGAATGGGACGCGGTGCTGGCGAAGCGTCCAAGCCGCAAATTCACGCCGTTCCAGCACGAGAGCGCCGAGAGTGTCATCGACATGGGCGCGCGCCTGGGCCGCGCCTTCGCCGCCGAACGCGCCCGGGACAGTGTCAACTTGTTCGAAGCCGCCGCCGACCACGCCAGATCCCTCGCGGCGGTCGGCAAGCGGGTGATCTTCGCCTCATGGTCGGAAGGCTCGTCGGATCGGCTCGCTGCCATGCTTGCGGACCACGGCTTTTCACGCCTGCCGCTGGCCCCCGATTGGCAAGCGGCCAGAGCCGCCGATCCCCGGACGCCACAGCGCGCCAGCCTGCCTCTCGACGCTGGTTTCGAGACCGACGAACTGGCTGTGATTTCCGAGACCGACATCCTCGGCGATCGTCTGGCCAGACCCCGGCGTCGGCGACGGGCGTCGAACTTCCTGGCCGAGGCCACGGCCCTCGCCCAGGGCGATCTCGTCGTCCACATCGATCATGGCATCGGCCGCTATTCCGGTCTGCGCACCCTGGATGTCATGGGCGCGCCGCATGACTGCCTCGAGCTGCATTATGCCGAGGACGCCAAGCTCTATCTGCCGGTCGAGAATATAGACCTGCTCACTCGCTACGGCTCGGAAGGCGAGGGGGTCCAGGTCGACCGCCTGGGCGGCGCGGCCTGGCAGGCGCGCAAGGCGCGGGCCAAGGAACGCCTGCGTGACATGGCCGAGGGCCTGATCGCGATCGCCGCCGCCAGGGCGACCCGGGATGTGGAAGCAACCGAACCGCCGCACGGCCTGTACGACGAATTCTGCGCCCGGTTCCCTTATGAGGAGACCGACGATCAGTTGAACGCAATCTCCGACGTCCTGGCCGATCTCGCGTCCGGCAAGCCGATGGACAGGTTGATCTGCGGCGATGTCGGTTTCGGCAAGACCGAGGTGGCGCTGAGAGCCGCCTTCGTGATGGCGATGAGCGGACGCCAAGTGGCGATCGTCTGCCCGACGACTCTCCTGGCGCGGCAGCATTTCGCGACCTTTAGCGAACGATTCCAAGGCTGGCCGGTGCGCATCGTGCGGCTTTCGCGCCTGGTGCCCGCGCCGGAAGCCCAAGCCGCCCGGCGATCGCTTGAGACCGGCGAGGCGGAGATCGTTATCGGCACTCACGCGGTGCTCTCCAAGCAGGTCAAGTTCAAGGACCTCGGCCTGGTCATCGTCGATGAGGAACAGCATTTCGGGGTGAAGCATAAGGAGGCTCTCAAGGCGCTCCGGGCGGAAGTGCACGTGCTCACCCTCACCGCGACCCCGATACCGCGGACCTTGCAGATGGCCCTCTCCGGCATTCGCGAGATGTCGGTGATCGCCACGCCGCCTGTGGACCGTCTCGCCGTCAGGACCTTCGTCACGCCTTACGATCCGATTTCGATCCGAGAGGCGCTGTTGCGAGAGAAATTCCGGGGCGGTCAGACATATTTCGTCGCCCCACGCATCCGCGACCTGCCGGACCTCGAGCGATTCCTCACCGATCATGCGCCTGAGGTGAAGTTCGTAGTCGGCCACGGCCAGCTTGCGCCGACCCGACTCGATGATGTCATGGCCGCTTTCTACGAGGGCAGATATGACGTGCTGCTCTC
>DASXBY010000058.1:0-1565 GCA_036491455.1 Caulobacteraceae bacterium
GGAAGAAGAGAGCGCCGCGCCCTACGCTGGCGCGACCTCGTGTCCGATGGCCCACAAGAACGCGGCCATCTCGCGAGCGATCGCCGCCACCACGATGGGCAGCTTCTTGCCCGTCGCGCTGAGGCGGCGATAACGAGCGCATAGACGGACCTGCGCCTTCCAGGCGATGTCGTGGACGGGCTTTGGCAGTCCCTCCAGGCGAGCTCTCAAGGTCTCGCTGACCCGTGCGGGATAGCGATATGTCCAGGCCGCCTCGACCAGCGCCCGCCGGGCGCGCCGATTACCCGCAAGGGTGAGGCCCTTCCGCCGGATCGTATCGCCGGTCGAGCTCTCCGCTGGGACGAGTCCGAGGAACGACATCAGCTGTCTTGGCGTATCGAACCGTCGCACGTCGCCGATCTCGGCGGCGAAGGTCACTGCGACGAGAAACGAAGCGCCGCGCATCGCCTGATAGGCCTCCACGACCGGCGCCATGGTCCACTCCGGCACGATGAGGGCGAGCTGCTTCTCGAGGCGGCGCAGGCGCTGGAGGGCATCTTCGATCGTGTCGATGCCTTCCTGAAAGACGATCTGCTGCGCGGTGTGTTCGAACTTCTGGCCGGCGAGCCAGCGTCGGTGCGCCAGCGTCCAATGGCCGCCGCCGCTGTAAATGCGGCTGTGCCGCAGGAGGAAGGAAAGCAGCTGCTGGCGTTTGCGGCGAAGGTCGTCCGCCGCCGCCTCGCGGGCCCGCACAAGATCTCGCACCGCCTCATGAGCCGCATCCGGCGCCCAGACGCCTGTCAGTTCGCCAGCCCGATGCAGTCGCGCCAGCGTGACCGCATCACGCCGGTTCGTCTTGATGCGCTCGCCCGACCGTTTCGGGATCAAGGCTGGAGCGACCACCATGCAATCGTGACCGAGCGCCTTGACCTGGCGATAAAGCCCATAACCCGTCGGCCCGGCTTCAAAGCAGACATGCAGCCGGTCGTATCGGTCCGCCAACCTCTTGATCGTCCGTTCGATCGGCGGCGGACTGTTCTCGACATCGCCGAGAAAACGGACTTCGCCGGTCCGGCCGCCTTCCGCGATCGCCACGGCATGCTTTTTCTTGGCGACATCAAAAGCCACAAAGACTTCGCTACGCTTTCCCATGGTCCGCCCTCCGTGCATGAGGCTCCGCTCGGTTTGCCCGAGCAACCCTCGTTCTTAACTGAACGAAAAGGGCGGGCCACCGGCTCAGCCCGCGAACATGACGTCTAGACGCCGGAAACCGAGACGCGGCGGGCCAGCCGACGCATTCCTGTCAAACTTAAGAGGTACACCACTAAAACGCTGCGCGTTGTCATATACTGCACCTCAGAGACGTGAAATGTGGGAGGAACGGCCGGGATGAACAGGGAGGGGCGCGCGTGAGGACCAGCGGTCGACAGGACGGGGACCACGTGGAGGACGAGCGCGGAGTGGAGCGCGCCCGTGACAGAGACCTACCACGACGTTCCGTTGAAATACTTCGCGACCTGGGTCTGTCGAAGGAAAAGATAGTCGCGTACCACCGTCGCTTTCCGACACCGACGCCCACGAGCTGC
>DASXBY010000059.1:0-25111 GCA_036491455.1 Caulobacteraceae bacterium
CTTGGCCTCGTGGAACATGGCCAGGCACGCCGCCGGCAGGCCGAACATCATCACTGGGAAGAAACCGGCCATGAACGAGCCAGCCGTTTTGTCGCCGGCGAAGAAGCGGTTCAGATCGCCCGTGACGCCGTGATAATCCCCAATGATAAACCAGGCGATGTTGTTGAGGATGTGGTGCAGGCCGGTGACGATCAGCAACCGATTGAGCATGCCGTAGAGGAAGAGGCCGATCGGCCCGGCGCCGATGATCATGCGGCTCAGGCCATCGATGCCGGCGTCCAGGCCGGTCCAGGCCAAGCCGAAGACCCCCGCCAGAGCCAGGCCGGCCAAGCCGCTGACGATCGGCACGAACCGACGGCCGCCGAAAAAGGCCAGGAAGTCCGGCAGCCTGATGGCCCCGAAGCGGTTGTAGAAATTCCCGGCGATGATGCCTGAGAGGATGCCAAGCGGCACGCTCAGCTTGAACAGGGCCTGAGTCCGATAGTCGGCTGCGATCAGCGCAGCCGACTTGACGTCGATGCCGGCGGCTGCCTTGGGCGCGGCAATCAGGGCCTCGGCGCCGTTGGTCGCCACGAGGAAACAGACGACGCCCGCCAGGCCCGCGGCGCCGTTGCCGTCCTTGGCGAAGCCCACAGCCACGCCGATGGCGAAGAGAAGGCCGAGGCTATGGAAAATGGCGTCGCCGGCGGAGGCGACGAAACCGATGTTGAGGAGATCCGGCTGCCCCAGGCGAAGCAACAGGCCGGCCACCGGCAACACCGCGATCGGAAGCATCAGGGCGCGGCCAAGGGGCTGCAGCGCCCCCATCGACACTTCCACGCGGCCGATCTTCATGGCTCAGCTCCCTGGATCTCTATCCGCCGGGCTCCGACGCCCGGACGAGAACACGCACTTCCGCCGCGCTCGAGCAGTCTAGGGCCTTCGCCGCGAGGGCTTCGCAGCCTGGCACGGTGAGAGCCCGCACCCTGGCCTTGATGTCCGGGATCGAGGCGGGCGGCGCCGACAGCTCGCGGACGCCCAGGCCAATGAGAATCGCCGCCCCGGCCGCATCCGCCGCCAGGCCGCCGCACACCGCGGTCAGCTTGCCATGCGAACTGGCCCCGTGGGTGGTCGCCGCGATCAACCGGAGCACCGCCGGGTGCAAGGCGTCGACGCCGCTGGCCACCTGCGGATTGCCGCGGTCCATGGCCAGCCCGTACTGCGTCAGATCATTGGTGCCGATCGAGAGGAAATCCGCCTCGGCGGCGAGCAGGTCGGCCGTGACCGCCGCCGCCGGCGTCTCGACCATCACGCCGACCTCGATTGGGCCCTCGTGGCCGGTCTCACGCCTGGCCGCCTCGACCCTGTCTTTGACCGCTTTCAGTTCGGCCAGGCTGGCCACCATCGGCACGAGAATTCGGCACTGGCCTTCGGGGCGCACCCTCAGGACGGCGCGCAGCTGGACGTCGAGAAGGTCCGGCCGCCACAGCGAAACCCGCACGCCGCGCAGCCCCATGGCCGGGTTCTCCTCGACCGGGAGATCGAGAAAGGGGGCCGGCTTGTCGCCGCCTATGTCGAGCGTGCGGATGATCAACGGCGCGCCGGCGAGGGTGTCGGCGATGGTCTGGTAGGCGCGCCACTGCTCGTCCTCGTCCGGCGCGCGGCTCCGTTCCAGGAAGAGGAACTCGGTACGCAGCAGGCCGCAGCCCTCGGCTCCATTGGCCATTGCTGCCTTGGCGTCGGCTTCGGATCCAAGGTTGGCGAACACTTCGATGCGTACGCCGTCGGCGGTGCGGCAGGGCTCGGCCGCCTCGGCGCGAGACTTGGCGAGTCGCACCTGACGCTCGGCGAGGCGGGTCTGCGCCGCCTCGATCTCGGCCGCGGCGGGGGCCACCATCACCTCGCCGGAATCGCCGTCGACGATCAGACCCGCGCCATCCGGCACGCTCAGGATCGAACGCCCGAGCGCCACAACCGCCGGCACGCCGAGAGCCGCGGCGAGGATGGCCACATGCGAGGTCGGACCGCCGCCGGCGGTGCAGATACCGGCGAGATCGCCTTCAAGGCCCATGAGCTGGCCGGGCCCCAACTCGTCGGCGACGATCACCGCGCCCGCCGGAAGCACCTGCTTCGGCTCCGTCTCGCCGGCCAGCTCGGCCAGAACCTGCCGCTCGAGGTCCGCCAGGTCGTCCGCCCGCTCAGCGATACGAGGATCGGCGATGGCGCGGACGATCTCGATCTGGCCGCGCACCGTTCCACGCCAGGCGGCTCCGGCGCTCTGGCCGGCGGCAATCGCCTGGTTGGCGGCGCCGATCAGGTCCTCGTCGTCGAGGAAGGCGAGGTGAGCCTGCATGATCTCACGCTGCTCTCTGGGGCCGATTGTCTGGCCGGCGAGGCGGGCGCGGAGGGCATCGAGAGCGGCGGCAAGCGCCAGGGTCTCGGTTTCGGTCCCTTGCGAGACCTCGTTCACCACAATCTCCGCCGGAATCAGCCGATGGGCCCGGCCGATGGCAAGGCCCGGAGCGGCGGGCGTGCCAGTGAGGCGACCGGCCTTGGGCGCGGACGTATCCTTCGGCGCGGGTTTGGGGACGGGCTCGGCCGATGGCGGCTCCGGCGGCAGGCGATGAGCGATGAGGTCGGCAAGGGCCGCCGCAGCCGACTCCGCCTCCGGCCCGCGCGCAGCGATCTGCACTTCGACGCCTTGCCCGAGGCCCAGCGCCATGATCGCCACCGGACTCTTGGCGTTGGCGGATCTGCCGCCAGCGGCGAGGGTGACATCGGCGCGGTGCCGCTTGGCCTCGGCGGCGACGAGGGCGGAGGGCCGGGCGTGGAGGCCGTGGGCCAGCGGAACCCTGACCGTGCGAACGACCGCCGGCGCCTCGGTCTCTTCGGTGGCCTGAGCGCCCTCCCCGCCCCGAATCACCATCAGCGGATCGCCAATCTCCACGCGCCGCCCGACCTGGCGGGAGACGATTGCGAAATCTTCGCCGTTGGTGACGACGATCGGGGTGATGAGGCTCTTGGCGAGTGCCGCCACCTGATCGAGGTCGACGGTGAGGAGGAGATCGCCCTGCTTGACTTCGTCGCCGTCGCGGACGTGACGCTGGAATCCCTTGCCGCCGAGGGCGACGGTTTCCAGACCTACGTGCATCAGGATCTCGGCGCCGTTGGCGGCTCTGAGACTGACAGCATGGCCGGCGTGGTGGATGCTGCGCACCTCCGCGTCACACGGCGCGCGTAGCTCCGGCCCGGTCGGGTCGACCGCCACGCCATCGCCGAGCATCCGGCCGGAGAACACCGGATCGTCGACCTCGTCCAAGGGCGCGGCCCAGCCGCGCATCGGCGAGACGATCGTCAGGTCAGCCATGATTCGCCCCCGCCGCAGCCGGCGGCGCGAGCTCGACCTTTTCGAGGCCCCAGATCGGACCCGGCCGGCCGCCGTCGGCGTGGACGAAGCATAGCGCGTGCGGGCCCGCGCGCGCAGGCAGATCGAGGTCGAGCGAGACTTCGGCGTGGGGGCTTGGCAGCGGCGCCACTGCGAGACGCTCGCCGGTGTCGCAATTGTCGAGCCTGACCTCGATGGCGCCGGTCGATGAGTCCGACGGCCGATGGATCACCTGGCTCGCCTGGGGTCCGAGCTGCAGATTGTCAGGCGTCGCGGCCAGCGTCAGCCGGACGCGCCCGACGCCGGTCAGATCGACGTCCGGCCAGATCCAGCACGGGTTCATGATCTGGATGAGGAACACCGGCCGGCGTCCCTCGGCGGTGGGTTGACCCTCGAGGTTCAGAGGCAGGGTTCCCGGGCAAAGCGTGAGTTGCTGGCTGACGCGCGTGCGCACAGAGGCGGCGTCCAGGCGCTCGTCCAGCGGCGGGGAAATTGTCCGTCCATCGACGAAAGCTGCGGCCCGGACCCGAACCGGCAGGGCTGTTCCGAGCGGTCCGGCATAGGCCGGCGAGACCGCCGTAGGCGGACCACCATCGAGAGTGTAGCGGACCTGACCGTAATTGGTCTGGTTGGAGAGGACCACCTTGGCCCTGCCGTCGGCGGTCGTCGACGCGTCGAGCTCGACGGCCAGCGCGCTTTGATCTTCGGCGAGACCGACGCCGGCGAATCGCGAGACCTCGGCCGGCAAACGGGCGAGGAAGTCCGGCCAGGTGCGCAGAGGCTGCGCCGTCCAGCCGACCTCGGCCACGGCGGCCGACCTTGGCCAAGTCATGAGTCCCGCGCGATCATCTGTGCGCACGTGCTCCGTCCAAAGGTTGCCTTGAACGCCCAGGATACGGGTCCGATCCGCGTCCGAGAGGGTGAGCGTTGGCGGAGGGGGTGCGCCAGCCACGGCCGGCTTGGCGGGCGGCAAGGGCGGATTGGCCGGATCCAGGGCATAGATGTCTTTCAGACTCACCACCCAGCCCCGTCCGGGCGGCTCGCTCGCCAGCGCACTCTGGCGGTTGTCAAAATAGAGTGTGGGCGCGATCGCCAGCACGACGTCGTGGCCGGCCTCGGTGGCTGTGACGGCGCTGGCCGCGCCCTGCCATGACGAGACCACTGCATCAGGTGGCAGAGGCCCGCCGTGGAGGATCTCCTCCCAGCCGACCAGGCGCCGCCCGCGCCTTCTGAGCGATTGATCCACCTGGCGGATGAACCAGTTCTGCAGCGCAGCCTCGTCGGCGATGCCAAGCGCTTTCATCCGCGCCTGGACCTTGGGCGAGGCCTTCCACAGGTCGAGCGGGACCTCGTCGCCGCCGATGCCGACGTAGGGCCCAGGAAACAGGTCCGTCACCTCGGCCAGCACCTTGTCGAGGAACGCGAAAACCGGCGGATCGACGCCGAAGGCATCCGGGATCAGCCCCCAATCGTTCTGCAGCGCTCTGGCCGGGACCGGGCCGGCCGAGAGTTCCGGATAGGCCAGCAAGGCCGATAGGGCGTGCCCCGGCATCTCGATCTCCGGCACGATGGTCACGTGCCGCGCCCGCGCGTGGGCGACGATCCGGCGGATGTCGGCGAGGCTGTAGAACCCGCCGTAGAGCCTGGGTTTTCCGGTCTTTGGATCGATGGGCGGCGAACCCAGATTGGGAGAAACGCGCCAGGCGCCGATCTCGGTCAGCCGCGGGTATCCCGCCACCGGCAGGCGCCAGCCCTGGTCGTCGGTGAGGTGCCATTGCAAAAGGTTCAGCTTGTGCAACGCCATCCAGTCGATCGTCTCGAGGATGAAGGCCGGCGACTGCATGTGGCGGGCCGAATCCAGCAAGAGGCCGCGCCAGGCGAACCTCGGCTTATCCTCGATGACGAGGCTCGGCAGGGTCACGCCGCCGCGACCCGGCTCGACGGTGATCAGCTGCCACAGAGTCACCGCCCCATAGAGCAGGCCGGCATCGGAGGAGGCCTCTACGCGCACACGGCGATCGCCAATGATCAGGCGATAGGCTTCGCTGTGGGCCGCGCCGGCGGTGCGGATGAAAACAATGGCCGTCCGGGCAGGCCGAGCGGCCGGCGTCAGGACAAGCCCACGCGAGCGCCGCGCCAGATCCTCGAGGAAGGCCGCCGCGGTCCGCGCGCCCGTGTCGCCGAGGGGCGTGACCACCACTGTACCCGCCCCCAGCCGAACGGGGGCGCCAGCGCCCTGCTCAGCCGTCAGCGGCTTGGGGACCACATCCACGCTGATCGGCGCGGCTCGCGAGGTGAAGGCGGCTGCGGCGATCGCGAGGGCGAAGGCCGCGGCCGGAAGCCAGCCTCTAGCCATCGCCGGCGGCGGCGAGGACCGGCGTTTCGTCCGACACGTCGCCACTGATCCAGGTCCGGCAAACATTGAGGGCCTCATCGAGCAGCACAAGATCGGCGCGATAACCCGGCGCGATCCGTCCAATCTCATTACCCAGGCCGAGGAATTCCGCCGGGTTGCGGCTGGCCATATGGGAGGCGTCGGCCAGGCTGACCCCCAGAAGGTTCACCGCGTTGCGCACCGCCATCGCCATGTCGAGGTCCGACCCGGCAAGGCGCCCGCGCCCGTCGAAGCAGGCCCCATTGCGCACGGTGATGGTCTTGCCCTGAAGCGTAAAGGTTTTCAGGTCCGTGCCGACGCACGGCATGGCGTCGGTCACCAGCATAAAGCGGCTCAATGGGCGGCATTTGAGGGCCAGCTTCAGAACCACGGGATCGACGTGCTGGCCGTCCACAATGATCCCGCACCAGGATCGCTCGTCAGAAAGGGCCGCGCCGACGACGCCGGGCGCGCGACTGGCGATCGGCGACATGGCGTTGAACAGGTGGGTGAAGCCGGTGAGCCCGGCGTCCAGGGCGGCGATGGTCTGGCCGTAGGAGGCGTTGGTGTGGCCAGCGGAGACGGTCACTCCGGCCATGGCCAATCGGCCGATCATCGCCGCGCCGGCAACCTCCGGGGCCAGGGTCACGAGGGTGCGCCCGACGTCCAGGGACGTCAGCAGGTCCAGTCCCGCGTCATCCATTCGCCTCAGCTTCGCGGCGTCGTGAATGCCCTTCTTGTCACTATTGAGGAAAGGCCCTTCGATATGGGCGCCGAGGACACCCGGGACGCCGCGCCGGATGGCCTCGCGGACGGCGGCGATCGCCTTGCCGACGATGCCGAATTCATCGCTGATCAGGGTCGGCAGGAAGCCCGTTGTACCAAAACGACGATGCGCGGCGCCGATGGCTGCGATCGATTCCGCCGTCGGCGAATCATTGAACAGCAGCCAGCCTCCGCCATTGACCTGAACGTCGATGAAGCCGGGCAGGAGGCGGCTGCCGCCGAGGTCGTGACGGGGCAGCTTCGCTGGAAGCTCTCCGATCGGGCAGAGCCTGGCGATGCGGTCGGCGGCGAGAACCACCGCCAGCCCTTCCTGCAGGCCATGGTCGGTCATCACCTGGCCGTTGACGAGCGCCAGGTTCATCAGATCGTCTCGGTGACCTTGGCGAGATGCGAGGGCCGGTCCGGATCGAAGCCGCGCGCTCGGGCCAGAGCGTCGGCGAGGCGGTAGAAGCTCTGGATCTGGCCGATCGGCTCAAGCGCCGGATGGGCCTTGATCGAGGGAAGGTTGAGGACACCGGCGCCGCTGCCGCCGCCCACCTGGATAACAGCCGCGCCCTGGCGCACGAAGGTGGCCGACGCCGCCTCGACGCCCTGCTCGGTTTCATCGTCCTGGGTGAAGGCCAGCACCGGGAACGAGGGTCCGACCAGGGCCATGGGCCCGTGCCGGATCTCGGCCGAGCTGAAGGCCTCGGCATGTAACCCGCAGGTCTCCTTGAACTTCAGCGCCGCCTCCTGGGCGACAGCGAAGCCGAGGCCGCGGGCGACGACATAGAGGTGGTCAGCCTTCGTCAGAGGCTGGACGGCGGCGCTCCAGTCGAGCGTCCAGGCCTTCGCCAACTGGTCCGGGAGGGCCGCGACGCCCGCCTGCAGGGCTTGCTCGCCGCTCCAGGCCGCCACGAGTTGGGCGACGCCGGCGAGCGCGGTGATGAAGGATTTGGTCGCGGCCACGCTGAGTTCGGGTCCGGCTTTCAGGGGCAGGGTGACGTCGGCCAGTTCGGCCAGGGGCGAGGCCTCGTCGTTGACCAGGGCCACCACAATGGCGCCGGCGGCCTGATGGGCCTGCGCGGCGGCCAAAAGGTCCGGACTGCGGCCGGACTGCGAGATCGCCAGGCACAGCGTCCCTTCCATGTCCGGCGAAGCTTCGTAGATCGAGCTCACCGACGGCGAGGAGGAGGCGGTCATAACTCCCAGCCGCGTCTCGATGAGGTAGCGAGCGAAGGTGGCGACATTGTCGGAGCTGCCGCGGCCCAGGGTCGTCACCGCCCGCGGCGGCCTCGCGCGCAGGCGCTCGGCGAGCGTTGAGACAATCCCGGCGTTGGCGGCAAGCTGATCGCGGACCCGATCGGGCGCTTCGCCGGCTTCGCGCAGCATCCTCGTCGGCGCGCGGTTCATGGCGCCCCGTCGTTGAGTTCCGCCACGAAGTCGTAGGCATCGCCGCGGTAGTAGGACTGGGTGAACTCCACCGGGCGTCCGTCACGGAGGAAGCCGCGCCGCTCGATCAACAGGCCGGGCGATCCTTCGGACACGTTGAGCAGCTTCGCCTGTTCGTCGCTGAACAGAACCGCGCGCAGGCGTTGCAGGGCCCTCACCGGCCGGTGGCCATGACGTTCCAGCGCCTCGTAGAGAGACTCCTCAACCGCCTCCTTGGACGGCAGGCTGAAGCTCGGCACTGTCGTGTACTCGAGCGCCATCGGCAGCTCATCGGCAAAGCGAATGCGGCTGAATCGATAGACAGGCGTGGCCGGGCTCAGTCCCAGGATCATTGCCTCCTCGGGGGTTACCGCGCCGTCGGTCCGCTTGAGCCAGGCGCTGCGGGGTGTGCGCCCGCGCGCCAGCATATCCTCCGTGAACGACGACAGTTTCGAGAAACTCTTCTCCACGCGCGCGGCGACAAAGGTGCCGGCGCCCTGCCGCCGGGTGACCAGGCCCTCGTCCACCAGCGCGTCCAGCGCCTTGCGCACGGTGATCCGCGAGACGCCCAGATCCTGGGCCATGTCGCGCTCGGGCGGCAGGGCCTCATCGGGGGCGAGCTGCTTGTTGGCGATCGCGGACCTGAGGGCGCGGTGCAGCTGTTGATAGAGCGGGCCCGGCGATTGCTCGCCCAAACCGCCAATCAGGTCAGATAGCGACGCCGCCACGCTCTGAATTCCTTATTCCCCTTGGCCCCACTGTGGCCGGCCCGCGAACGCGTCAGCCAGCCCGCCTGATGCGTTTGTGCCACGACCCCGCAACGTTTGCATACCAAAATTTAATTGGTACTAGATTTATGTCAATTTGGGCTTGCGCGCGCAGCAGAGATTGTGACAACCTCGCGTCAATCCGTGTCCGATTGTGTGAGTTTTCGGGCTGGATGCGTCGAATTGGTATCAAATTGGCCTTTGACGAAGAGCCGTCGGACGCGGCTCCTTCTGGGGGAGATAAGAATGAAACTTTGCAGAACCATGCTGATCGGCACGGCGAGCTTCGCGGCGCTTGGCTTCGCGGTCGACTCGGCGATGGCGGCGGACAACTCGACCACCGTTCAGGAAGTCGTGGTGCCCGGCATCCGGCAATCCCTGGAAAAGGCCATCCAGATCAAGCGCGTGCATGAGAACTCCGTCGACGCCATCTCGGCCACGGATATCGGCAAGCTGCCCGACAAGAATATCGCCGACGCCCTTCAGCGTCTGCCCGGCGTCTCCATACAGGGCGCGGCCGGCGGCGAAGGCGGCTTCGACGAGGCCGACCGGGTCAGCATCCGCGGCACCTCGCCCAGTCTCACCAACGTCATGATCGACGGGCACAATGTCTCAACCGGCGACTGGTTCATCCTCGATCAGTACAGCGTGGTCGGCCGTAGCGTCAGCTTCACCCTGCTGCCGGCTGAAATCGTTCAGAACATCTTGGTCTACAAGACGCAGGATCCGTCGATCCTCGAGGGCGGCGTCTCCGGCGCGGTCGACATCCAGACCCGCGACCCGCTGGGCCTGAGCAAAACCTTCACTTTCGAAGGATCGGCCGAAGCCACCTACAACACCAACGCCGGCCAGCACGGCAGCCAGTGGCAACCCCAATTCAACGCGCTGCTCGGCTGGAAGAACGCCGACGACACCTTCGGCGCCATCCTCCAGGGCTTCTACGAGAAGCGCAGCGTCGTTCGCTACGGCCAGGAAGTGCTGGGATGGGGCGCGATTGCCGCCGGCATGCCCCTGGCGACCGCCAACCCGCTAACGATCGGCGACGCCTATCCGACCCTCATTGGTTCCGCGCTATTCGAACAGGAGCGCACGCGCGAGGGCGTCACAGGCGCGGTGCAGTGGAAGTCCTCCGATGACAAGGCGGAGCTAAATTTGAGCGGCTTCTACTCGCACCTCAACGCGACGAACTACAACGACAACTATATGTTCTGGGGATCGCATGAGTTCGCGAATAACTTGCCCACCTCATATACAGTTCAAAACGGAACGATTACGGCAGCGAACTTCCCTACCAACAATCCTGAGGGAGTTCCCACTGACGGCCTGATCGTCGACAACATTACCCGGCCGAATGAGTCCGCCCAAAGCTGGTACATTAACCTGGACGGCAAGTTCAGGCTGAACGACCGGGTAACCATCAAGACCCAAGTCGGTTACACTTGGGGCGAAGGCTTAACGCCCGAACAACCCTCGTTCGAGGTCGATGGCGTCACGGGGATTTCCTACGCGCCGTCGGGCAACGGTTTCGCCGTCACGCCGACCAATATCAATCCGCAGAGCCCCGTTGGACTGGCTGACGATTGGTCGTGGAACGCCCGCTTCCAGTCAGTGGACAAGGAATTCTACGCCAAGGCCGATGGCGTCTGGGACGTGAGCGACGGTGTCTTCAAGGACGTGGACTTCGGCTTCCACGTTTCGGACCACACCCGCCAGGTTGACGGTTGGGACCGCGGCTGCACGCTGGGCGCCAACAACGAGTGCTTCGGCAATCCGACCATGCCGTTCTCGGCCACCAATCCGACATCCTATCCAAGCGGCTATAATTCGGGGGCCCTTGGCATCCCAGGACTGCTGATCCCGATCGGCGGCAATCCGACGACCATCGGGCAGATCATCGACGCTATACCGGGCGGTGTTCGCGGGCCAATCTCGGCGATCGTCCAGCCCCTGAACTACTACTGGCTCGGATCGTTCAAGGTCCACGAGACCGACCTTGCGGGCTATGTCATGGCCCACGTCGGCGGAGATGGATGGCGCGGCAACTTTGGCGTGCGGATCGTCGACACGATACAAGACAGCTACGTCAACTCTCCAAATCAGCTAGTGCCGGGCGCGCCGCTCATCACGACGTCCGCCTATGGTAACTATTACTACAATGACGTTCACCACAATTACGTAGATATCCTGCCAAGCGCGAACTTCACCTTCGACCTGGAGAAGAACCTGTTGTTGCGGTTCTCGGCCGCCGAGACCATGTCCCGGCCAGACTACAGCTCTCTGGGCGCAAGCGTGTCGCTCAACGACCTGCTCCAAGTCGGCAGTGGCGGAAACGCAAATCTACAGCCGGTGAGGGCGGCGGTCTTCGATACCAGCCTCGAATATTACTACGGACCGCAATCCCTGGTTGCCGTGAGTCTTTTCTATGATGATATTTCTTCTTACGTAGCCTTTGAAAATCATACCCAGACCTATTTCAATATGTTCCTGGGTCACAACACGCCGTACATCATCTCGGCTCCGTTCAATATCGCGGGCCGACTTGGCGGGATCGAAGTTCAGTGGCAGCAACCGATCGGCTGGGGCTTTGGCATGCAGGCCAACGGCACCTGGGTCGATGGCCAGGACGCCGATGGCAACCAGCTTATCGGCACGTCGAAATGGACTGGCAACCTGGTCGGCTATTACGAGGACCACGGCGTGAGCGTGCGGTTGGCATATACCTACCGCTCGCACTTCTTCGTCGGCCTCGACCGCGCGTCGCCGGAAAGCCAGGCCAACTTCGGCACCCTTGACGGCTCGTTCGCCTACCAGATCACGCCGAACATCGCCCTGACGGTGGATGCGCTGAACATCACCAACAGTAAGCTCAAATATTACGCTGCGATCCCGACCCAGGTCCGTGCGGTCTATGACAACGGCACCCAGCTGTTCATGGGGATCAAGGTCAAGTTCTAGGCTTTCAGCGCTGGCTGTCGGGGGCTCGACGGGCGCGGAGCACGATGCGGTCAGGCGACTGACCGCATCGTGCTCGATCTTCCAGGCGCGTTCCGAACAACGGCGGCGTACTTCATCGGAACGCATTTTAAGGGGGCGCCGGTCCGGCACTTTCGGGGCGGCGTCCTTCTTCTGTCTCGGCCGGCTTTGACCCGCCAGGCGATCACCGCATAGTGCGACGATGAGCCCGCCCCGCCCTCTCGCCCAGGCCGACAAGCCGCGCTGGCTCGCGCTGCTGGATCAGGCTGAGGCGAACTTCGCCGCCGGACGGTCACGCATGGCCGGCCCGCAACTGGCCAAGTCTCTCGAACTCAAGGCGGACCAACCGGCCGCCTGGCGTCTGCTGTCTGACCTTCACATGGCCTCGGGCGACCTGCAGGCGGCGCTGGCGGCGAGGGCGAAGACCGGCGATGCCGAGGACGTCCAGAAAATCGCTCATGTCCGCGCGCTGCTCAGCGCCATGAAGTTTGCCGAGGCCGTCTCCACGCTCGACGCCCTGCTGGCGAGGGACCCGGTCGATGGCCTGGCGCTGGCCATGCGCGGCGCGGCCCTGTCGGATCTCGGCCGCTTTGACCAAGCCGCGCGAACCTACGAGCCTGTCGTCGCGCGATTTCCGGATCAGACCCACGCCCTCATCGTCTATTCCAGCTTCCTGCGCGCGACGGGCGATACCGAAGGCGTGGTGAGGGCGCTGCGCGCCTGCGTCGCCGTCGATCCCGACTGCGCCGATGCCTGGCTGCGCCTGGCCGACATCAAAAGCCACCACCTCACGAGCGCGGATCGGGTGACGCTGGAGAACGTCCTGAAGTCGACCGGCCTGCCGCCCGAGGGACGCGCCCGGCTGCTCTTCGCGCTCGCCAAGGCCCGCGAGGATGCCGGCGAGACCGAGGCCGCCTTCGCCGCCTACGCCGATGGCAACGCCATTGAACGGGACCTGCGCGGCTACCGAGCCGACGAGACGACCGCCTTTGTCCGCGGCACCAAGGCAGTGTTCACTGGTGAGTTCTATGCCGCCCGCGCAGGCTGGGGCTCGATCTGGAACGATCCGATTTTCGTGGTCGGCATGCCGAGGTCCGGCTCGTCGCTGGTGGAGCAGATCATCGCCAGCCACCCGGCCGTCGAAGGCGCGGGCGAACTACCCGACCTCGTCAACATCGCCGCTGCCATCGCCAGCTATCCCGAGGGCGTGGCGGCGCTGGACCGCGTGGCCTGCAAGGCTCTGGGCGATGAATACCTGCGCCGCACGAAGTGGCGGCGCCATTCTGGCCGGCCCCACTTCGTCGACAAGCGGCCGCAGAATTTCCAGCACCTGGGCTTCATCCGATTGGCCCTGCCCAACGCAAGGATCGTCGACGTGCGCCGCAATCCCCTGGACAACGGTGTCTCGATCTTCCGCCAGCATTTCGCTGCCGGCTTCAACAGCGCCTTCGATCTCGGCCACATCGGCCGCTTCTATGCCGACTACGTGGACCTCATGGCCCACTTCGACGCCGTGCAGCCCGGGGCAGTCCACCGCCTGATCTACGAGGACCTCGTAGCCGATACCGAGGGCGAGGTGCGCAGGCTGCTGGCCTACCTGAGACTGCCCTTCGATCCGGCGTGCCTGTCATTCTTCGAGAACCGCCGCGCGATCGACACGCCCAGCGCCGAGCAGGTGCGCCAGCCGGTCTATGACCGCTCGATCGGGGTCTGGCGGCGGTTCGAACCGTGGGTCGGACCGCTCAAGGACGCCCTCGGCCCAGCGCTCGAGACCTGGCGCGGCGTTCCACCATAAATCGCCATAAACATGGTGATTTCACCATAATTAATGGTGTCCGGGAATCCTTGACATGCTGCCCGTGGCCGGCTCGCGGAGGCCACCGAAACACGCCGTAAATGCGGGCGTTTTCGCCGCAAATACGGATGGGCGACGCTCGCTTGCCGGCCGCCACCGTAAAACACCGTAAGATCGGGCGTTACGCCGTAAAATACGAATTGGTTGCGGTGCGGATGTCAGATCTCTCCGCTCATCCTGGACGAGCCGCGTGCAGCGGCGAGATCCGGGACCCAAAGTGTTTATCGTGAGGCTCGTGGCGTCATAAAAAGCCTGGGTCCTGAATGGCCTCGCTACACGCTCGGCCTTCAGGATGAGCGGGGGGGGACGGAGGGCCTCCGTAAAACGCCGTAGCTTCGGGGGATTCACCGTATCTGACGGCCCTACCGGGTGACGACGGTGGTGGGTCCGGCCGTCACCATTAACGTCCATAAACATGGACGATTCCCCATTAATAATGGTGTCCAGCGACCTTGACAGGTCTGTCGCTTAACGATGTCAAAGACCGCTCGCGCGAGCGAGTGTAATATTGCATTATGCCACTTTTGAGGAGCTCTGTCAAGTCGGTGGGTAACCGAAGGCCTTGACCCAGGGCGCCAGGATCTTCTGAACCGGCGCGAGTTCTCCGGCATAGGCGCGCCAACGCCCTTCCCTGCCCCGATCGAGGCCGCCCCGCACCTGCGTCGCGCTCGGCGTCCGCACCGTCCGACCTCGCGTGGCCGCTTCGACGTCCACCATCTGTGGCCGGAAATCGACGCCCATGAAGCGGCAGATCACCGCGAGTTCGCCGGTGAAATCGGCCGTGAGCCTCTCGTAGCGCACCTCGTGAATCCGCAGCGGCAGGACGCGGCGATAGGTCTCCGCAAGACGCATGGCCGCGGCGTAGCAGGCCGCGGTGGTCTCCAGGCTGGTGAACTCATAGGTGAGCGCATTCATCTGGAACGCGTTCATGGCGCAGCTCAGCACGACGTCGCGCGGATCGCGGATCGCAAAGAGGATGCGGGCGTCGGGGAACAGCCTTGCGACCAGCGGCAGGTTGATGGTCCCGGCCGGCGCCTTGTCGAGGAAGACCTTGCGCCTTGGCTCCACGCCATGTTCGCGCACCACCTGCCAATAGCGTCGCCGCCAGCTTTCGGCCTGCGCGGCGGTGAGCCTCGCCAGCCGCTCGCAGCCGTCGTCGGTCCTGAGGAAATCCTGATAGGCGTCAGCCAGGGTCGGCGCTTCCTCGAGGGAGGCGATGTCGAAGTTGGCAGCCAGCGCCTGTTCCAGAAGTGTGGTTCCTGAGCGTGGGAAACCCACCAGGAAGACATGGCCGGCGGCTTCTCGCTGCCTCGCCGGCTCCGGCGTCCAACGCCAGGGCTTGGCGGCGCCGAACCAGGCCGCGAGACGGAGAAGCTTTGCGGTCTCCGTCTCCCGGCCCGCGGCCCTGCCGGCGAACAGGCGCCGCTGCAGTGTCTTGCCGTCCATGGCCGCCTTGAACGCACTCTTGGTGTCGCCCAGCTGGTCAAGGGTCTGGCCGAGAAGCAGAAGCGCGTCCGCGCGCGAGGACTCATCGAGTCCAGTCGACTTCAACAGGCGTTCGAGCCCAGACTTCGCCGCCGTCTGATCGCCGCGGGCCAAGTCGATCCGAGCCTTGAGCCAAGCTGTCGCCGGCGCCGCCGGCAGGCGCTTGGCGTGGGCGGCAGCCGTCTCATAGTCGGCGGTGTCGAAAGCGATGAGCGCCAGGCCGTAGCGCGCCTCCGGTCCTTTATCGCCAGCCGCAAGCGCCGCCTCGAACGCCGCCTGGGCTTCCTCCGGTCTCGCCAGAGCCTGTAGCGACCTTCCCTTGCCGGACAGAGCCGCCGCGGCGCGCGGATCGAGGTCCAGCGCCTGCTCCCAGGCGCCGAGCGCCAGGTCCGGTCGGTTGGCGGCGGCCAGCGTCCTCGCCAGAGCCATCCAGGCGGCCGGATCGGCCGGCGTGCGCTCGGCCGCCGCGCGCAGCAGGGCGATCGCCTCTTCCAGCCGCCCGGCTCGGACCAGGGCCTCGGCATTGTTTCGCGGATCTGACGGCCTCATGCCCATGGGCCTGTCTAGCCGCCTTGCCGCTCTCCGGGGAAGCGACTAAACCAGCGCCGCCATGACCTGCTTCTCGAACAATCGATGGCGCCGCCTCGGCCGGCCCGCTTAGCCCCGCGCCGTTCCAGGCACGGCCCTTTCCGTTCGAGAGACTCCCGCCCATGACCGACCCCGCCCCGGCGCCCGACCGCGTCTTTTCCGGCGTCCAGCCGTCCGGCGCCCTGCATCTTGGCAACTATCTCGGCGCCCTGGTGAAGTTCGTCGCCCTGCAGCGCGAACGCGAGTGCCTTTTCTGCGTCGTCGACCTGCACGCCATCACCGCCTGGCAAGACCCAGCACAGCTGGCCGCCCAGACCCGCGAGATCGCGGCCGCCTACATCGCCGCCGGGGTCGATCCGCAGCGAGCGATCATCTTTGTGCAATCGGCGGTGCGCGAGCATTCCGAGCTTGCCTGGATCCTGGATTGCGTGGCGCGGATCGGCTGGCTCGACCGCATGACCCAGTTCAAGGACAAGGTCGGCAAGCACAAGGAGCGGGCCAGCGTCGGCCTCTATGCCTATCCGGTGTTGCAGGCCGCGGACATCCTGCTCTATCGCGCCACGCACGTGCCTGTGGGCGAGGACCAGAAACAGCACCTGGAACTGGCTCGCGACATCGCCCAGAAATTCAACCACGACTTCGAGTCGCCGGGCTTCTTCCCTCTGCCAGAGCCCCTGGTCGAAGGTCCCGGCGCACGGGTCATGTCGCTGCGCGACGGCCAGGCGAAGATGTCGAAATCGGACCCTTCGGATCAGTCGCGGATCAACCTCACCGACACGGCCGACGAGATCGCGAACAAGGTCCGACGCGCACGCACCGACCCGGCGCCCCTGCCGGAGTCCGTCGATGGCCTGAAGGATCGTCCGGAGGCGGACAACCTCGTCGGCATCTATGCGGCGCTCACCGGCGAAAGCCGGCAAGCGGTGCTCGACCGCTTCGCCGGCAAGGGCTTCGCCGAGTTCAAGCCGGCCCTGGCCGATGTGACCGTGGCCGCTTTGGCCCCGGTGGGCGAGGCCATGCGGCGGATGCTGGGCGACCCGGCCGAGATCGACCGCATCCTCGCTGCAGGCGCCGAGCGGGCGCGGGCGCTGGCCGAACCGGTGATGAATGACGTGCGCCGCATCGTCGGCTTCTGGGGCGCGTAAGCGCAAAACTTGCCTTCGCCGGCTCAAAGGACCATCTCAACGTCATGTTCATCCAGACCGAACCGACGCCTAATCCGGCGGTCCTGAAGTTCCTGCCCGGGCGGGAGTTGCTCGCCAGCGGCACACGCGAGTTCCGCGACGAGAGTGAGGCGCGCGCCTCGCCGTTGGCCGAGAGCCTATTCGCCGTCCCAGGCGTGACGCGCGTGTTCTTTGCCGGAGAATATCTGACGGTCACCAAGGCCGAGGACCAGGACTGGTCGTGGCTGAAGGCGCCGATCCTGGCGGCGATCATGGACCACTTCACCAGCGGCGAGGGCCTTCTGCGCGACGACGAGAACGAAGGTCACGACGCCGAGATCTACGAAGGCGAAGCGGCCAATATCGTCGCCGAGATCAAGGACCTGCTGGATAGCCGCATCCGCCCGGCCGTGGCCCAGGATGGCGGCGACATCCTGTTCTCGAAGTTCGAACCGGCGACCGGTGTCCTATGGCTGCACATGCGGGGCGCCTGTTCGGGCTGTCCCTCGTCCGCCGCCACCCTGCGCGCCGGGGTCGAGAACATGATGCGCCACTATGTGCCCGAGGTGACCCGCGTCGAGCAGACGCTCTGAGACTACTCGTCCTCGACACCTGCCTGGAGGCCTGCCAGGCCGCCGTCTTCGCTGACGACGCACCGCTCGTCGTGCAATCGGAGGCCATGACCCGCGGCCATCAGGAACGGCTCGGACCCATGGTCCGCGAGGTGATGGCGCAGGCCGGTCTGGCCTTTTCTGACCTCGACCGTATCGCGGTCACCGTCGGCCCAGGCTCATTTACCGGCCTTCGCATCGGCATCGCCTTCGCCAAGGGCCTGGCCCTGGCCGCCGACGTGCCCGCGGTCGGAATCGGGACCCTGGAGGCGCTGGCCGCGGGCGACACCGCGCGAGGCCGCAAGACGGCGGTGATCGAGGCCGGCCGCGGCGGGGTGTGGCTGCAGTCCTTCGACGGTCAGCATCCGCTGGGTCCGCCACAGAATCTGCCGCTCGAGTTTGCGGACCTCGCCGCCGCCGGACGTCTTGTCGGGCCCAGCGCCTCGCGACTGGCTGCGTCAGGCCAGGCGGCTGCTGATCTGGCCGCCCCTCCCGCGGCGGCAATCGCCCGCCTGGCGGCCGTCGCGCCGGCGGCGCCTCCGACACCGCTTTATCTGCGCCCGCCTGACGCGAAGCCGAAGGCGAGATGAGCCACGCGATCGAACGCTCGACCGCCGCAGCCCTGATGGCAAGCCTGCACGACAGGTCGCTTGAGGACGCCTGGAGCGAAGCAGATATCGTGTCCCTGCTGGGCAGCCCCGGGATCTTCTCTCTGCTGGCGCGCGCCGAGGACGCGCCGGTTGGATTCGTGCTCGTCCGCGCCGTCGCCGACGAGGCGGAGATTCTGACTCTCGCCGTCGATCCCGCATTTCGCCGCCAGGGCGCTGGGCGAGCGCTGGTCGAGGCGGCGGCTGAGGCCGCGCGCACCGCCGGAGCCGGCTTCCTATTTCTTGAGGTAGCGGAGGACAACGCCGCCGCGCTCGCCCTGTATGAGGCCTGTAGCTTCGCGCACGTCGGCCGGCGTTCGGGCTATTACGCCCGCGGCGCGCAACGCCTCGACGCCCTGATCCTTCGCCGCGCGCTTAACAGCGCTTGAGCCGGATATTATGTTCGCCCCGGTTGAGGAGCTTCCGTTGGATCGGCTGGAAAAACTCTGCTTCGAGCGCGGGCTGCGCATGACCGAGCAACGCAAGGTCATCGCGCGGGTCCTGTCGTCCGCCCACGATCATCCGGACGTGGAGGAATTGCACCGGCGCGCCCACGCCATCGATCCGCACATCTCGATCGCCACGGTCTACCGCACGGTGCGGCTGTTCGAAGAGTCCGGCATCCTCACCCGCCACGACTTCCGCCAGAACCGCTCGCGCTATGAGGAGGCCAGCGAGACCCATCACGATCACCTGATCGACATGAAGACCGGCGCGGTGGTGGAATTTGTCGACGAGGAGATCGAGGCCCTGCAGCAGAAGATCGCCAAGCGCCTCGGCTATCGCCTGGTCGACCACCGGCTCGAACTCTACGCCGTGCCTTCCGATGACTGACACCACCGTCCCGGACGGGAGGGCCGCCACCGACGAAGCGCCGCCCAAGCGCCGGCTGTTCATCAAGAGCTACGGCTGCCAGATGAATGTCTACGACTCCGAGCGCATGGCCGACCTCCTGGCGCCGCTCGGCTACGGCCTCACCGAGGCGCCCGACGACGCGGACCTGGTCGTGCTCAACACCTGTCACATCCGCGAGAAGGCGGCCGAGAAGGTCTATTCCGAGCTGGGACGCATCCGCTCGCTCAAGGAGGCGCGGGTCGAGGCCGGCGGGGCGATGACCGTCGTTGTCGCAGGCTGCGTCGCCCAGGCAGAAGGCGAGGAGATCATCCGCCGCGCGCCCGTCACCGATCTCGTGGTTGGCCCCCAGGCCTATCACCGCCTGCCTGAACTGATCGTCCAGGCCCACCGTGGGCGGGGCGAGCGACTGGCCGCCGCTTTCGCGCCGGAAGCCAAGTTCGACGCCCTGGCGACCGATCGGCGACCGAGCGGGGTCACCGCCTTCCTCACGGTGCAGGAGGGTTGCGACAAGTTCTGCACCTTTTGCGTGGTGCCCTACACCCGCGGCGCGGAGTATTCGCGGCCCGCGGCGCAGGTCGAGGCCGAGGCGCGAGACCTGGCCGCCAAGGGGGTGCGCGAGGTCACCCTGCTTGGCCAGAACGTCAATGCCTACCGGGACGCTGACGGCATCACCCTGGCGGGCCTGATCCGACGGCTCGCCGTCATCCCTGGCCTGGCGCGCCTGCGCTACACCACCAGCCACCCACGCGACATGGCCGATGACCTGATCACCGCCCACGCCGAGGTGGAAGCCCTGGCCCCCTATCTGCACCTGCCAGTCCAGTCTGGCTCCGACCGGATCCTGAGAGCCATGAACCGCGGCCACGATGCCGAAGCCTATGTCAGGCTTACCGAACGCGTCCGCGCCGCCCGACCGGACATCGCCCTTTCCGGCGACTTCATCGTCGGCTTTCCCGGCGAGCGCGAGGCCGACTTCGAGGCGACGCTCGCCCTGGCCCGCGAGATCCGCTACGCCAGCGCCTTCTCGTTCAAATACTCCAGACGGCCGGGCACCCCTGGCGCGGCCATGCCAGGCCAAGTCGACGAGGCTGAGAAAGAATCCCGCCTCGCCAGGCTGCAGGCGGTGCTCAACGAGAGCCGCGAGGCCTTCAACGGAGCCATGGTCGGGCGAGAGACCGAAGTCCTGTTCGAGGCGCCCGGGCGCCATCCCGGCCAGGTGGTGGGCCGCACCCCCTATCTGCAAGCGGTCCATTGCGCGGGCGACGAGGGCCTGATCGGGCGCATTGCACCGGTGCGCATCCGTGCGGCGCACGCCCACAGTCTGGCTGGCGAACGGGTTCTGGAGACCGCTTGAGTCGCGGGCCCTCCGAGTTCCTGGCTTTGGCGGACGACGCGGTGCGGGCCGTCGCCGGCCCCGGCGGCCGGCACGCGGCCCTGATCGAGGACGCTTTCCACGTGCTCGTCGAGACGCCGGGCGGCGGCGTGACCGTCAGCGGCGAATCGCGGGCCAGGCGCGCCGCGCGCTCCGCCATCGAAAAGCTGGCCGGACTCGTCGCCGCCGGCGAGGAGGTGACGCCGGCGGACGTGCGGGTGGCCGTGGATGAAGCCCGCGTCGGCGGACCGCCCGCCAGCGGCGCGGCGCGGCGCGGCGCGGTCGGCGCCAAGACCGTCGGCCAGGCCCGCTTCCTCGACGCTCTCGACAGCCATCCCCTGGTCTTCGCGCTCGGACCCGCCGGCACCGGCAAGACGTTCCTCGCCGTCGCTCACGGCGCCGAACTGCTGCGCGCTGGGCACGTGGAACGGCTGGTGGTCACCCGGCCGGCGGTGGAGGCCGGCGAGCGACTGGGCTTCCTGCCCGGCGACCTCAACGAGAAGGTCGATCCGTACATGGCCCCGGTGTGGGACGCGATGACCCGCATTCTCGGCGCGGATCAGCTTCGCCGTCGTCGCGACCGCGGCGAGATCGAGGTGGCGCCGATCGCCTTCATGCGCGGCCGCACGCTGGCGCAGGCCTTCGTCATCGTCGACGAAGCCCAGAACACCACCCGCCTGCAGATGAAGATGGTGCTCACCCGCCTGGGCGAGGGCTCGACAATGGCGGTTACCGGCGATCCGAGCCAGGTGGACCTGGTCGATCCGTCCGACTCCGGCCTCGTTCACGCTGTATCGATTCTCGAGCCCATCGAGGGCGTCGCCGTATCCCGATTCACCGTCGCCGATGTGGTTCGCCATCCGTTGGTCGGGCGGATCGTCACCGCCTATGACGCCGACTCCCGCCGTGACGCCCAGCTCGATTGAGGTCGAGATCGAGGACCGGGCGTGGGCCGCGGCGCTCGCCGATCCGGCGGCCGCGGTCAGGCGCGCGGCCGAGGCGGCCTCTGCGGGCGCTGACGGCGAGATCGCCATCCTGCTGACCAACGACGCGAACCTGCGGAGGCTCAATTCTCGCTTCCTGAACAAGGATCGGCCGACCAACGTGCTGTCGTTTCCGGACAGCTCGCCGGGGCGGCTGGGAGATGTCGCCCTGGCCTTTGGCGTGTGCGACGCTGAGGCCCGCGAACAGGGAAAGTCCCTGGCCGATCACCTCGCCCATCTCGTGATTCATGGCGTGTTGCATTTGTTGGGCTATGATCACATCGCCGACGAAGACGCGGCGGCGATGGAAGACCGCGAGCGCCGGTTGCTGGCCGAGATGAAGATTCCCGACCCTTACGCCGATGTCTGAAACCGACTCTGAGCGGCTGCCCGAGGCCCGCCGACCTAGCCTGCTGGAGCGGCTCGGTCTGCGCCGACCTGCGAAGCCGGGGCCGGCCGAAATCGCCGCCGCCGTAATGGTTGACCATGCGCGCGCCTTCCAGAACCTAACCGTCGAGGATGTGATGATCCCGCGGGCCGACATCACTGCGATCGAGCTAGCCGCGCCCTTCGCCGAACTGATCGCGGTCTTCGCCGAGAGCGAGCACACCCGCTTGCCCGTCTATCGCGAGAGTCTCGACGACCCGATCGGGTTCGTCCATCTGAAGGACGTCTTCCATCTTATCGCCGAGCCCACCGAGCGCGCCGCGGCGGGCGCCGAGCCGCTGCGCAAGATCAAGCGCGACACGCTCTATGTGCCGCCTTCGATGCGCGCCGCCGAGTTGTTGCCGCGCATGCAGTCGACCCGCACCCACATGGCCATGGTCATCGACGAGTTCGGCGGCCTGGACGGCCTGGTCACGCTCGAGGACCTGCTCGAAGGCGTGGTCGGCGAGATCGACGACGAACATGACGAGGCTCAGCACGCCCAGATCGTTGCGCGCGCCGGTGGCGTCTTCGAGATCGATGGTCGCGCGCCGCTCGAAGAGCTCGAGGCGGCGCTCAAGACCGGACTGGTCACCGAGGACATGGACGACGAAGGCATAGAGACGGCGGGCGGGATGGTGGCGGCCCTGGCCGGCCGCCTGCCTCAGCGCGGCGAGGTTATCGTCCACCCGGCGGGCTTCGATTTCGAGATTACCGACGCTGACCCCCGGCACATCAACCGCCTGCGCGCGCGACCCAGGACCGCCGGTGGCTGAAAAGCCGGCGCGTTCGCCGTGGACTAACCGGGGGCTGTCGCTGATCGCCGGCCTTGCGCTGGCTCTGGCTCAGCCGCCGTTCGGCTTCCTGCCGGGCCTGTTGGGCTGGGCCGGCCTGCTGGCCCTGTTGAGCGGAGACCTGTCCCTCAGATCCGCCTTCTTCCGCGGCTGGCTGGGCGGGGTCGGCTATTTCGCGGTCAGCCTCTGGTGGCTCACCGAACCCTTCCAGGTCGACGCCGCCCATCAAGGCTGGATGGCCCCGATCGCGGTCGCCCTGGTCACCGCCGGCATGGGCCTCTTCTGGGGCGCGGCGGCGCTTGCCTTCCGCCTGATCCGGGCGCGGGGCGCTCTGCGAGTGCTGGTTTTCGCTGGCGTCTTCGCGCTCGTCGAATGGCTTCGGGGCCATATCCTCACCGGCTTTCCCTGGGACCTGCCGGGCGAGACCTGGCGGGCCGGTACGCCGATGTCGCAGGGCGCGGCCCTGGTCGGCGCCTATGGCCTTTCCTGGATCACCATCGCCGCTGCGGCCGCGCCGGCGACGCTCCTGGAGACCTGGCGTGGCCCGGTCAGCGTCGCCCTGGCGGCGGGTTCTCTGGCCGGTCTCTTCGCCTTCGGCGCGACCCGGCTGGCCAACGCGCCCGGCCCGGCGCCCGGCGCGCCGATCATCCGCGTTGTCCAGGCCGACGTTCCGCAAGCCTCGAAATATGATCCGGCCCTCTTCAACAGCATCCTCACCCGATATCTCGTCCTCACCCGACGTCCGGCGGCGCGGACGCCGGCGATCGTGGTCTGGCCGGAGGGCGCGATCCCCGACGCCATGGAAGACTATCTGGCGCCGCAGACCTGGACGCGGGAGGCCATCACCGATGCCTTGTCCCCGGGCGAAATCCTGATCCTGGGCGGCTACACCTATGGCGACGCCAGAGCCGAGCCGCCGGTGGTGTTCAACAGCCTGCTGGCCCTGCAACGCGGGAACGACGGCCTGAAGCCGCTCGGCCTTTACGACAAGTTCCGCCTGGTGCCGTTCGGTGAGTTCATCCCGCTGGACGCCCTGGCGACCCGGCTGGGGATCAAGACCTTCGTTCACGTCGGCAATGGGTTCACGCCCGGACCGCGACCCAGGCCACTGCGGATTGACGGCGCGCCGCCCTTCCAGCCGCTGATCTGCTACGAGGCCCTCTATCCCGGCTTCACCCGCGAGGGGGGCAAGGCCGCCGGCTTTCGCCCGGCGTGGATCGCCAACATCTCCAATGACGCCTGGTTCGGGGAAACCAGCGGACCCCTTCAGCACCTCAACATCGCCAGCTATCGGGCCATCGAGGAGGGCTTGCCGATGATCCGCGCCACCCCGACCGGCGTATCGGCGGTGATCGACGCCCTCGGCCGGCCGCTTAAAACCCTGCCGGAGGGCGGCTATGGCGTGATCGACACGCCACTGCCACCAGCGCTCATGCCGACGCCCTTCGCCAGGCTCGGCGATGCGCCCTTCTGGGGGATGATCGCGCTATCGTTCGTTTCAGGCTTGGCCAGCGTCCTGATCCGGCGGTGAGAGCGATCCGCACGTTCGGGCGGGTGCGCTCGCGCACCGTCAAGCCGGCCCAGGCGGCGCGGATGGAGAGCCTGTTGCCCCGCCTGGCCATCCCGTCGGGCGCTTTCGATCCGACCGCGGCAGGGCCGTTCGCCGAAGCCTGGCTGGAGATCGGCTTCGGGGGCGGCGAGCATCTGGCGGCCCAGGCGGCGGCCCGGCCGGACGTCTTGACCCTGGGCGCCGAGCCATTCGTGAACGGGGTGGCGAGCCTTGTCCGACATATCGATGCCGGGGGCCTCGCCAACGTGCGGATCTGGCCAGGCGACGGGCGCGAGTTGATGGCCGCCCTGCCGGACCAGAGCCTGACGCGCCTCTTCGTCCTTTTCCCCGACCCGTGGCCGAAGAGCCGGCACCGAAAACGCCGGCTGGTCGACGCCGCCTTCGCGGCGGAGACGGCGCGGCTGCTGAAAGCCGGGGGCCAGCTTCGCTTCGCCACCGACTGGGCCGACTACGCCCACCAGGCCCTGGAGGCTCTCTTGGCCTCGCCGGAGCTTACCTGGACCGCTGAGCGCGCCAGAGACTGGCGCGCCGCCCCGGCTGACCACATCCCGACTCGATATCAGGCCAAGAGTCTTGGCGACACCGCCCCGATCTGGCTTCAGTTCGAGCGCCGTTGAAGCGCCGCCGCTCGATTTTTGCGTCCGCGTCGGTCAAAAGCCCCCAGCCATGAAGTTTCTCGACCAGTGCAAGATCTTCATCCGCTCCGGCGACGGCGGCGGCGGCGCGGTCTCGTTCCGCCGCGAGAAGTTCGTCGAGTTCGGTGGCCCGGACGGCGGCGATGGCGGCCGCGGGGGTGACGTATGGGTCGAAGCGGTGGAGGGTCTCAACACCCTGATCGACTACCGCTACCACCAGCACTTCAAGGCCGGGACGGGCGGCCACGGGATGGGCCGCAACCGATCGGGTGCGGGCGGCGCCGACCAGGTGCTGCGCGTGCCGGTGGGTACCGAAGTGCTGGAGGAGGATCGCGAGACCCTGATTGCCGATCTCGACGAGACCGGCGCGCGCTTCCGCCTGGCCGCCGGCGGCAACGGCGGGTTTGGCAACGCCCGCTTCAAGGGGCCGGTCAACCAGGCGCCGCGCCACGC
>DASXBY010000060.1:0-15284 GCA_036491455.1 Caulobacteraceae bacterium
ACACCATACCACCGAGCACGTGCGGGCCCAGATCGAGCTTGGCGACAAGCTGATCGAGTCCTCCAAGGAAATCCAGGCCTTGGGCGCGTTCGACGGCGGAGACCGCCGTACGGCCATGGATATGTTTGGCTTCCGCAAGCAGCTGGTCTTCCCCACCCATTCGGCGGCGCAGCCGTTTTCGGTGAGTTCGAAAATCACACCCCGGGTCCGCTACGGCGCCGCCCGAGCGGTGAACCGACATATGACCGCGTTCTGCAGCGAGGATCGACGGCTGATGGGGGTCGCCGTCGTCCCGCTCAATGACCCTGATCTCGCGATGGCGGAGCTCGATTTCGCCCTCGAAGCTGGCCTCAAGGCGATGTGGGTTCCCCACCACCCTGGGAGCGAGCGCTCGCCCTTCCATTTCGATCTTGAGCCGTTCTGGGCGCGCCTGGCCGAGACCGGAACGCCGTTCGTGATCCACGTCGGGGGCGCGCCGCTGCAGGCCGGCGGCCCGTGGATGAACACCGGTCGGCCGGCGGCCAGGGACTGGATGGGCGGCGGCGAGAATCTGAGGACCAAGGACATCGCGATCGCGCACCAGGCGCCGGAGGCGTTCGTCAGCATGATGGTGATCGACGGGCTTCTGGAGCGTCACCCGGCCCTGAGAGGCGCGGTCGTGGAGCTGGGCGCCGGCTGGGTCCCTGAGCTCGTTCGCCGCCTCGACTGGGTGGTCGATCACTGGAAGCGAGTCGACGAGGGGCTGCGGTCGTTTACCCGCAAGCCGTCCGAACAGATCCGCCAGCAGCTCGCCTTTACGCCGTTCGTCTTCGAACCTGTCGGCGAGCTGATCGATCAATCCAGCGCCGAGCTTTACCTGTTCTCGACCGACTATCCGCACGTGGAAGGCGGCCGCAATCCGATCGGCCGGTTCGAGGCGGCGCTCGGCCACCGCAGCGAGGCGCTGAGGGACCTGTTCTACTCCGAGAATTTCCTGCGCATCTTTCCAGATGCACGGGTGGCGGCGACGGCGCAGGCGGCGGTTTCCGCCTAGCCGGCGTCAGCGGGCGGTCATGCCGCCGTCAATGACGAGCTCGGTCCCGGTGACGTAGCGCGACTCATCGCTGGCGAGCCAAAGGACGCCTTTGGCGATGTCCTCCGGCAGGCCCTTCACGCCCAAAGGAACGGACATGGCCGAGATGGCGTCGAGGTCAGGTGGGGCGTTGGCGCCGTCGCCACCGCCCGGAATCACAGTCATCCAGATCGGCGTTTCGATGATGCCAGGGTGCACGGAATTGACCCGCACGCCGTCTCTCATCTGGGCGCATTCCAGGGCCACGGCCTTGGTGAAGAGGCGCACCGCGCCCTTGGTCGCGCAATAGCCGGCCAGCATCGCTGCGCCGCGCAGGCCGGCGACCGAGGAGATGTTTACAATCGATCCGCCGTTCCCAGCCTCGCGCATGAGTTTGATGCCGTGCTTGCAGCCAAGGAACACCCCTTCAACGTTGATCGCCTGCTGACGCTTGAAGTCGGCGAGGCTCATTTCCGTGATGGTAGGAGCGCCCAGGCCAATGCCGGCGTTGTTGACCAGCACGTCGAGGCGGCCATAGGCGCCCTTCACCTCGGCCATGACAGCGATCCAGGCCTCTTCCGAGGTGACGTCGTGATGGAAATAATGGACCTCGCCGCCGGCTTTGCCGATGTCCGCCGCCACCGTCTCGCCCTTGTGGTCCTGGATGTCGGTGACGACAACCTTTGCCCCCTCGCGCGCCAGGGCCTCGGCGCAGCCGGCTCCGATGCCACTCGCCCCGCCGGTGACAACCGCCACTTTGCCGTCCAGCTTGCCCATGGTGTCTCCTTCCGCTTTTGCGGGGTTCTACACTGCGACCCGCCCGCGCCAAGCGTGACCCCAGGTCAAGGCGTTGACGGGTTTGTCAGACCCACTGTCTCCTATCTATTGATCCACTGGCTGCCTGGACCCAACGAATGACCGACACACCCGAATACACGCCCCCTGCCGTCTGGACCTGGAACAAGGAGAGCGGCGGGCGCTTCGCGGCCATCAACCGGCCCATCGCCGGGGCGACGCACGAGGCGGCCCTGCCGGTCGGCAAACACCCGTTCCAGCTTTACTCGTTGGCGACGCCGAACGGCGTCAAGGTGACGGTGATGTTCGAGGAGCTGCTTGCGGCCGGACACTCGGGCGCTGAGTACGACGCATGGTTGGTCCGGATCCAGGGCGAGCAGTTCGGCAGCGGATTTGTCGAGGCGAATCCGAACTCGAAAATCCCGACGTTGGTCGACCGCAGCGGCCCGGAACCCTTTCGGGTGTTCGAGTCCGGGTCGATCTTGTTGCACCTCGCGCAAAAATTCGGCGCCTTCCTTCCGACTAAACCAGACCAACGCGCCGAATGCCTGTCATGGCTCTTTTGGCAGATGGGTTCCGCACCCTACCTGGGCGGAGGCTTTGGTCACTTCTACGCCTACGCACCGACGAAGATCGAATACGCCATCGACCGGTTCGCGATGGAAGTGAAACGCCAGTTGGACGTGCTCGACCGGCGCCTCGCCGAGGCCGAGTATCTCGTGGGCGATGCCTACACCATCGCCGACATGGCGGTGTGGCCCTGGTACGGAGCGCTGTCGAAAGGCTTCCTCTACGGCGGCGGGGAATTCCTGCAGGTCCAGGAGTACAAGAATGTGATCCGCTGGACCGATCAGATCGCGGCCCGCCCGGCGGTGAAACGTGGGCGCATGGTCAACTGCGCATGGGGCAATCCCGCCCACCAGCTGCACGAACGCCACGACCCCAGCGATTTCGATCTCCGGACGCAGGACAAGCTCGAACCTGCCGAAGGCTGAGGGCGCCCGCGGGAAAAAGCTCTTCGAATGGCCGCCTAATCGATCTAAGGGTTCGCCGTCGGCGGGAGACGCATGAGCGACATCTTCATTTCCTACGCCCGCTCGACGGAGCGCGAGGCCAGGGCGATCGGCGAGGCCCTGCGGGCACTCGGCTATGGCGTCTGGCGCGATGACGAGATCCCCGCTCACCGCTCGTTCGCCGACGTAATCGAGGAGCGGCTCAAGGCGTCGAAGGCGGTGGTGGTCGTGTGGTCGGCAGAGGCCGCGAAATCGGCTTGGGTGCAGTCGGAGGCGGATCGAGCCCGGACGGACGGCAAGCTCATCCAGCTCAGCCTCGACGGCGCGCCGCTGCCGATGCCCTTCGACCGCACCCAGTGCGCCGACCTCATTGGCTGGAGTGGTGACGCGGGCCATGCCGGCTGGCGACAGGTGACCGACAGCTTGGCGCAGCTGGTCGGCGCCGCCGACCGAGGGGCCGCCCAGCCGGCGCGCCAGCCCCGCAAGCTCGCCCTCTGCGTGCTGCCGTTCGCCAATATCAGCGACGATCCGCAGCAGGAGTATTTCTCCGACGGGATCAGCGAGGACGTGATCACCGACCTCTCCAAGGTCTCGGCGCTCACCGTGGCCTCACGCAACTCGGCCTTCGCCTACAAGGGCAAGTCGACGCCGATCGGCCAGGTGGCCCGCGACCTCGGCGTCAGCCACGTGGTCGAAGGCAGCGTGCGCAAGGCCGGCAACCGGGTGCGGATCACGGCCCAGCTCATTGAGGCGGCCACCGACACGCACCTGTGGGCCGAGCGTTGGGACCGCGACCTCGACGACATCTTCGCACTGCAGGACGAGATCAGCCAGGCCATCGTCGCCGCTCTGAAGATCCGGCTTCTGCCGGACGAGCGTCGGGCGATCGAAAGGCGTGGAACGGCGAACGCGGAGGCCTACACCCTCTATCTGCTGGCCCATCAATATCTGGACAGCGGCGCCCGCGGCGATTCCCAACGCGAAAAGGCGGTCGTCCGCCTGGCCCGTCGGGCGGTCGAGCTGGACCCGCTATACGCCAAGGCGTGGGCGCTTCTGGCCTATGGCCTGTCGGCGATTCCCGAAGAGTCCCGATCAGGTGAGTCTGACGGACAAGCCGAAGCCGAGCGAGCGTTGGCTCTGGATCCCGACTCCGCCGAAGCGCACGCGGCGAAGGCCAATGTGCTGGGCTTTGCCGGCAAGCACGATGAAGGTGTCAAGGAGGTCGAACTCGCCCTGAGACTCGATCCGGAATCCTATGACGTGAACCGTGTGGCCGGCAGCCTGTTCTATCGGGGTCGCAGATTCCAAGACGCAGCGCGCTGCTTCACGATCGTCGCCAATCAGGCGCAGGCGGATTTCTCACAGTGGGGGATGATTGCGAGCTGCTATGTCGCGCTAGATGACCGTGAGGCGGCGCGAGACGCCTCACGCGCCTGCCTTGAGCGGGTCGAAAAGATCCTCGCCCACGACCGGATCAATGGTCACGCCATGGCCTATGCCGCGGATGCTCTGGCCGTACTCGGCGAGGGCGAGCGAGCCATCGAATGGATGAAGCGCGCGCTACTCATCGACCCGGAGAACTGGCTGATGCGTTACAATTTCGGCTGTGCGCTCAGCGTGAACCTGAGCGACGCCGATGGGGCGATCGAAATGCTGCGGCCAGTGATGGAAAGCAGCGCCACACGCCTGATAATCGCCGCGGGGACGGATCCCGATCTCGATCCAATCCGCGACGACCCGCGGTTCAAGGAAATGCTGGCGGCGGCCGAGGCTCTGATAGCTGCCCGCAGACCGGCGGCCTGAGCCGCTTGAGTTCTCGACCATGGCGCGCCAGTGGCGTCATGTTACAATTTTGCATTGTGATCGAGGCATCCACGCCATGAGCGGACCAAACGAAAAGGTCCCGATTGCAGGGCCCGTTGTTCTGGCCCGCGAGGCGTCGTTCACGCTCGGGCGACTGAGCGTCGATCCACCGCGGCGTTCCGTCATTGTCGATGGCGGAGCCGAACAGACGATCGAGCCACGTGTCATGCAGGTGTTGGTCGCCCTGGCGCGCACGCGCGGCGGCACGCTAACGCGCGATGAGATCATGCGGGACTGCTGGCCGGGCCTGGTGGTGGGCGAGGACTCCTTGAGCCGCGCCATAAGCCGCCTGCGACGGCTGGTGGACGCCTCGCACGGCAGCGTCGAACTGCAGACCGTTCCGAGGGTCGGCTATCGCCTGCTCGAGCATCGGACGATGGATGTTGGCGCGGCCGCCAACGCCAAACCCTCGATAATTGTCCTACCCTTTGCCAACATCAGCGAGGATCCGGAGCAGGAGTATTTCAGCGACGGGATGACCGAGGACATCATCACCGATCTCACCAAGGTCTCCGCCGTCAGCGTTATCGCCCGCAACACATCTTTTGCCCTCAAGGGCGCCGACATCGAGATCCCCGAGATTGTCACGCGCCTGGGCGTCAGCCACGTGCTGGAAGGCGCGGTGCGCAAGGTGGGTGACCGTCTGCGCATCACGGCTCGACTCGTGGATGGTTCGGCGGGAGATCACATCTGGGCCGAACGTTGGGACCGCGGCCTGACCGACATCTTCGCCGTTCAGGATGAGATAAGCCGCGCCGTGGTTTCGGCGCTTAAGCTGAAGTTTCAGCCAGAGGATATGTCCGCCGCGGTACGGCGGGGGACGTACAGTCACAAGGCCTATGATCTCTATCTGATGGCCCGCGAGTTCGTGGTGACCGGCAACGCCGGCGATCCGCGGCGCGAAGAGGCCATCATCCGGTTATGCCGGCAGGCGACGCAGATCGACCCGTCTTACGCGCGGGCCTGGGCGTTGCTGGCCCTGGCCCAGACCTCTCTATCGGTCAACCGCGCCAAGGGTGTCGAGACCGGCCTTGCGGCAGCCGAGAGAGCGAGCCGGCTCGATCCCAAACTGGGCTCGCCCCACGCCGTCAGGGCCGAGGTTCTCTACGAGGCGGGCGATCGGAACGGCGCGTTGAAGGAAATCGAACAAGCTCTGAAGCTCGAAGGCGACGCTTACGAGGTGGCCTACGTGGCTGGCCGGATCTTCGGCAGCGAGCGGCGTTTTGCCGAAGCCGCCCAGCATTGGATGAAGGCGGCGGAGATCAACAGCAATGATTTCGCAGCCGCGGGCATGGCGATCCACCTCCTCGCATCCGCCGGGGATCACGCAGGCGCTCGCCGCGCCGCGGAAATGTGTCTCGAGCGCGCCGAGCGGGTCGTCGCTCAGGATCGCGCCAACGGTCACGCCATGTCCTTCGGCGCCACGGCGCTCGTCTTTCTCGGCCAAATCGAAAGGACGCGCCAATGGATCGACCGCGCCCTGCTCGTCGATCCCGACAACTATTTGATGCGCTACAACTTCGCCTGCGCGCTCGCGACGAGCCCCGACGACGCGGAGTTGGTCATCGACCTGCTGGACTCGGTGATGAGGAGTAACGAAGGCGCTTCATTCGCAAAATGGGCCGCAACCGACGCCTCGCTCGATCCACTCAGAGGCGATCCCAGGGTGAAGATGCTGCTGAACGGCGGCGTCTCGGCGCCCGGATAAACATCCTTGAAGCTCAGGCGTGGGCCTGCAGCGGGCGCACGTCGAGTTCGCCGTCCAGCAGGGCCACGATCGCCTGAGCCGCGGCCAGGGCGCCGGTGGCGGTGGTGTAGTAGGGGATTTTCATCATCAGGGCCGAGCGGCGGATGGAAAAGCTGTCCTCCAGGGACTGGCGACCCTCCGTGGTATTGAAGACGAGCTGCACCTCGCCGTTCTTCATCGCATCGACAATGTGCGGCCGGCCCTCCAGCACCTTGCGCACGAGCGTGGCCTCCAGGCCCAGGTCCGAGAGATATTGGTGGGTGCCCCCGGTGGCGATGATCTGAAACCTGCGCTCCAGCAGCAGGCGGGCCGGCTCGACAATCCGCGGCTTGTCAGAATCCTTGACCGAGATGAAGACGCCGCCGGCTTTCGGGAGGGTGACGCCCCCAGCCAACTGACTCTTAGCGAATGCGCGGGCGAAGGCGGGGAGGGGACCTTCTCCCGGTCGACGCCAGTCGAGGCCCATGACTTCACCCGTGGATCGCATTTCCGGACCGAGCACGGTGTCGACGCCCGGAAAGCGGGCAAAGGGGAATACCGCTTCCTTGACCGCCACGTGATCATAGGTGGCTTCGGCCAGGTTGAAGTCCGCGAGCCGGGCGCCGGCCATGATCTTGGCGGCGATGGCGGCCACAGGCTGGCCGATGGTCTTGGCCACAAACGGCACGGTGCGGCTGGCCCTTGGATTGACCTCGAGAACGAAGATCCGGGGCGATTCCGAATGGGGGGCCTCGATGGCGAATTGTACGTTCATCAGACCACGGACGTTCAGCGCACGGGCCATGGCCTCGGTCTGTTTCTTCAACTCGGCGACGGTCTCGGGTCGCAGCGAAAATGGCGGCAGCGAACAGGCGGAATCGCCCGAGTGAACGCCAGCCTCCTCAATGTGTTCGAGCACCCCGGCGACGAACACGGTCTCGCCGTCGGCCAGGGCGTCGACGTCGACCTCCGTGGCCTGCGACAGGTACTCATCGATCAACACCGGCGCTTGCCCCGATACGCTGACCGCCACGCGGATGAAACGGTCAAACTGCTCTTCGTCTCGGACGATCTCCATGGCCCTGCCCCCCAGGACGTTTGACGGTCGCAGAACCACCGGGAAGCCGACCTGGCGGGCGGCCGTGAGCGCCTCCTCGGCGCCGCGGGCGACCGCGTTCCTTGGCTGGGCGATGCCGAGCCGATGGAGCAGCTGCTGGAAACGCTCGCGGTCCTCAGCCAGGTCGATGGCGTCCGGCGAGGTGCCGAGGATCGGGACACCGGCGTCGGCGAGGGCCGGCGCCAGACCCAGCGGCGTCTGGCCGCCGAACTGGACAATGACGCCCAGCAGCTCGCCCCGCGAGGCCTCCGTTTCGATCAGTTCGAGCACGTCCTCTGCAGTCAGGGGCTCGAAATAGAGTCGGTCGGAGGTGTCGTAGTCGGTCGACACGGTCTCGGGGTTGCAATTGACCATGATCGACTCGATGCCGAGATCAACCAGGGCGAAGGCCGCGTGGCAGCAGCAGTAGTCGAATTCGATCCCCTGTCCGATCCGGTTCGGACCGCCGCCGAGGATGATCGCCTTCTTTCGATCGGTCGGGTCAGCCTCGCATTGTGGGGCGGCGCCCAGCGGGCCGGTCTCATATGTCGAGTACATATAGGGCGTGGCGGCGGCGAACTCGGCGGCGCATGAGTCGATTCGCTTGAACACAGGCCGTACGCCGAGCGCGCGTCGGGCGTGGCGCACCTCCTTTTCGGTTTGGCCGGTGAGTTTAGCCAAGCGAGCGTCGGAAAAGCCGAGCGACTTCAGGCGAAGGAGGGCCGCGGAGTCGGCCGGCAGGCCGCGGCGGCGAATCTGGTTCTCTTCCGCCACCAGCGTCTCAATCTGGCGAAGAAACCAGGGCTCGTAGGCGCAGGCCTCGGCGATCTCCTCGACTGAGAGCCCGTGGCGGAAGGCCTGGGCGATGAGCCGCAGGCGGTCAGGTGAAGCGACGCCGAGGGCTCGCACCACCGCGGCTTTGCCTCCGGACGGCTCCTCCGCCCCGGGGATCTCGATCTCGTCGAGGCCGGTGAGACCGGTCTCCAAGCCCCGTAACGCCTTTTGCAGGCTCTCTGCGAATGTGCGGCCGATGGCCATCACCTCGCCCACTGACTTCATCTGCGTATTCAGGACCGGCTCGGCGCCCGGGAATTTCTCGAAGGCAAAGCGGGGGATCTTGGTCACCACGTAGTCGAGCGTCGGCTCGAATGATGCAGGCGTGGCGCCGGTGATGTCGTTGAGAAGTTCGTCCAGGGTGTAGCCGACGGCCAGGCGCGCGGCGACCTTGGCGATCGGGAAGCCGGTGGCTTTGGAGGCGAGCGCCGACGACCGGGACACCCGCGGATTCATCTCGATCACCACCATCCGCCCGTCGACCGGATTGATGGCGAATTGGACGTTTGAGCCGCCGGTCTCGACTCCGATCTCTCGCAGCACCGCGATCGAGGCGGCGCGCATGCGCTGGTACTCCTTGTCGGTGAGCGTGAGGGCTGGCGCGACGGTCACCGAATCGCCGGTGTGCACGCCCATCGGATCGATGTTCTCGATCGAGCAGACGATGATGCAGTTGTCCGCCACGTCGCGGATCACCTCCATCTCGTATTCTTTCCAGCCGAGGACGCTCTCTTCGATCAGCACCTCGTGGACGGGCGAGAGGTCTAGGCCCCGCTCGACGATTTCGCGAAGCTCCTCGAGGTTGTAGGCAATTCCGCCGCCGGTGCCGGCGAGGGTGAATGAGGGGCGCACAATCGCCGGCAAGCCGATCTCGGCCTGAGCCTCGAGAGCATCTTCAAGCGTTCTGACCGCCCGCGACTTGGGACTTTCCAATCCGATGGCGTCCATGGCGTCTCGGAACTTCTGCCGGTCTTCGGCCTTGTCGATGACCTCCGCCCGAGCGCCGATGAGCTCGACGCCGTAGCGGGCGAGGGCCCCCGACCGCTCCAGAGCCAGGGCCGTGTTGAGCGCCGTCTGGCCGCCCATGGTCGGGAGCAGGGCGTCCGGCTTCTCCTTGGCGATAATGGCCTCGACCATCTCCGGGGTAATCGGCTCGACATAGGTGGCGTCGGCGACATTGGGATCGGTCATGATCGTTGCTGGATTGGAGTTGACCAGCACGATCCGGTAGCCCTCGGCGCGCAACGCCTTGCAGGCCTGGACACCGGAATAGTCGAATTCGCAGGCCTGACCGATGACGATGGGGCCCGCGCCGATGATCAGGATCGAGGCGATGTCGGTGCGTTTGGGCATCTATTGACTGGAATCTCACGCGCGGGACCACGCGCGGAGGGCGCGTTCGACCTGTCGAATTGAAGGCTAAGGCCCGCGTGTAGCCGCCGCTCACGCGTGGCGCAAGGGAGGCGGTACGCTCCGCATAGCGCCGCTGGAGACGCCGGCGGCGCCTAGATCGCGCGGTTTTCCATCAGATCCGCGAAACGCCGAAAGAGGTGAAGGGCGTCGTTCGGCCCGGGAGACGCCTCCGGATGGTGCTGAACCGAGAATACGGGCCTGCCGTCGATCGCGAGGCCCGCGTTGGTGCCATCGAAAAGGGAGACGTGCGTCTCCTTCAGGTTGGCCGGCAGGCTGTCGCGCGCCACCGTGAAGCCGTGGTTCATGGAGACGATCTCCACCTGGCCGGTGGCGAGGTCCTGGACAGGGTGATTGGCCCCGTGGTGGCCCTGGGCCATCTTCTCGGTCCTGGCGCCTAGCGCCAGCGCCAGCATCTGGTGGCCGAGGCAGATGCCGAACACCGGCACGCCGCTTTCCACCAGCTTGCGGATCACCGGCGCGGCGTACTCGGCGGTGGCTGAGGGATCGCCCGGTCCGTTTGAAAGCACGATCCCGTCCGGTTTGCGGGCCAGGATCTCCTCGGCGCTGGCATTGGCGGGGGCGACGCTCACGCGGGCGCCGATGGAGACCAGTGAGCGCAGGATGTTGCGCTTGACCCCGTAGTCCACAACCACAACGTGGCGTTTTCCCTCGCCGGCGCCGTGACCGTGCGGCCAGCTCCAGACGCCTTCGTCCCATTCGAACGGCTTTTCAGCTGAGGCGTCCTTGGCGAGATCCAGGCCGACCAAGCCCGCCCAGGCGCGCGCGCGCTCGATAAGGGCGTCTACGTCGAACTTCCCGTCCGGGGCGTGGGCGACGATGCCGAGCGGCATGCCCTCTTCGCGGATGCGCCGCGTGAGCGCGCGGGTGTCGATCCCCGAGAGGCCGACGACGCCCCGCCTGGCGAGCCAGCTGTCAAGGTCCGAGCCGGCGCGCCAATTGGCCGGCGGGGTTGGCGCCTCGCGGAAGATCGTTCCGCAGGCGGCCGTCGTCGCGCCGCCCGCCACCTGCTCGATGTCCTCGTCGTTGGTCCCGACATTTCCGATGTGAGGGAAGGTGAAGACGACGATCTGGTCCATGTAGGATGGGTCGGTGAGGATCTCCTGATAGCCTGTCATGGCGGTGTTGAAGCACACCTCGCCCAGGGCCTCGCCGACGACGCCACACCCTTTCCCCGGAAAAACGGTCCCATCGGCCAGCACGAGGAGGCCAGTGACGCCGGCGGGCAGATCTGGGTTCAAGGTCAGACTTTCACGGTCGAGAGGCGGGGGCGGGGTAGCGGCCGGTAGAGGAAGCGTCAACGTCGTTTCACGCCAGGCAAGCAAGCGTCTAGGATGAGGTCATGCTCCAGCTCCGACCCAACTGCGAATGCTGTGACGCCGACCTGCCGCCGGAGAGCCCGGCGGCGCACATCTGTACGTTCGAATGCACCTTCTGCGCCGATTGCGCCGAACGCCGATTCGGCGGCGTCTGTCCCAACTGCGGCGGCGAGTTGGCGCGCCGGCCGATACGTCCGGTGGGGCTGCTGGCCAGGTATCCCGCCTCAACCGAACGGGTGACAAAGGTGCACGCCGCCTGCGCCTGAATCGGAGTCCGATCTCCGCCAGCCGCTCTTGGACAATTCTGGAAATATGCGGCTCCAATCGCAGCAGGAGCCTTCATGTCATACGTCGTTTCCGGCCTCTCGGCCGAGCCCTTCCGCCCACTATTCGGTTTGCCGGATGAGGAGCTTCGCGCCCGCGACGCGACACGCGTCATCGCCGACGATGACGGCTACTATCCTTGCCGCGTGAGCCTGGAAGACGCCCGTCCCGGTGAGAGCCTGCTGCTCGTCAATTTTGAGCACCTGCCGGCGACCTCAAGCCCATATCGCAGCCGCCACGCGATCTTCGTCAACGAGAACGCTGGCGAGGCCGCCCGTATCGTGGGCTGCATGCCGAGAATCCTCTCCACGCGCCGGCTGATCGCCCTTCGCGCCTATGACGAGTCCGGCTTCATGCTCGACGCGGAAATCATCTCCGGCCCCGACGTCGAGGCCGCGGCGCTTCGCTTGCTCGAGGATTCGGCCGTCGCCTATCTCCACGCGCACAATCCGGCCCGCGGATGTTACGCGGCTCGCATCGATCTCACCTGAGGCCGCTTGCGACTCTCCAACTTCGAGGCGCATTCATCGTCGCGTGCGCTACGACGAGCGATTTCTCGATGAGGTGAAGGGGCGGCTGCGCCTCTCCGACATCATCGGCAAGACCGTGAAGCTGCGCCGCCAGGGTCGCGAGTACGTGGGCCTCTCGCCGTTCACCAAGGAGAAGACGCCGTCGTTCTTCGTCAACGATGACAAGGGCTTCTTCCACGATTTCTCGTCTGGCAAGCACGGCGATCTGATCTCCTTCCTGCAGGAGACAGAGCGACTCTCGTTCACCGAGGCGGTGGAGCGGTTGGCGGCAGAAGCCGGTGTGCCCCTGCCGGCGCCTGATCCCCGCGCCGAGGCCGAGGACCGCGCCCGAGCGGGCCTCGCCGATTGGCTGGAGCTGGCGGCGGCCTGGTTCGAGGCGGAGCTGCGCCGCCCGGCCGGCAAGGCGGCGCGCGAGTATTTGGCCGGCCGCGTGCTGCCGGATACGGAGTGGCCGAGATTTCGCATTGGCTATGCGCCAGCCGGACGCACTGCCCTCAAGGACTATCTCATCGCCAAGGGGGCCAAGGCAGCGGACCTGGTCGCCGCCGGGCTGCTGATAGCGCCGGAGGATGGCGGCAGTCCCTATGACCGTTTCCGCGACCGGATAATCTTTCCAATCGCCGACGGTCGCGGTCGGGTGATCTCATTCGGAGGTCGGGCCCTCGATCCACGCGCCGCCGCCAAATACCTGAACGGACCAGACAGTTCCCTCTTCGACAAAGGGCGCACGCTCTACGGCTTGGCCGAAGCGCGACGCCTGCTGCACGGCGGTGGGGCCGAGGCGCCGTTGGTGGTGGTCGAAGGCTACATGGATGTGATCGCCTGCCAGCGTGCGGCCGTTGCCGCCGTCGCCGCCATGGGGACCTCGCTTACCGAGGCCCAGATGGACATGCTCTGGCGACTGCACCCAACGCCTACCCTCAGCTTCGACGGTGATCGAGCCGGGCGTCAGGCCGCGGCCAGGGCCATGGACCGGGCGCTGCCGCTGCTCAGGCCCGGCCGCAGCTTCGCGTTCGCTATGGTTAGCGGCGGCAAGGACGCCGACGACATCCTGCGCGAGCAGGGGGCGGCGGCGCTCAAGGCGCAGCTTGGCGAAACCACACCATTCGTCGACGCTCTATTCCGCCGCGAACGCGACGCCTCTCCACTGGAAACCCCCGAGCAGCGGGCGCATCTCAAGCGCCGCTTGCGTGAGGCCGCCCGGGCCATTGCCGATCAGGACCTCTCGTCCGAATATGCCGCCGCGCTCGCCGTCCGCTATGACGGCCTGTTCCCGACCTCGAGCAAAACTCAACGACGTCCCTGGCGCGGGAACTTTCGCGATAGCTTCATCGCGCCGCTCACCGACGAGGCGCGCGCTGGCGCCAGGCGCCTTGCCGGCTCGCTCCGGCCACTGCCTGCGGCGCTGGCCAGATGGTCACTCGATGACCCGGCGGTGCTAGATGAGCATCTGGAAGATCTGGAGGCGCGGGGCTTCGGCGATCCAGCCCTCGCCGACCTGGCCAGCCGGATCACCGGACTCCGTCTCACCGCAGATCGCCTTGACAGCGAAGGGTTGCGACGCCATCTGGCGGACTGCGGACTTAGCGCGCTGCTGATTGACATCGACCAGGCCGCCGCGAAATCGGGCGCGCCTTTCATGAAACCGGATGTCACCCTCGCCGCCGCCAGAACGCAGTGGACGCGCGCCTTCGAGGCCCTGAGCCAACTGGCCGCGCTGGACGAAGCTTTAGCTACCGCCCGGGAGGATCTCTTGGGCGGCAAGGATTCGTCGGCGCACAGGGCGTTGAAAACGGAGCGCGATCGACTGAAGAGGGCGATCGAGAGCGGATCAATTTGGAACGAGGATCCGAACGCTTGAACCCCGGCCGCATGGCACAGGCATTAGCAAGACTGCGCCCTTAAGAGGGAGCGCCGGAGAGACGAATGAGCACCACCACCACTGTCGAGCCGCCAGAGGCCCCCGCCGCGCCGGACGGACCGCTGCTCGACCTTACCGATGCCGGCGTCAAGAAGTTCATCCGCCAGGCCAAAGCCCGCGGCTACGTCACCATGGACGAGCTGAACAAGGTCCTGCCGTCCGATGAAGTGACCTCCGAGGCCATCGAGGACACCTTGGCGATGCTCTCGGAAATGGGCGTCAACGTCATCGAGGCCGAGGAAGAGCCGGCTGAGGGCGGTGAAATCGCCGTTCGCGACGAGACCGCCGTCGTCGAGACCGCCGAGAAGCCCAGCGCCTTCGACCGCACCGATGATCCGGTACGCATGTATCTGCGCGAGATGGGCTCGGTGGAGCTGCTCTCCCGCGAGGGTGAAATCGCCATCGCCAAGCGCATTGAGGCCGGCCGCGACACCATGATCCGCGGCTTGTGCGAAAGCGCGCTCACCTTCGAGGCGATCATGGTCTGGCGCGAGGAACTGGCAGGCGGTCGCATCCTGCTGCGCGAGGTGATCGATCTCGAGCAGACTTACGGTGGTCAGGTGGCCCAGGCCCTGTCGGACGCGGCGGTGGCTGGCGAGGCCATGGACGACGCCGCCGCCACGTCCTCTGACGAGCCCCGTGAGGATGGCGAAAGGCCCTCGGGCGAGCTTGACGACGATGATTTCGACGACGGCGCCGGTCCCACGATCAGCGCCATGGAAGGCGAGCTGCGCGAGGGCGTGATGGCCACGCTCGACGCCATCGCCGGAGAGTTCGAAGCCTTCCGTCGCCTACAGGAACAGCTGGTCGAGCACCGCCTGCGCGGCGAGGATCTCGGCGAGACCGAGCGCAAGGCCTACGAGGCGGCGACGACCACCATTGTCCATCACCTCAAGACACTGAAGCTCAACAACAACCGCATCGAGGCCCTGGTCGACCAGCTGTACGCGATCAACAAGCGGCTGATGGGCCTGGAAGGTCGGCTGCTGCGCGCCGCCGACGGCTACGGCATTTCACGCCCGGAGTTCCTAAAGGCCTACTACGGTTCCGAGCTCAACCCGGCCTGGCGCGAAGGCGTGGCGGGCCTCGGTGTTCGCTGGAGCAAATGGACCGAGAACGACGCTCGCCAGATCACCCAGATCCGCCACGAGATCGCGGCTCTGGCCACCGAATCAGGCGTGCCGATCGACGACTTCCGCCGCATCGTCCACACCGTCCAGAAGGGCGAGCGCGAGGCCCGTCAGGCCAAGAAGGAGATGGTCGAGGCGAACCTGCGCCTGGTCATCTCGATCGCCAAGAAATACACCAATCGTGGCTTGCAATTCCTTGATCTCATTCAGGAAGGCAACATCGGCCTGATGAAGGCGGTGGACAAGTTCGA
>DASXBY010000061.1:0-11990 GCA_036491455.1 Caulobacteraceae bacterium
CTTGAAGAAGGCGCCCGTCACCCCGGTCAGGAAGGCCAGCGGCAGAAAGATCACCATGGTCGCCGCCGACGATCCGGCAAGGGGGCGCATGAATTCGCCGACCGCTCGTCCGACGGCCGCGTCATCGCGTCCGGCGCTGACCGCGATCCTCCGCTCGATGTGCTCGATCATCACGATCGCGTCGTCGATGATCAGCCCGATGGCCGCCGCCATGCCTCCGAGCGTCATGATGTTGAAGCTCTGGCCGAGCAGTTCGAGCACCAGCGTCGTCGCCGCCAGTACGGTGGGCACGGCGATCACTGCGGCCAGGGTCACGCGCCAGTCGCGCAGGAAGACCAGCAGCACGAGCGCCGCCAGGATCGCCCCGATGATGATGGCGTTGCGCAGCGCCGCCGCCGAATCGAGGATCAGGTCGCTCTGGTCGTACCAGGCCTTGACCTGCATATCGGCCGGACCCTGGCCGCGCATGCGGGCAAAGGCGGCCCGCACGGCTTTGGCGATCTGCACCGTGTTCCCGCCGGGTTGCTGGTAGACGTTGATCAGGACGGCGTCGCGGCCGTCGGCGCTGACACGGGTCCACTGCGGCTGAGGCGCCGCGGTCACGCTCGCGACGTCGCCGACGCGCACGATGCCGGCCGCGGTCGTCTTCACCACGACGTTGGCGATCTGCCTGGGCTCGGTGAGCCTCGTATCGGTCAGGACCAGCAGCAGCTTGCCCTGATCCTCGATGCGGCCCGAAGCGCTGAGCGAATTGGCGCCGGCGATGGCGGTTGAGATGTCGGCCAGCGACAGGCCGTTGGCCCACAGCTTGGCGGGGTCGGCTTCGATGCGGTACTCGCCCGGCGCGCCGCCCTGGCTCTGCAGGCGGGCGACGCCGTCGATGGTCGAGAGCACCGGGGCGAGCCGGGTGTCCGCGAAGCGTCGGAGCTCAACGGGCGTCGCCCGCGCCGAGGTGAGGCTGTAGGCGGCGACCGGATCGACGGTGGGATCCTGCCGCCGCACCTCGAAGGTCACGCCGGGTGGCAGCGTCTGCTGCGCCCCGGAAAGCGCCGATTGGACCCGCTGCAGGGCGAGGTCCATGTCCGAACCCCAGCCGAAGTTGATGGACAGCTCGACGCCGCCGCGGCTGGTCGTCGAGCGGATATCGCGAACACCCGGGATCGCCCGCAGCGCCTGTTCGACCGGCCGCGTGATCACCGCCTCGGTCTGGTCCGCCGGACGATCCCCCGCGTCCACGGTGACCGCGATTCGTGGGAAATGCACGTTGGGGAACAGGCTGACCGGCATCAACAGGCCGCCCAGCAGCCCGCCGACGACCAGCAGTCCGAGCAGCATCAGCAGCGAACGTCGCCGCCTTTGGGCGAACGCCGCTAGGTTCATCGGCCGTCGACCCAGACCGCCATGCCGTCCTGAAGTTCATAGGCGCCCCGCGCGGCGACCACCTGGCCGGCGGCGATCGGGCCCGAGATCTCGACCTCGTCGCCGTGGTCGCGTCCGACGGTCACGAAAACGCGCCGCGCCTTGCCGGCGACGACGATGAAGACATGTTCGCCCGTCTCGTCGAACACCACCGCGCCGCGCGGCACGACGAGCCCCACATGGGCGCCCGTGACAATGTCGGCGTCGACCGCTGAGCCGATCGGCAGGACCAGCCCAGGGACCGGCGCGACAGCGTCGATGGTCTTGGTGGTCGGGTCGGCCGCCTTTCCCACCAGGGAGAGGTGTGTGGCGATCGCCGGCCCACCGTTGACCGGCCGGATGTTGACCGGCTGACCGGCGGCGAGATGCGCGCTCGCGGGCTCGAGCCCGAGCTTGACGCTGATTGCCCCATTGCGAGCCAACACCAGTATCGGGGCGTCCTGCGCCAGGCGGTCGCCCACCGTCGCGGCGATGCTGGTCACCACGGAGGCCTGCGGGGCGACCAGGGTCTGGCGGGTATTGCCGGCCCCCTGGCGCTGCTGGGCGACGAGCGCGGCCTGGGCGTCAGCCACGGCTTTCCTGGCGGCCGTCAGCTGGTCCGACGCCACGAGACGATCGTTATAGAGCCGCTGCGTGCGGGCGAGATCCTCGTTGGCCGCGGCGGTGGCTGCGGCGGCCTGGCGATAGGCCTGATCCGAAGCCGGGGCGCTCGCCACCTCGACCAGCGCCTCGCCGGCCGTCACGGCTTCGCCCTGGCGCACGAGGATGCGGGTGACGATCACGGGGCGAGGGGCGGCCAGCACGTTGGCGGCGCCCGGGTCGGCTTGCACAACGCCATAGGCGCTGGTGACGTCTTGCAGCGTCTCGCTGCGGATGACCGCGGTGGTGATCGGCGCGGTGGGCGTCGGGGCCTGATCTTCGGTGGAGCCCCCGCTGCGGCGGAGGAACACCACCGCCACGATGATCGCCGCGACAATGACGGCGCCGATGGAGATGAGGCGGTTGCGGCTCACGCGCCCGCCTCGGCCGGCGGCGCGAAGAGCGCCGTCTCGATCTGGATTTCGGCCATGCGGGCGGCGAGTTCGCGGTCTTCGAGATCAGCCTCCTTGCCGATCACGGCCTGCAGCAGCGCGAGATAGGTCTGGCTATCGATGTCGCCGCGGGCAACCGCCGCCGGCGCCGGGCCCAGCATCGCCGTCAGCCGCGGCAGGTCGGCCCGCAGGCTGGCGGCTTGCGCCGAGGCGCTGGCCAGCTCGGCGGCGGCGCCCCTCACGTCAGCGTCGGTCTGGTCGAGTCGCGCCTGGTACTCGGCGCGGAGCTTGGCGCGGGTCGCCTCCTCGACGCGAGCCTCGCCGCGATGGCCGTTGAAGATCGGCAGCGCCAGGACCGCTGAGAGACCGAGCGTGGTGGTCGGTGTCGGGTCGCGGGCGTAGGCGAAGGCGATCGAGGCGAGCGGGAACTGGGCGAGGATCGCCTTGCGCAGTTTGGCATCCTGGGCGGCGTATCCCGCCTGCAGCGCCAGCAGGTCCGGCCGTCGCGCCGGCAGGTCGACCAGATCGCGCTCGACCGTGGCCGCCTGATAGCCGACCGGAAGCGCCCCTTCGATCAACGGCAACCTGACGGCGGCGTGGAGGCCGAGCAAGGCGTTCAGATCGCGTCGGGCCTTGGCGGCGTCATGCTCGGCGCTCGCCAGCTGGGCCTCGACGTCGAGCTTCGCCGCCAGGTCGGCTGCGGCGGTCTGTGCGCTGACGTCGCCGTGCTTCAGCGCCTGGCCCGAGCGCGCGGCCCGGTCGGCGCTTGCTGTCGCAATCTGGCGCAGAAACCCCGCCCGCGCCTCGTCAGTCAGCGCTGTTTCGGCCAGTTGCCGCGCCTGTTGGGCGGTCGTCCACTCGGCCCAGAGCACGTCGAGATTGGCCTGCTTGGCGGTGAAGCGCGCCGCCCGCTCGTTGTCGGCGACAGCCAGCAGGCCGGCGATGTCGAGGCTTGGCGAGACGTTGTAGGCCGTACTTTTGTCCGGTCCGGCGATGGGTTGGTCGACGCCACCGGCGATCTGGGGATCGGGCAGCAGTCCGGCCGCGAACACCTGGGCGGCGGAAACCCCGAGCGAAGCCCGCTTGGCGCGCAGGTCCGGATTGTTGAGCGCCGCCAGCACGGCGACATCGAGCGGCGTGAACCCGGCCTTGGCGTCGATGGAGATCGCCGCCAGCGGTCGCAGGCGCAGCTTCCCGACATCCGTCGTCAGGCGCGAGACGTCCGCCGTCGTGTCGGGCCGGGTCGCCAGCGGGGCGGAGTGGTAGGTCTCGCATCCGGCGAGCAGGCCGAGGGCGCCGAGCGCCGCGACCGTCCGCCATCGAGTCCAGCCGCTGCGGTCGGGGCAGCCCATGCGTTGCGCGATCATCCCAGGCGGCGGGAGGCCGCACGAGTCGCCCTTTACGGACTCGCAGCTGACGAGGCGCTGTCCTGGAGGTTGGGAAACGCCAATGTTCTGGGCTTTTGGCTGAGCGGGAACGTGGCGCGGACCTCGATCCCCGGGTGTCGATCGACCAGGTCCAGGGTCGCGCCATGCAGGCGAGCGATCGCCGCGACGAGCGCCAGGCCAAGACCGCTGCCAGGCGTCGAGCGGCTGCGCTCCAGGCGATAGAAGCGGTCGAAGATCCGGGAGCGCTCGGCGCTCGGCACGCCAGGACCGTTGTCGCACACCGAGATGACCGCGCCCTGGTCGACGAGATGCGTGCGCACCTGCGCCCTGTCCCCGGCATGGCGCAGCGCATTGTCGATCAGGTTGACCAGCATCTGGGCCAGAAGCTCGCGATCGCCATCGACCCAGATCTCTCCGCCGTTGTCGAAGCTGAGCGCACGGCCGGCGTCCTCGGCGGAGGGCGCCAGGTCGTCGACCATCGACTTGGCCAGGCTCGAAAGTTCGACCGGCAGGAACGAGAACCTTCGGGCGCCGCCTTCGATCTGGGCGATGCGCAGAAGGGCGGAGAAGGTCTCCAGGATGGCGTCGACATCCTCCAGCGCGCCGCTCAACGCTTCGGCACGTTCGTCGTCAGAGGCGAGCGAGCGGCTCGATTCCAGCCTCTGTCGCAGTCGCGTCAGCGGTGTCCGCAGATCGTGGGCGATGTCGGTCGAGACCTGCCTGAGGCTTTCCATCAGCGTGGCGATGCGGTCCAGCGTCCGGTTGAACGACGCGGCCAGGCGATCGAGATCGTCGTCGGCGCCGCCCACGGGAATGCGGCGCGCCAGATCGCCATCGATGATTCCTTCGGCCGCGTCGGTCATCTCGCCGAGCCGCCGGCGGACCGAGCGGCTGAGCCCGTAGCCGCCGAGCGCGCCCAGCACCACCACCCCGCCGAAGGCCCAGGCGAAGGCGCTCAGCACGGCGCGTTGCAGCGCCTCGATGCGGTCGTCGTCGTCGCCGACGGTCAGTCTCGCCCCACCGGGCAAGACGGTTGTCATCATCCGGACCGACTCGACGCCGCCGCCTGGCTGCCGGATCGGCGCCTTGGACCAACCCAGAGGCGGCCTGGTCGGCGCCAGCCGACCGGCCAGCGGCTCCCCGTTCGGGCCGCACAAGCCGTACTCCAGCGCGCCCGGCGTCCGGTCGCGCTCCTGCACCGCCTCCACGACGCTGGAAAGGCCCTCTTTGCGAGCCTCCTGGGCCAGGCCCACGGTCTCGGCCTTGATGCGGGCGTCGAACTCCCGGCTGAGGGTGACCCGTGTGGTCACCAGCGTGATCGCGCCCAGCACCACCACCGAAAGGGCGAACGCCGCCGTGTAGAGAGCGGCCAGGCGCAGGCTGGTGGAGCGGAACACCTAGTCGGGCTCGCGCAGGCAGTAGCCGGCGCCCCGCACGGTGTGGAGCAGTTCGGGCGAGTACCCGCGGTCGATCTTGGACCTCAGTCGGCTCATGTGCGTCTCGACGATGTTCGTCTTCGGGTCGAAGTGGAAATCCCAGACGCTCTCCAGCAGCATCGTGCGGGTGACCACCCGGCCGGCATGGCGCATCAGGTACTCGAGCAGCTGGAACTCGCGCGGTTGCAGTTCGATGCGCGCGCCTCCCCGGATCACCGTGCGCTTCAGCCGATCGAGCTGGAGGTCGGCGACCTGCAGCGTGGCCTGCAGGTCCTGTGGCGGCGGCCGGCGGGCCAATGCGTTGACCCGCGCCAAGAGCTCGACGAACGCGAACGGCTTGACCAGGTAGTCGTCGCCGCCGGCTTCCAGCCCCTCCACCCGGTCGTCGATGCCGCCGACCGCGGTCAGCAGCAGCACCGGCGTCTTCACGCCCGAGGCGCGGATGGTGCGCAGGATCGCCAGGCCGTCCAATTCCGGCAGCATGCGGTCGAGGATGATGACGTCGTAGGCTTCTCCCGCCGCCAACAGCAGCCCCTCGCGGCCACCCGTCGCGTGGTCGACGGTGTGACCGGCCTCGGCGAGCGCCTTCTTCAGATAGGCGCCGGCTTCCTTGTCATCTTCGACCAGCAACAGCTTCATGGCGGCGTCATCGTCGCGATCCCACTTCGATGGCGGGAGATATCACGGGAACTCGCGTCTGGCGCCCATTCGAACCTTAGGTCGTGTCGCCGATCCCGCGGAGCTTGGCGCCAGCGACCCTGGGCTGACGCCAGGCCCTGCATCGACGGCTAAGGCAGCGACGATGAGCCGCGCGGCGACTCCGCGCCCATGTGGTTGGTGACCATCTCTTCAATTATATTGAGGTTTACATCCTTTAGAGTTTTGACCTTAACACAATATCCAGTGATCGTCGCCTTTCCGAGTCTCTTTCCATAGGTTTCAGACAGGTATTTCTTATCGTCCAATCCCATGAAATAGAGAGATATTCCGGTCGTATTTGCACTTACGCCGACCTGATAAAATTCTCTGGTTTCGCCGCTTGCATATCGTCTGGATTGAAGTCCGTAGCCGATATTTGGATTTGAGACGACCTTTCCCTCCGCGTTTCTCCCATCGAGATACCACAATTTGCAAGTTGGCGATATCCTGAGCATCGTTTGATGCAACGTTCGAAGTTCGTCACGTTTTGACTGGGGTTGATCCGCAATATACTTATCGATTTGCTCTTGCACGTTCATGCCGTCACCCGTTCAGATCCTAAGGGCAGCCTAGACCGGTCGCGCAGAACACCGCGGTGAGAAAAATCTGAAGCGGCAGGTAGAGGGCCAAGGGCGCGCCCAGGAGGATTGGCCACGCCTTCCCGCGAAACCGCCAGAAGGCGAACGCCACCACGGCGATCCATGACGCCAGGGCCACCCACGCGATGATGCCGGTTTGAGGGCCATCGAGGAGCGGCGCCAGGGAGTCGGGAATCAGGTTCCAGGGCGGCGACATGGTCACCCAGCTGATCACCGCCAGGGCGTAGGAAACGATCAGCCCAATGAGAAACGGGTTGCCTCCGGCGCCCGGACCTGGGTTGTCCGCAGCTTCGTCCTGTGCGTCGCCGTTCATGGAGCCGCGATGGCGGCCAGGACTGAGGTTCTGCCCATCGATGCCCCTCCCGGTTAGGACTCGACCATCGCCGATCGCGGGGGCGCCCGCAACAAGGCCGCTCGGCGCCGCGGGACCGCTTTCTCCGCCATTAGCCGCGTCGCCTGGCGCCGATTGGACACGCCGCCGGGGCTGGTCGCGCGCTTAGGTTTCATCCTGCGCGCTCATCGCCTGCCGCCCGCCAGAAGGGTCGCCTCCGGGCGGGCGCGAAGGCGGCTCATGGCCCAGACGCCGAAGAACGGGCCAAGCGCCAGCGGCGCGAACGCGAAACGCCATCCGACGGCGCCCGCCAAGATCGGTAGAAGATGGATCGTGACCAGCGTCAGCGTGAAGCCCGCGCAAGTCTGGACAGTCAGCATCGTGCCGATGAGCTCGGGAGGCGAAAGCTCTGTCACGCCGGCCGAGAATTGAGCGGAATCGGCGACGATGGTCACGCCCCAGACCAGGCAAATCGCCATAAGGGCGAGCGGTTGCATCCCGAAGAGGAAGCCCACCGCGATGGCGCAGGTTCCGCTGATCGCCATGGCGCCCATGGTGAGCGCGGTCCGCCCAATTCGGTCCGCCAGGAACCCTCCGCCGAGACAGCCGATCGCGCCTCCAACGCCCATCACGAAGAAGGTTCCAACTCTTGAGAGCAGGACCGGATCGTATCCGCCGGAGTTGATGGCGAAGCTCGCGACCAGGAAGGCGCCGATCCAGGTCCACATGGCGTAGAGTTCCCACATGTGGCCGAGGTAGCCGAGATTTGCCCACCTCAGCGCCGGCATGCGCAGAGCCATGGTCAGGTAGTGCGGCCTGAAGGCTCGGGGCGCGGCCTGTTTTGGGCCCAGTTGAACAAGGTTGATCGCGGCGGCCGCAAGCATCGCCATCACTGAAGTGGCGATAATGGTGAACCGCCAGTCGACGCCACCGAAAGCGTTGAGCAGATGCGGCGAGGCCGAGCCAAGCGTCAGCGCGCCGACGAGGATCGCCACCAGCATCCCGAGATCGTCCGTCGCCCAGCCCGCAGCCATTTTCATGCCGATCGGGTAGACGCCGGCCATGCAGGCGCCGGTGATGAAGCGAGCAACGTAGACCCAGGCGCCGCCCGGATGAGCGAGAAGGATCGAGGCGTTGACGATCGCCGCGACGAGCGTCGCCACCATGAAGAAGCGTCGTGGATCGAGGCGGTCGGCAAGCCCCAGGGTGGCGCTGAGTAACGTCCCAGCGACAAAGCCGAGCTGAACCAGACTGGTGAAAAGCGATACCTGGGCGCCGCTCAAGGGGAACTCGCGCAACATCGACGGCACTACGGCGGACGCCGAGAACCAGAGTGCGAGCGCGGCGACCTGGCAGAGCGCCAGCAGCGCAATTGAGAAGGCCTTCGCGTGCGTCGTCGTCTTGGCCGCCAAGTGACTCATGCTTGCGTCTTGTGAGCCCAGGAGAATGGAGTAGTTTTGTCATCGCACCGCAAGACATTTGGGAGGCGTTGATGGCCTATCATCTCGAAGGACGGTTGCTCGAAGTGTGCGATTGCCGTGTCCTGTGCCCGTGCTGGATCGGCGAAGATCCCGACAACGGCACGTGCGATACGATCGTCGCCTGGCACTTCGACAAGGGCGCTGTGGAGGGTGTCGATGTAGCCGGCTCCACGGTCGCTGCCGTCGCTCACATTCCCGGCAACATCCTGAAGGGAAACTGGCGTGCGGCCATCTACATCAACGAGAGCGCCAGCAAGGAGCAGGAAGAGGCTCTGCTCAAGGTCTATACCGGCAAGCTCGGCGGCCCGGTCGCCGATCTGGTCAGCCTGATTGGCGAAGTCGTCTCTGTCGAACGCGCGCCGATCGTCTTCGACGTCCACGGCGGCAGCGGGACGATCAAGGTCGGAGACGTCGCCTATGCCGAGCTCGAGCCCTACGTGGGAGCGACCGGCGGGAAAACGACGCTGATCGACACGATCTTCTCGACCGTGCCGGGCGCGCCGGTGTTCGTGGGCAAGTCGCCCCGATACGTTTCAAAGAACGCGGCTCTTGGGATCGACCTCGACCTGCAGGGTCACAACGCCCTTCAAAGCACCTTCCAGTTCGACGCCTGAGGCTCGCCCGCGCGTTAGATTGAATTTGATGCGGGCGACCAGCCCTTCGGTCGGCCGGCGTCTCGCCTTTCCGCCCCTGATCTTCGCTCTGATCCTTCTTGCCTGGGCGTCGCTCTTCCTGTGGGAAGCCAGCCCGTACGGGCGCTATCTGAATCACGGCCAGTGGACCGCCATCGGCCTGGCGGCCAGGTTCTGCGCCGCCATGCCCGCCGGACAAATCGTACTGCCGGCGCTCCTCTATGTGGGCGGATGGCTATTGATGTCCGCGGCAATGATGCTGCCCACCGCCCTGCCGCTGATCGCCATTTTTGATCGACTTATCGAGCGCCGGAACGACCGTGCGCTGCTGTTGACGCTCGTGGTCGTCGGCTATCTGCTCGTCTGGGCGGGGTTCGGCGTGGCCGCGCACCTGATGGACGCCGCCCTGCACGGTCTGGCGGCCGCAAACCCCTGGTTGATTTCTCATGCCGGCTTGGTCGGGGGCGGCGTGCTCGCCATCGCCGGGGCTTTCCAGTTCACCGCTCTCAAATATCGCTGCCTCGACAAGTGCCGCACCCCCTTCAGCTTCGTGCATCAGCACTGGCGCGGGCAGTCCGCGCCTCGGGAGGCGTTTCTGCTTGGAGCGCACCACGGCGTCTTCTGCGTCGGCTGCTGCTGGGCGATCATGCTCCTGATGTTCGTCGTCGGGACCGGGAGCGTCGGCTGGATGCTCATGTTGGGCGCCGTGATGGCGATCGAGAAGAACGCAGCCTGGGGCCGGAGCCTGAGTGCGCCTCTGGGCGTCGGCTTGCTTCTTTGGTCGGGCGCAATCGTTGCGAACGACATGTGGCGTTGGCTGGCCTAGGCGGCTGGATAGTCGCCCCGTCGTGCGGTTCCAACTCGTGCCGTGCGATCCTAGGCCCGTTGTCCGCCGCCGGCTGCGTTCATCATGCGCAGCATCGCCGGGCCGCCCGTCGTCAGAAAGCGCCACAGAAGGACCCCGGCGAGGACCAGGAAGCCGAAATCGAGCCAGGTTGTGTAGTTCCACGCGGCGCCCGTTCCGACGATCTCTGCATTGCGCGTCACCGGAATGAGATTGAGCATCCCGAAGACCAGCTCGATGACGTAGCCCGCCAGAGCCATGGCGGCGTAGAAAACGGCAAAAAGGATCGCGGCTACCTTGAGACCGTAGTAGCGGCGATAGATATCGAGGATCGGCAGCACGATCAGGTCGGCGAAAATGAAGGCGACGACGCCGCCGAAACTGGCGCCGCCGTTCCACAGAACCGCGGCCAGGGGAACATTTCCAATCGAGCAGACAAAGGTCACCACCCCGACGAGGGGCCCGATCAACGGCCCCATGATCCTGGCCAGCGCGGGGTCGGACGTGACGAACAGCGTGGCCCAAAACCCGGGCGGAACCCAGGCGGCCAAGGCGCCCGCGATCAAAAGCCCAAGGCCGATATCGAACCACAGCGACGCCCAGTCCATCCAGAAATAGTGCGCGGTGGCGGTGAAGCCCTTGGTCGAGAGCAACCGCTTCAGGATCGGCCCCTCGGAGAGCGACATGTCCATCTCCGCATGTCCCTCCATGCGGCCGGCGATCCCCTTGTCGGCCTGGGCTCGGGCCTCCTCGATCAGCGCCGGGCGCATGACCAGGCGCAGCAGGACGGTCGTGAGCACGATCATCACCATGCCGCCGCCCCACGTCGCGGCCGTGAACCGCCAGCCGAGCAGGATCGCCAGGATCAGTCCCAGTTCGACGACCAGATTGGTCGAGGCGAACTGGAACGCCATGGCGGCGTTGAAATTCCCGCCCTTGCGAAAGATCGACCGACCAATGGCGACGGCCGCGTAGGAACAGGAAGACGACGCCGCGCCAAGGGCCGACGCCTTGATGATCGACGCGGCGTGATCGTTCGGAAGAAGCCTTGCCATTTCCCGGTGCGAAACGACGGCCTGGATCGCGGCGGATATCAGGAATCCGAGGATCAGGGCCCACAGGATCTCCCAGCCCATGACGACGGCCATGCGGAGTGCGTCGAACACAGCGGAGATCATCGTCACTCAATTCTCGAGATTCGATCTCCCATGGTCAATCTCGAGCGGATCGCCAAACTTCGGAGCCAAAGTCCCTTGCGTCGCCGTTCATGGGGCCGCGATGGCGGCCAGGACTGAGGTTCTGCCCATCGATGCCCGTCCCGGTTGGGTCTCGACCATCGCGCTTCGCCGCGCCGCTCGCAACAAAGCGGGAGCGCGGGTAGTGTCTCAGTTTGCCAACTTGGCCGTCTAAGGTTCCGTTCGGCTCCCTGACCGTCGCACTTCAATTAGGTTGGAGCCGATCCCAAAGAGACGCTGGGCGCCTTCGTCGCACACCTCAACGCCGAGATGACTCGATGACTGCGCCAGGAGGTATTCCGCCAATTCCAGCGCATGCGCCTGGTCCGTGGCCTGCATGAAGCAGAGCGTCGGGACGGTGTAACGGTCATCTTCGATGTAGAACTCGAAGACGCGCATTGGTGCGGTCCCCATGGCAGATGCCAAACCTGACGCCTTTTATCGCCAAGCTGCAAGGGTTTAGGCAACGCGCTTCTTGTAAGGATCGCGCGGACCACGCTTGCCGAGCGCCGCTTTTGGACGCCGCGCTTCGATCCGTTCGGCGATGTCTTCCATCGTCCGCAGGGTAGCCGAAACGCCAGCGGCCATCGCGGGCGTAAAACTGAGACATTACCGCAGCGCGCCGCGGGGACGCGGCGGGTTACGGTGACAGGTGCATCATGGTTGCACCGGCCTGACACTCGTTGCGATCCCACGCCCCGCGTCGTGCGACAGACGGGCAGACTGATCTATTCAGTTCACCGTCACCGTAGTCCTGAGCCGGCGCTCTGACTTTCGCCCGGGGCCGGCCCGACTGACGGTCAGTTCAGAACCAGAGCCAGCTTGCCGAGGTAGTGGCTGCCCAACGCCCGCTGGGCGGCCGCCGCGTCCTCCAGCTTGAAGGTCTGGGAAATGT
>DASXBY010000062.1:0-13791 GCA_036491455.1 Caulobacteraceae bacterium
GCGAGGGCGGCCGCCGGTTCGGCCAGGATCCGCTCATGGATGGCGTTCAGCTCGTCGAAGTCGCGCCAGACGAAGACTTCCCTGCCCGGCTCGAAGCAGAGTTCGAGGTCCGGTTGGGCGTCGCTGACGAGCGGCGCGCCCCCCAGGGGCGGCTGGAAATGCCGCTGATTAAGGCCCGAAATCACATTGTATTCGTTGCACACGTTCAGCGAAGCGAGGTGTCCGGCGTAGAGCCCAGGAAGCTCGCCCGGCGGCACGCGACGGGCGTGGACCTCATGCGGCGTGATCCTCGGCCAGCCTTGGCCGTGCAACACGACCGGGCTGCGGATGGCCGACGCCGTCGCCAGGCGGTCCGGCGTCGGGTTGGCCACGAATACCATTCGCATCCGACGCTCACGGACCGGGACCGCGGTCGCCGGGTCGATCGCATGCGGGGCGAACACCGCTCTTGCCGTGAATCCCAGCTCTCGGTGCCGGGCCAAGAGGCCGCTGTCGGTGTAGGCGATGAGGTCATAGCGTGCCGCGGCCGACGCGGCGGTCGCATCGAAGGCGTCGCCGACCCAGCCGACCAGCGGCGGTCGGTTCGGCCACGCGGCCAAGCGCTCGAGGATGGCGCCCGGGACGTGAAAGCCGCCGACGGCGAGGATGAGATCCGGGGCGAAGCGACGGGCGCGGGCGGCGATGCGCGCAGCGATCGGCTGGGCCAGGGCGGCCTGCAGCGGCGCGGCCAGGCGTGGATCGCGGACGATCCCGGCCTCCACCGCATGGCCCCCGGCGCGAAAAGCGGCCGTCGCTTCCTCCAGCCAGCCGGTGACGCTCGCCCGCTTGCCGAGGAGGAAGATCCTCATCCACCCGCCCAGGCGTAATTGAAGCTCACGCTGATCCTTGGGTTCTTGGCCGCTCCGGGCAGGACCTCGTGCCTGAGCCAGCTCTCCCAGATGAAGACGTCGCCCTCCTGGGGTTCGAGTGTGACGAAGGTCCGGCTGGCTTCCGGCGCGTCGCCGCGTCTGGGCGGCGCGGCCATCATCAGCGGCAGGCGCGGATCCTCCAGCCTGAGCGCCCCGGCGCGCTCCGGGATCGTGACGTAGACTGTTCCCGAAAGCACGCTGTGCGGATGGATGTGGCCGGAGTGGCCGGCCCCGGGTTTGAGGATGCTCACCCAAAGGCTGTCGAGCGCGAGCCGGCCGGCCCCGAGGTCGAGGTCGAAGGCTATCGCCGCGGCCTTCGCATGGCGGTCCAAGCGGCGTTTGAGTTCGCCGAAGACCGTGGCCCGCGTCGGCAGGTCGCCCAGCGACGCATAGGAGGTGTAGCCGCCATAGCCGTGCGCCTTGCACCAGCGCCGGCCGGCCAGGTCCTCGGCCGCCAGCATCGCGGCGGCAGCCGCCAGGTCCTCGCGAAGGGCGGGAAAGCCAGGCCCGGCCAGGCTCGCCTGATAGAGGCGCGTGACAAACAGGTCGCGAATGGCGGACATAGCCCCGTCCTAACCGCTCGACCCCGAAGGTGGAAACCATGATCGAAGCGACCTGCCACTGCGGCGCGGTCAAGGTCCAGGCGCCGAGGGCGCCCGAGACGGTCACCGACTGCAACTGCTCGATTTGTCGGCGCCTGGGGACCCTCTGGGCCTACTACGACCCCGCCGAGGTGGTCATGCAGACGCCGGACTCAGCGCTGGAGACCTACGTCCGCGGCGACCCGGCTGGCTCGGGCGAACTCTCGTTCCGCCGCTGCCGGACGTGCGGCTGCACGGTGGACTGGCGGCCCCGGGAGGGTCGCAAACAGGACCGGATGGGCATCAACGCCCGCCTCTTCGACCTGGCGGTTTTGCAGGCAGCCAACGTGAGAAAGCTCGACGGCGCGTCCTGGGTGAAACACGCCTGAGACGCTTGGCGAAGACATTGGAAGCGCAGAGGAAAAACCAAGAACAAGGACCATCATGACCGTCAATCGCCGCGAAGCTGTTCTCCTCGCCGCAGCATGGGCCTGACCGCCATCCGCTACATCGGCCTGACCAAGGCTTCGGCTCAGATCCTGCTCGTGGCAATGGCCTTCAACTTGCGGCGCTGGGCCGCCATCGCTCCGGCGTGACCAGGCCCGAAGTCCGTCCGCGATCAGGTCAGACGCCGAAAAAGGACCCGAAAAGCCAGCCAGACGGCCGCCTCCGGCCGCCACCATCCGTCCAAACTCCTTCCCGCCCCCTGCGCAGCCCGTATCGCAACGGTCCCCATGGGAGAGAGGTATCTAGGCCTCGATCCGTACCGGCATGGCCGTGAAGCCACGGATGAAGTTCGACTTCAGGCGCGTCGGCTCGCCGACCAGTTCGATCCGGCGGAAGCGTTTCAGCATCTCTTCCCAGACCGTCCTCAGCTGCATCTCGGCCAAGCGATTGCCGAGGCACCGGTGGATGCCGAAGCCGAAGGCGACGTGCTGGCGCGGCCGCGGCCGGTCGATGACGAAAGCGTCGGCGTTCTCGATCACGCTCTCGTCGCGGTTGCCCGAGACATACCACATGACCACCTTGTCGCCCTTCCTGATCGCCTTGCCGCCGACCTCCTTGTCGGCCATGGCCGTGCGCCGCATGTGCGCCACCGGCGTCTGCCAGCGGATGATCTCCGGCACGGCGGTCTCCAGCAGCGAGGGATCGGCCCGCAGCCGGTCATAGGCGTCCGGGTTCTGGTGAAAGGCCAGGGCCGCGCCGCTGATCGAGTGCCGGGTCGTGTCGCTGCCGGCCACCGTCATCAGCACGACATTGCCCATGTACTTGAAGGGATCATCGCCGGTGGTCGCCTCGTCGTTGACCAGCAGCGAAATGAGGTCGTCCTTGCGTGTCCCGCCGCGACGCTCGTCCCACAGGGCCTTGAATTGGGCGAAGGTGCCGAACATCTCGCCCATCTTCTGCTCCTCGGTCTCGACGATCTGACCGGGTCCCGGGACGGTTAGCAGAAGGTCCGAGGCCCTCGGCAGCATCCGTCGGTGCTCGAAGGGAAAGTCGAACAGGGTGGCCAGCATCTGGCTCGTGAGCTCGATCGACACCTTGTCGACGAAATCGAAGGTCTCCCCGATCGGCAGTTCGTCGAGGATCTTCGCCGCCCGCTCGCGGATCAGCGGCGCGAAACCGGCGATGGCGTCACTGGTGAAGAGCGGCGAAACCACCTTTCGCTGGGCGTCGTGGCGCGGCGGATCGAGCTCGATGAAGCTCGCGGTGTCGTGGTCCTGCTCCCCGTTCAGGATCGAGATGCCGCCCAGCTCCGAACTGGATGAGAAGGTCGCATGATCGCCGTCGACGGCGATGATGTCGCGGTGACGGGCCACCGACCAATAGGGGCCGAACTCACTCTCCGGGGTGAAATGCACCGGGTCCTCGGCCCTGAGCCGCTCGAACCACGGCCCCCAGGTGTCGGTGGCGAACAGCTCCACGTCGGCCACCTGGAACGCCTCCAGCGGCGTGGAATAGGCCTGCTCGCGCGCCGCGAGCCCCTGTGCGCCGTCGGCCATTCTGCAGCTCCTTCGCCTTAAGCTTAGCGGCTCCGTTTCGGGAGTCTCATGAAAACACCGTCATCAGCCGGCCCATGGCCTCGGAAAGACTCTCGGGCGAACGGCAGACACAGATCCGGAAGAAACTCTCCGAGCCCGGGCCGAAGAAGGAGCCGGGCGCGAGGCCGACGCGGGTCTTCTCCAGCACCTCGACACAGGCCGTGCGCGCATCCGGCAGACCGTCGACCTCGAAGAAGGCGTACATCCCGGCCGTTGGCCGGGGCCCCATCCGCACGCGGGGCAGCGACTCCAGCGCGTCGCAGGCGATGCCGAGGCCGCTCTCGCAATAGGTCCGCATCTTTTCCACGAACCACTCGCCCTCGCGCACGGCCGCCACGCCGGCGTACTGGATGAAGGTCGCAACCCCGCTGTTGGAATACTGGGTGATCATCGCCAGCGTCGGCCCCAGCGAGGGCGGATGGACCATCCAGCCGATCCGCCAGCCGGTCATGGCCCACGACTTGGAGAAGCTGTGGGTGACGATCAGCCGGTCCTCCGGATCGGCATGGTCCAGCAGGCTCTCGGCCGCGCTCCGGCCGAACACCATCCGGTGGTAGACCTCGTCGGCGATCAGCCACACGCCTTTCGACCGGCACATCGCCAGCAAGGCCGTCTGAGTCTCCATTGGGACCATGGCGCCCGTCGGATTTCCGGGCGAGGCGAAGAAGACCAGGCGCGTCTTCGCGTCCATCGCCGCCGCCACCTTCTCAAGGTCCAGCGTCCAACCCGCCTGGGTCAGGTCCATGCGCACCGAGCGCACCTCGACGCCGGCGATGCGCGCAGTCCCGCCCATGTTGGGCCACACCGGATCGACGATGACGATGTTGTCACCCGCCCCGGCGGCCATAAGCACGCACATCATCAGGGCATGCATGCCGCTGGTGGTGACGGTGACCCGGTCCGGCGTGACCGGTCGCGCGCCCAGGCGGGTGTGGTACTCCGCGAGGGCCGCCCGCAGCTCCGGAATGCCATTCTGGTGGGTATAGAAGACGTGGCCGTCGCGCACCGCCTTGGCCATCGCCTCGCCGATGAACGCCGGCGCCGGAACATCGCCCTCGCCGAACCACAGAGGAATGACCGATGGGTCGCCCAGCCGGCCCTTGGCCAGGGTCGAGATGTTCTCCAGAGGGATGTCGGCGATGCTCTGGCGAACGCCTGAGGAAGCCAGTGTCAGGAAATCGGAGTGGGCGGTGTCCATGCGCCGAATGTCTTAGCCGCGAGCCTGCGATGCTTCCACCCTGCGGCCGTTCTTCTCTCATGGTCCCTCCGTTTCGGGGAGGCGTGGAATATCGCTACACTTGGCGCCGGGCGCTTAGGTGGGACCCTCTTTGAACTCTCCCGATTTCCAGCCGGTTCTTCAGGGTGATCTCGTGACTCTGCGCCCCATGTCGCCGGGCGATTGGGACGAGATGTTCGCCGTCGCTTCCGACCCCTTGATCTGGGAGACGCATCCCGAACGGCGCCGTTATGAGGAGCCGCTCTTCAGACGCTTTTTCGAAAGCGCGATCGATGGAAAATCCGCACTCACCATCCTGGATAAGGCAAGCGGTCGGATCATCGGATCGAGCCGCTACTACGGCCATGACGCCGAACTTCGCGAAATCGAGATCGGCTGGACCTTCCTCGGCCGCGCGTGGTGGGGCGGCGACTACAATCGCGAGGTCAAGCAGCTGATGCTGGACCACGCCTTCGGCTTTGTTGACACGGTCGTCTTCTGGGTCGGCCGGGACAACGTCCGTTCGAGGCGGGCCATGGAGAAAATCGGCGGCGTTCTCCGCGATGATATCCGGATGCGGGACTACAGTTGGGGGCCGTGCCCTCACGTCGTGTACGAGATCACCAAGGGCTCGGGGATGAAGGTCTGACGCTCGTCGCGGGCGTGGCTAGTTGGCCGCCGACGAAGCCTCCAGGCCGCGGGCCAGCATCTCCAGGGTCTTTTCGATCACCTGGGGCGTCACCTCGTCGGGGGTGATGAACGACTGCATCACGAAGCCGACCGACAGACACTGCAAGGCCACCGCCAGGTCCCGCCCGCTCATGCCGCCGCCGAGACCCTCTACCTTCGCCAGATACTCGCCGGTGAAGCCGAACCCCTCGGTATAGAAGTCCGCGAACGCCTGGCGCATTTCCGGATCGGTGATGGCGTAGACTTCGAATTCGGCCAGGAATCGTTCCTCGCCGCGCGTGCGCTCGATCATCGCCGCCAGGCCCTGGGCCATGCCGCGCACCTGGTCGGGCGCCGGGGCGTCCAGCGGGGCGGCCGGCGGAATCGTGAACTCCGTGGTGAACATCGCCGCCAGCAGCAGCTCGGCCTTGCTGGCGAAGTTGGAATAGATCGCCCCCTTGGTCATGCCGGCGCGGGCGGCGATCTCATCCAGGCTGGTCGCCGCGAACCCTTTTTCCTTCGCCACCGCCAGGGTGGCCGCGATCAGGGCTGCACGCGTGCGCTCGCGCTTGCCTCCGGTCTTGGCGTCCGGTTCGGAATTGGCGCTTTCAGTCATTGACAGCCGAATAAATTATACCATAAGTATCAAATACTGCCGGTACATTATCAGGCCGAGCGCCCGAGTGGAAGCCATGACCGAAATCGCTCTCGACACCCGCCCGCCCCTCGCCGGCTGCGCCCCGCCGCCGGAAAAGTCCCTCGGGTTCTTCGCTCAGATCCGCGCCTCCAACGAGAACGCCTTCGAGACTTTCCCGCGGATCGCCTACGAGATCCCCGTCTGGCAGCCGAAGTCGATGTTGAACCCGATGGTCGTGATCAGCGATCCCGAGGGTGTTCGGCGGGTCTTGGTCGACAATGTCGCCAACTATCCCAAGCACGAGATGGAGCGGCGCTTCTTCAGGGCGATGTTCGGTGGAGGCCTCCTCGCCATCGACGGCGATCTCTGGCGCGCCCACCGCAAGGTCATGGCGCCGCCCTTCCACCCCCGCAGCGTCATGGCCTACGGCCCGCCCATGGCCGCCTGCGCCGAGGCCTGCGCCGAACGGTGGCGGGGCCTTGCCGATGGTCGGCACGTCGATGTCGCTGACGAGATGCGTGACGTCACCCTGCGCATCATCTGCCGGACCATGTTCTCCACCGACGCCGACGAGCTCGTCGGGGCCACCGGCAAGGCGCTCGGCTTCGCCCAGGACGCGCTCACCTTCAACTTCCTCGACCTGCTCCCGGTGATCGGCCCCTGGCGTCTGCGCGGCAAGCAGAAGGCGATCAAACGCGACTTCAGCGTCATGGACGCCGCCATCTACCGCATGATCGACGCCCGCAAGCGGGACCTCGCCAACGCCCCCGACGACCTGCTCACCCGCCTGATCGCCGCCGAGGATCCCGAGACCGGCGTCGGCCTTTCGCGGGAGGAGATCCGCGACGAGGTCATCACGATCTTCATGGCCGGCCATGAGACCACCGCCTCGACCCTGACCTGGGCCTGGTACGCGCTCTCGCAACGTCCGGAGGCGGAATCAAAGCTGCATGCGGAACTCGACGCCGTTCTCGGCGGCCGCACAGCGAGCGCCGACGATCTGACGAGCCTGCCCTACACGCGCATGGTCATCGACGAGGCCATGCGCCTCTACCCCGCCGCGCCGGGCATTTCCGCCCGCGTGGCGGTCAAGGATGACGTCGTCTCCGGCGTCCGGATCAAGGCCGGCCAGTCGCTGATGATCTGCCCCTGGATCCTGCACCGGCATGAAGAGCTTTGGGAGCGGCCGCTGGAATTCGATCCGGACCGGTTCAGCCCCGAGCGCAGCCACGGTCGGCCGAGGTTCGCCCACATGCCGTTCAGCGGCGGGCCCAAGGTGTGCATCGGCGCCTCGCTGGCGATCACCGAGGCGGTGATCATCCTCGCGACGCTCGCCCAGAAGTTCCAGGCGCGCCTCGCGCCGGCCGAAGAGGTCAAGCTCCGCACGCGCATCACCCTGTTCCCGAAGGACGGCTTGAAGATGGTGCTGGAGCCGAGGTCCGCAGCCTAGAGTCAGGTTTCAGGAGCATTGGTGAGCCTGGCGGCGGGCAGCCCATGACCGCTGACCGCCGTGAGCCGACGATGGCCAGGTCTGCGCCCCGAAAGCTTCCAGTTCCCTGCGCCGAGCCCCGCGTTGAACCGTGCGGCCGCTACCGGGCATCAAAGTCACGTCCGCGCCAGCGCCGCAGACGATCCGGACTGTGAACTCGACGGAAAGCGAGGTCAGCCGGTCTGTTCGTCTTGCTTGGCCGAGGGCTCGTCGCAGCCAGCCAGGGGATGGACCAAATGCGGATCGCCCCTGGCAAATGTCTGTCCGCCTTGGCCGGATTCGCGGCCAGTCTGGCCGTTCTGTGTTTCGCCGGCCGCGCGCACGCTGTGCCGGCATTTGCCGCCCAGACCGGCCAGCCCTGCCAGACGTGCCACGTCGGAGGCTTCGGCCCACAGCTGACGCCCTACGGACGTAATTTCAAGCTGAACGGGTACACCCAGCGAGACAAGGGCTTCACGGTGCCGGTATCGCTCATGGCGATCGCGTCCTACGTGAGGACCGCCAAGGCTCAAAACCCCGCACCGGCGCCCGGCTTCAGCGGCAACGACAATTTCGCGCTCGACCAGATCAGCCTGTTCGTCGCCGGGGGACTAGGCGCCCATCTCGGCGGATTCATCCAGACCACCACCTACGACGGCGTCGCCAGGGCCTGGACGTGGGACAACCTGGACCTGCGCGCGACCACCAAGTTGAAAGCTAAGGGCGCAGACTTGGTCCTTGGCGCCAGCGTCAACAATTCACCCACTGTGCAAGACGCCTGGAACACCCTGGGCGCTTGGGGCTTTCCCTTCACCAGTTCCTCCCTGGCCCCGTCGCCGGCGACTGCGCCCCTGCTTTCAGGCGCCCTGGCCCAGGAGAGCCTCGGCCTGACTGGCTACGCCTGGATCGACAACCACGTCTTCGTAGAGGCCGGCGCCTATGGCTCGCCTGGAGCGACGAGTCTCCGCCGCCTCGGCGCCGATCCCACGGCCCCGGGCAACATCGAAGGCGAGGCGCCCTACGGCCGACTGGCCTGGCAAGGCCAAGTGCGCGGCGGGACGTTGGAGTTGGGCGCCTTTGGAATGCGCGCGCGGATCCATCCTGGTCTCGACCGAACGACGCCGCTCACTGACCTGTATGCCGACCTTGGTCTCGACGCTTCCTTCCAGAGGCCGGACACTAAAGGCGACGTCTTTTCGATCAACTTCCGGTACACCCGGGAATGGCAGGATCTGGCGGCCAGTTGCGACCTGGCCGGGGGGCCCGCCGGTTGCGCGGCCAACGACCTCAGCGATGTTCGCGGCGACGTTTCCTACTATTGGCGCAATAAGCTGGGCGCCACCGTGGGCGTGTTCGACACGTTCGGCTCGGCGAATCCGACGCTTTACGCCAGCAACAGAGCCTTTCGGCCGGACAGTGCGGGCGTGATCCTGCAGCTTGACGCCACGCCGTTCGGAGACCGTCCACAACCACGCCGGCGGCTGAACCTTCGCGTCGGCCTGCAATATTGGATCTACACGCAGTTCAATGGCTCAGGGACGAACTTCGATCGGATGGGGCGCAACGCCTCCGATCAGAACACGGTGCGGGTCTTCACCTGGATTGCGTTTTGAGCCGTCACTTGTGCTTGAAGAGGGTGCACGAGCCCAGGGGGCTCACCGAGCCATCCACCAGCTTGCACGATGACGGCGGCTGAAACTGCACGCACAGCTCGCAACGGTTGTCGCCTCTGGGCGAGCCCAGATAGGAGACGGCGGATTTGGGAACCTTGGCGGTGTCGGCCCATGCGGCAGTGATCGGCAAGCCGGCGTCGGCGGCCAACGCCCCGCCGGCAAGAAGGGCGCCCCCCTTCAATACCCGTCGGCGGGAGACCGCTTCGGACTGGCATTCGGCGCCCGGCGCGCGGCGCTCTCGTCGGTCGATCAAGTTCAATATTCGATGCATTCCCATCTCCAGGATGCTTGAGGATCCCGTCCGATGGCGGCGTTCTCGTGAATCCCGTCCTGGCGGCGTACGGTTCAAACCGCGTGATCCGGACGCGCCGGATTGGTCAGCGTGGCCGCGCCTGGCGGGTGTGGGCATCCCGGGCCGCCGATGCTGAGACCTCCGGGCGAAGGCCTGGGCGCTGACCGGTTGCGCGATCGAGGCCTTCAGCCTGGTCGGCGGGCGGACCGGTCATCGACGAGGGATGGTTCGGGTTCTAGCGGGGCCAAGAGCGACCGCGGGTCGCTGGCCCTCCGTCGACTTCAAGCAATCCAACTGCTTAAGCGGAGGGGACTCGGGCGACGCCCGATCCCCTCACGCCTTACGCAAGCTGGAGCCGCCGGGTCAGGAAGAGCATCCAGCCCGTATACGTTAGACAGCCGCGAGTTGTTTGTCTGTCAAATGGACTTAGCTTGTTGCGCCCAAGATTTGGCTGTCTACGACAGAAGAAGCAATGGTTCTGGGACCCGGACATGGGGGTCGTCATGCTGTGCATCGCTCATGGCTGGCGCCCGCGACGGAGAGATTAACGCCCCGGCTTCGTCCAAGGGTTTGACCGGTTGGCTCAGCCGTTTCCGCACGAGGTCAAATCTGGGCAGGTCGCGTTTCGTCGCGTCGAGGATGCGAAAACGGGCGCGGGGGGTTAGGAAGAACGGTCTCGAGGGGGATTGCCAAGCCTGAACAGGAGCCAGTCATGACCGAGATACACGTCGATCAGAAAACCTATGAGATGCCGCCGCACGACGGGATCACCGTGGCGCACTTTCTCACTGTCGCCGATGTCGAACGCTCGCTTCGGTTCTACGAGACGGTGTTCGGATCCAGCATCCTGAGCCGAGGCGATGCCAAGGGCGCGCCGGGGTACATCCGGATCGCCAATTCCTGGCTCATCGTCAACGTCGGCGGCGGCCCGACGCCCGACAAGCCAACGGTCGTCCTCAGCGTCCCACCCGACCCCGACGCCGTCAGCAGCTTCATGAACATCCGAGTCGCGGATATTCAAGCTTGCTACAAGTTATGGCGGGAACGGGGCGCCGAATTCATTACCGAGCCCAAGGACAAGTATGGTGAGACGCGCTGCTACATTCGCGATCCCGACGGCTATATTATCGAAGTGGGCCAGAGCAAGCAGGACTTCACTTACGGCTAGTCAGCGCGAAAGATCGAAGCGCGGCCGCGTGATCGCCCCCCGCGAAGGCGGGTGTGCGCGGTCGAACTCCCTGAGCTTGGGTCCGCTTTCCGATGCTCGGCCAACGTCCGCTATCGACCCATGGCCGGACGTTGGGAAGGTCCGGTGTCGGGTGCAGGCCGGAGGCGGCTATCGACCCTTCTCGGACAATCGCCTGACGCAGAATGACGGCTCGCGCGGCGTCTGGCGCTCGAGCCGCCCAGTTAAGCGTGGCCCTATCGTTGGAGCCGTGGCGTCGGCCTAGCTCTGCGGTACGGGCTCCTCGGCGATTAGCCCATCAATGAAAAGGCGGAACTCGGGATTTAGTCGGTCTTTGATTTCGCTCCAGCAGGCCCGCGCGCCCGGCGCCACGACAATCACCTTGATGCTTTCGCGGATGCCGGACCAATGCTTGTCGTGAAGGGTATGCAAGCCACTCTGGATATGGACGTTCTCTGCCCGGCGCAAAAAGCTTAGAAGCATGAAGCTGTACTGCGCTCGATCTGCTTCATTCAGCGAAGCAAAGTCTCGCCCTGCGCGCAAATAGAGGTCGACGAGAGTCTTGTCCCTCGCGATGTCGAAAGAGATCGCGGCGAAGGAATTGACCACCTGCTGGAACGCCGAAGACCGAACGGCCATGGTGTTGTTGCGGATTTGAATTGAGACGTAGATGACGCTCACGACAACGCCGACACCGCTCATGGCAGCGCCAAGCCAAGCGAACTCCTGCAGCGTCATGACGAGCCCAAGCATTCAGTCGCGCCCAGCTGCGCCGCATCGTATGTAACATTCGGCCTGCGGACACGCGATGGCCACGGGGACGCGGACCTTGGAGCTACTCGCCAAAGGGTCGCTAGGAAGCGCCAAGTCTCCTTTCCACCATCTCGGACGTTCGGAAGGTCCGCTTTCCGACGATCGGCCAACGTCCGCACTCGGACCTAAGCGGACCCTCGGAGATTCATTACGCCGTCGCGGCCGCCTCATCCGCCGCCAGGCGCGCCTCGGCCTTGGCCATCATGGCCTTGAAGCGCCGGTGGTCCCGCAGAGGGTTCATGTCCGGGTCAGTCTCGGTCCAATCGAGTTCCGAGCGGGTCACCTCGGCCAGGTGGGGGGCGAGCAGGTCGAGCGCGCCGTCGATGTCCCCCAGATGAGCGCTGAGGCTGCAGGCGAAGTTGTAGCGCATAGTCTGGTTGTCCGGGTCGATCAGCAGGGCGCGGCGGATCCAGTCGTGGGCCCGGTCGGCTTCGCCAAGGACGGCCAGGGCGGCCACGCCGTGGCCCATCGCCGTCCCATTGCTTCCGTCCTGCGCCACGATCGCCTCGGCGCGGGCGAGGGTCGTGCGAGCCACTCGGCGGGCGCCTTCGGTGTCGCCAAGGGCGGTATAACAGGTGATCAGCATGAAAGGCGGGTTGAGGTTAGTCTCCATCAGCGCGGACGCCCCTTCATAGTAGGGGACGGCGTCAGCGATGCGCCCTTGGCTGAAACACACCTGCGCGGCCGTCATTTTCGCCTCGAAAGATTCGGGGTCGAGACGCAGGGCGGTCCCGGCTTCCATCCACGCCTCGTCATACCGGCCCTCCAGCCGAAGATTCTCCGCTTTGCCGGCGTGGGCCTCGGCGAGGTCGGGATCGAGCGCCAGCGCCTTTTCGATGGCCGCCGAGCTGTCGATATCGTCTCTGCCAAAGCGGAATCGCAGACTTGCCTGCGCACTTCCGATCAAGGCCCAGGCGCGGGCATAGGCTGGGTCGATCTCAACGGATTTGCGGCACAGGCGGATGATCGCTTCAAGCTGGCGCGGATCGCCGTTGCCGCCCCACCTTTGCTGCCGCGCCATGAGGTAGAGGTCGTAGGCCTCGGCGCTGTCGGTCCCTCGCCGCTCGATGGCTTTCTTTTCTTCGGGCAGCAGCTTCAGCTTCAACGCGGCGACGATGGCCTCGGTGACCTCGTCCTGTAGGGCGAAGATATCGGTGAGGTCACGGTCGTAGCGTTCGGCCCACAGGTGATTGCCGCTGGCGCCGTCGATCAGCTGGGCGGTGATACGCACCCGGGCGCCGGCCTTGCGCACGCTGCCCTCCAGCACATGGCTGACGTTCAGCTCCCGGGCCACCTGTCGGAGATCGGGGGATTTGCCTTTGTAGGCGAAGGCCGAGTTGCGGGCCGTCACCTGCAGGGCCGAGACCTTGGAGAGGTCGGTGATGATGTCTTCGCTGATGCCGTCGCTGAAATACTCCTGCTCGGCGTCCCCACTCATGTTGGCGAACGGCAGCACGCAGACGGAGAGCTTGCGAGCCTGAGCCGGAGCCCTGGCTGCGGGGCCGTCGCCCCTGGCGCCGACGAGGTCCGCGACGCTGTCCGCCACTTTTCGCCACCCGGGCGTGTCGAGATCGCCGCTCCAACCATTCAAGTCGGCGCACTGGGTCTGGTCGAAAGGCATCGGCAGTTTGCAGCCATCGACCGTGAGTTGGACAAGCTTGTCACCCGCCCGCGCCCGCTCGGCTTCCGAGCGCACCCACTGCGACTTCACCGCCTCGGCCGACCAGATCACCACCACCGCCTTGGCCTGGCTCAGTCGTTCCTCGATCACGTCGGCGTAGGCGCGGTGGGCCGGCAGCTCGTCGTCGCGCCACACGCCGTGGCCCAGCGCCCGCAGCGCTTCGCCGATCTGGCGGGCCTGGATCTCGGTCGACCTGGCATAGGAGATGAAGACGTCGGACATGCTGGTGCGGCCCCGCCCCTGGCCGCCGCCGGGACCCTAGCGACTTAAAGTCGAAACGATCAAGGGAAAGGTCGGCGCGTTTGATGAGGCCAATGTCCGCTCCCTTCTCGCACATTCGCGGGGGTCGGCTCGGGCGAACACCATCATGCCGGCCTATCCCCCCAGCCGCTCCTTCAGGTGATCGCCCACCCGCATGGCGTTGGCCACGGTGGTGAGCGTCGGGTTCACGGACGCGGAGCTCGCGAAGAACGAGGTGTCGACCACATAGAGGTTGTCGAGGTCGTGCGCCTTGCACCATGGGTCCAGCACCGAGCTCTTCGGATCGGCGCCGAAGCGGACCGTGCCCAGCTGGTGCGCCGTGCCGTAGAGCGGCAACAGCGAGTGCAGTTCCAGCCGGTGCTGC
>DASXBY010000063.1:0-8574 GCA_036491455.1 Caulobacteraceae bacterium
ACCGCCGCCTTGGCCGAGGCCGATGCGGAATGAACGGTGATGTCGATCTTGGACTTGAGCTCGCCTTTGCCGAGCAGGCGCACGCCGTCCTTCAGCCGGCGAACGACGCCTGAAGCGACGAGCGCGGCGCCGTCAATCGGCTTTTTGGCATCGAGCTTGCCGGCGACGATAGCCTGTTCGAGCCGCCAGAAGTTCACCTCCGCCAGCTCGCGGGAGAACGGATTGTTGAAGCCGCGCTTGGGCATCCGCATATGCAGCGGCATCTGGCCGCCTTCGAAGCCATGGATGGCGACGCCCGAACGGGACTTCTGGCCCTTGACGCCGCGACCGCCGGTCTTGCCTTTGCCGGATCCGGGTCCGCGGCCGATGCGCATGCGCGCTTTTGTCGAACCCGGACGGGGGGAAAGCTCGTTGAGCCTGGTCATATGAACGCCTCTCCTGAAGAGATCTGACGCCGGGATGCCTCCCGACTCGGCTGGTGGATAGGTTGGCTGGAACTAGTCGACGACCTCGACCATGTGCGCGACCTTGGCGATCATGCCCCGCACGCTGGGTGAATCCTCGAGCTCGCTCCTGCGGCCAATGCGGCCAAGGCCCAGGCCCACGAGGGTGGCGCGCTGGTCTGACTTTCGACGGATCGGACTGCCGGTCTGACGGACCGTGATCCTGGAGATATCCTTAGCCATGATTGTCAGGCCTCCACGGTCTCGGCTGTGACGTCGCTGCGCTTGCCAAGAAGATCGCTAACTTTCTTGCCGCGCTTGGAGGCGACCTGACGGGGCGAGGCCTGGGCTTTCAGGGCTTCGAACGTCGCGCGCACCATGTTGTAAGGATTGGACGAGCCGACCGACTTGGCGACCACGTCCTGGACGCCGAGGGTCTCGAGCACAGCCCGCATCGGGCCGCCGGCGATGACGCCGGTCCCAGCCGGCGCCGAGCGCATCATGATCTTGCCCGCCCCCCACCGACCATGGCCGTCGTGATGCAGAGTCCGGCTCTCGCGGAGCGGCACCCGGATCATGCTCTTCTTGGCTTCCTCAGTCGCCTTACGGATCGCTTCGGGCACCTCACGAGCCTTGCCGTGACCAAAACCGACTCGGCCCTTCTGGTCGCCGACGACCATCAGAGCGGCGAAGGAAAACCGGCGTCCGCCCTTCACGGTGGCGGCGACGCGGTTGATGTGCACCAGCTTCTCGACGATGTCGCCATCGCCGCGCTCTTCGGGCGGCTTGCGATCGCGACGGTCGCGGCGATCGCCGCCGCTGCGCTGTTGTTCGGCTCTGGCCATGCGAAACCGTCCTTAAAAGTTCAGGCCCGCTTCGCGCGCTGCGTCGGCGAGAGCGCGGATGCGACCATGAAAGATGTAACCGCCGCGGTCGAAGACCACGTCCTTGGCGCCCTTTTCCAATGCCCGGCGAGCGAGAAGCGCGCCGACCTTGGCGGCCCCGTCCTTGCCCGAGCCCTTGGCGATATCGGCCTCGAGAGACGAAGCGGCGGCGATCGTGACGCCCTGCCGATCGTCGATCACCTGGGCGTAGATGTTCTTCGCCGAGCGGAAGACCGACAGGCGCGGACGCCCCCCGGCTAGGCTCTTGAGGCGCCGGCGTACGCGACGGGCGCGCTTGAGCTCGGATTGGCGGGTCGAGTGAGCCATGACCTACTTCTTCTTGCCTTCCTTGCGGCGGACCTTTTCGCCGGCAAACCGTACGCCCTTGCCTTTGTAAGGCTCCGGCGGGCGGACCTTGCGGATGCGGGCGGCCATTTCGCCAACCAGTTGCTTGTCGATGCCGCTGATCCGGATCTCGACCGGGCGCGGAACCTGAAATGCGATGCCATTTGGCGCGGCGATGTCGACCTCGTGCGAGAACCCGAGCTGCATGGACAGGGTCTGGCCCTTCATGGTGGCGCGATAGCCCACGCCGACAAGCTCGAGGGTCTTTTCGTACCCGGCCGTGACACCCACCACCATGTTGTTCACCAGGGTCCGCGAGAGCCCCCACATGGCGCGAGCCCGGCTACTGTCGTCGCGCGGGGCGAACGTCAGCTCGCCGCTCTCGTGAGCGACGGTGACATCGTCGCTGACAGTCCAGGAAAGCTCGCCCTTGGGCCCCTTCACGCTGACGGTCTGGCCGTCGACCGCGACGGTGACCCCGGCGGGAATGGCGATGGGACTCTTGCCGATACGTGACATCTCAATATACCCGGCAGAGGACTTCGCCGCCCACGTGCGCCTCGCGCGCGGTGGTGTCGGACATCACGCCCTTGGGCGTGGATAGGATCGAGATGCCGAGACCGTTCTTAACCGGCTTCAGGTCCGAAATGGACGAGTAGACCCGACGTCCCGGCTTGGAGACACGACTGATCTCGACGATCACCGGTTCGCCGTCGAAATACTTGAGTTCGACCTCGAACTCGGGAAAAGCGCCCGGCTTCTGCACCAGTTCATAGCCACGGATGTAGCCCTCGGACTTCAATACCTCGAGCACGCGCTGGCGCATCTTCGAGGCCGGCGTTGAGACCTTCGAGCGCCGACGCTCTGCAGCGTTGCGGATGCGGGCGATCATGTCGCCAATGGGATCGTTCACCATGACTCCCTCACCAGCTCGCCTTCACCAGGCCAGGGATCTGGCCGGCGGAGCCCAGCTCGCGCAATGCGATGCGACTCATCTTCATCTTGCGGTAGAAACCGCGCGGACGGCCCGTCAGAAGGCACCGGTTGCGAATCCGTACCGGCGCGGAATTGCGCGGCAGTTTCGCCAGCTTCAGCCGTGCTTCGAACCGCTCCTCAAGCGAGAGGGCTTCGTTCTCGGCGGTCTGCTTGAGGGCCAGCCGCCTGGACGCATACTGCTTGACGAGTCGGCGAACCCGTTCATTGCGGTTGACGGCGCTCTTCTTGGCCATGTCTTTGTTCTCTCTTACCTCTGCGTCAGGCCGCGAACGGGAACTGGAATTCACGAAGAAGCGCGCGCGCTTCGTCGTCGCTCTGCGCGGTCGTGCAGACGATGATGTCCATGCCCCAGACCTGGTCGATCTCATCGTAGTTGATCTCGGGGAACACGAGGTGCTCCTTCAGGCCCATGGCGTAGTTGCCGCGGCCGTCGAAGCTGGTCGCCTTCAGTCCCCGGAAGTCCTTCACCCGCGGCAGGGCGATAGTGATCAACCGGTCAAGGAATTCGTACATCCGGTCCTTGCGCAAGGTGACCTTGGCGCCCACGACCATGCCTTCGCGCAGCTTGAAGCTGGCGATCGACTGGCGCGCCTTGGTCGGCACCGGCTTCTGGCCAGTGATCGCGGCCAGATCCTTCATGGCCGCGGCCGGCTTTTTGGAATCGGCGACGGCTTCGCCGATCCCCATGTTGACGACGATTTTGTCGAGCTTGGGGACCTGCATCTCGTTGGTGTAGCCGAACTCATCCTTCAACGCCTTGCGGATGCGCTGGCGGTAGTCGGTCTTGAGCCTCGGCTCGTAGGTTTGCTCAGCCATGGATCAATTCCCCGGTGGTCTTGGCGAACCGGACCTTCTTGCCGTCCTCGATGCGGAAGCCGACGCGGGTCGGCGCTCCGTGTGAATCGGCGATGGCGACATTGGAGACATGCACGCTCGCCTCGCGCGTCTTGATGCCGCCCTGCGGATCATTGCGGTCCGGGCGGGTGTGTCGCTTGACGAGATTGAGGCCCGAAACGAAGACCCGCCCCTCCTTGGGCAGGACCTTGGTCACCTGGCCGCTGCGACCCTTGTCCTTGCCGACCAGCATGACAACGCGATCGCCTTTCTTGACCTTGGCGGCCATCACAACACCTCCGGCGCGAGCGAGATGATCTTCATGTGGTTCTTGGCTCTGAGCTCGCGCGGCACCGGCCCGAAGATGCGCGTGCCGATCGGCTCGGACTGCTTGTTGACGATCACGGCCGCGTTGCGGTCGAACCGGATCACCGATCCGTCCTTGCGCTTGATGGCCGAGGAGGTGCGCACGACGATCGCCTGCAGCACGTCGCCCTTCTTCACCCGCCCCCGCGGTATGGCCTCCTTGACGGAGACCACGATTTTGTCGCCCACGCCGGCATAGCGCCGGCCGGCGCCACCCAGCACCTTGATGCACATCACCCGGCGCGCTCCCGAGTTGTCGGCGACCTCGAGGTTGGTCTGCATCTGGATCATCGGTCTTGCCTCAGGCCTCTGCCTTGGGAAGCACTTCCCAGGTCTTGAGCTTGGATTTCGGCGCGCACTCGACAATCCTGGCTGCCTCACCGGCGCGATAGGCGTTCAGCTCGTCGTGAGCGTGGTATTTCTTGGACCGGCGCACGGTCTTCTTCAGCAGTGGATGAAGGAAGGTCCGCTCGACGCGGACCACCACCGTCTTGTCGCCCTTGTCAGAGACGACCACGCCCTCGAGAATTCGTTTCGGCATCTTCTTCAGGTTTCCTCTAGGCCTTGGGGGCCTTGGCGCGCTGGACGGTCTTGATGCGCGCGATGTCTCGGCGCACCTCTTCCACGCGGTGGGTCTTTTCCAACTGACCGGTTGCAGCCTGGAAGCGCAGGTTGAACTGCTCCTTTTTCAGGCTGAGCAGCTGGTCGGTGAGCTGATCGGGCGTCAGGCGGCGCACATCATCGATCTTCATGTCAGGCAGCCTCCGTCGCCGCGCCGAGCCGGGAGACGATGCGGGTCTGGACGGGCAGCTTGGCTGCGCCGAGGCGCAGGGCCTCGCGCGCAACGTCATCGGGCACGCCGTCGACCTCGAACATGATCCGGCCAGGGGCGACGCGCGCGGCCCAGTACTCGATCGCGCCCTTGCCCTTGCCCATGCGAACCTCCGCTGGCTTGTCGCTCACCGGGACGTCTGGGAAGATTCGGATCCACACCCGGCCCTGGCGCTTCATCTGGCGGGTGATCGCGCGGCGCGCGGCCTCGATCTGGCGGGCAGAGATTCGATCTGGCTCCACCGTCTTGAGCCCATGGGAGCCGAAGTTCAGCGTGAAGCCGCCCTTGGCCATGCCATGGATCTTGCCCTTGAACTGCTTGCGGAACTTGGTTTTCTTCGGAGACAGCATGGCGATGGACCTTAGGCGCTGGCGGCTTCGCGGCGGTCACGGCGTGGCCCGCGGTCGGGGCGATCGCCCCGCGGCTCACGGCCACCGCCCTCGCCCGCCGGGCCGGATTCACTTGCCAGACGCTTGTCGAGGGCCATGGGGTCGTGCTCGAGCACCTCGCCCTTGAAGATCCACGCCTTGACGCCAATGACGCCGTAGGTGGTCTGGGCTTCAGCGAAGCCGTAATCGATGTCGGCCCTGAGCGTGTGCCGGGGTACGCGGCCTTCGTGATAGGATTCCGCGCGAGCTATCTCAGCCCCGCCAAGACGGCCAGCCACTTCGATGCGCACCCCCTTGGCGCCCAGGCGCATGGCCGACTGCATCGAGCGCTTCATGGCGCGGCGGAAGGCAATGCGACGCTCGAGTTGCTGGGCGATGTTCTCGGCCACCAGCTGGGCGTCGGTCTCGGGCTTGCGGATCTCGACGATATTGAGGTGCACTTCGCCCTCGGTCATCACTGAGAGGTCCTTGCGCAGCTTTTCGATGTCCGCGCCCTTCTTGCCGATGATCACACCCGGCCGAGCGGCGTAAATGGTCACGCGGCAGCGTTTGTGCGGGCGCTCGATGATGATCCGTGAGACGCCGGCCTGGGCAAGACGCTTCTTCAGTTCGCGGCGCACGTGCAGGTCCTCGTGCAGCAGACGCGCATATTCCGGGCCACCGGCGAACCAGCGACTGTCCCAGGTGCGGATGATGCCTAGCCGAAGGCCGACGGGATTGACTTTCTGACCCATCAGGCAGCCTCGCCCAGTTCGCGGACCACGATGGTGATCTCGCTGAATGGCTTCTCGATCCGGGTCGAACGGCCCCGAGCCCTCGCGGAAAAGCGCTTCATGGTCAGGTTCTTGCCTATAAAGGCCTCGGCGACGACGAGATTGTCGATGTCGAGGTTGTGGTTGTTCTCCGCGTTGGAGATCGCCGAGTAGAGCGCCTTGCGCACATCGATGGCGATGCGCCTGCGGCTGAATTCCAGTTCGTTGAGCGCCCGCTGGACCTTCATGCCGCGGATCGATTGCGCCACCAGGTTGAGCTTGCGAGCGCCGGTGCGCAGCGAGCGGACTTTGGCCATCGCCTCGATTGGCTTCAGACGCCGGATCTTCGCCTTCTTGCTCATCCTACTTCCTCTTGGCCTTCCGGTCGGCGGCGTGGCCCGGGAAGTAGCGGGTGGGTGCGAACTCACCGAACTTCATTCCGACCATGTCCTCGGTGACCATGACCGGAACGTGCTTCTGGCCGTTGTGCACGCCAAACGTCAGGCCGACGAACTGCGGCATGATGGTCGAGCGGCGCGACCAAGTCCTGATCACGTCCTTGCGGCCCGTCGACTGGAGGGCTTCCGCCTTTTTAAGCAGGAAGCCATCGACGAACGGGCCCTTCCATACGGAGCGGGTCATCGCTTAGCGCGCCTTCTTCATGTGCCGGCTGCGGATCACGTATTTATCCGTCGCCTTGTTGGATCGGGTCTTGCGGCCCTTGGTGGGCTTGCCCCACGGCGTGACCGGATGGCGTCCGCCCGAGGAGCGCCCCTCGCCCCCGCCGTGCGGGTGATCGATGGGGTTCATGGCCACTCCCCGGACGTGCGGGCGACGGCCCTTGTGGCGCACGCGGCCGGCCTTGCCGAGGACCTCGTTCATGTGGTCGGGATTGGAGACCGCGCCGACGGTGGCCATGCAGCCGTCCGCCACCATGCGCAGTTCGCCTGAGTTCAGGCGGATCTGGGCGTAGCCGGCATCGCGACCCACCAGCTGAGCATAGGTCCCGGCCGAGCGCGCCACCTGGCCGCCCTTCATGGGCTTCAACTCGACGTTGTGGATGATGGTGCCGATCGGCAGGCTGCGCAGTGGAGAGGCGTTGCCGGGCTTTACGTCGACTTTGTCGGCAGCGACGATCTCATCGCCGACCGTCAGGCGCTGCGGGGCCAGGATATAGGCCAACTCGCCGTCGGCGTATTTGACGAGGGCGATGAAGGCCGTGCGATTCGGGTCATATTCGAGCCGCTCGATCCGGCCGGTCACGTTCCACTTGCGGCGCTTGAAATCGACCGCGCGATAAAGGCGCTTGGCGCCGCCGCCACGGAAACGCACGGCGATGCGCCCGCCGCCGCCGCGGCCGCCGGTCTTGGTGAGGCCTTCGACAAGGCTCTTCTCCGGCCTGCCCTTGTGCAGATCGGACCGGTCGACGAGCACCAGGCCGCGTCGGGAAGGCGAAGTCGGATTGAACTGTTTGAGAGCCATGACCCTACAGCCCCGTCGTAATGTCGATGGATTGGCCCTCTTCGAGCGTGACGATGGCCTTCTTGATGTCGCTGCGGCGGCCCTTGCGGCCGCGGAACCTCTTGGTCTTGCCCTTCTGGATGAGGGTGTTGACCTTCACGACCTTGACCTTGAACAGCTCCTCGACCGCCGTGGCGATGTCTTCCTTGGTCGAGTTGAGGTCGACGCGGAAAACCACCTTGTTGTGGTCGGAGAGCAGCGTTGCTTTTTCCGTGATCACGGGTGAGAGGATCGTGTCGTAGTGGCGGGCAGTGGCGGCCATCACGCGGCCTCCTTCGCTTCGAAGCGGGCCCGGATGGCCTCAACGGCGTCCTTGGTCAGAACCAGGGTGTCCCGGCGTAGGACGTCATAGACGTTCAGGCCCGCGTCCGGCAGCACATCGATGTTGGGGATGTTGCGAGCCGCCAGCTTCAGGTTCGGATCCACCGTGGCGCCGGCGATGATCAGAGCGTTGCTGAGGCCGAGTTTGGCGAGATCGGCGCGCAGCGCCGCGGTCCTGGCCTGCTTGACGTCGGCTGAACTCAAGACAATCAGCGCGCCCGATCCGGCCTTGGACGAAAGCGCGTGGCGTAGCGCCAGGGCCCTGACCTTCTTGGGAAGGTCGAAACCGTGATCGCGGACCACCGGGCCGAAGGCGCGGGCGCCGCCGACGAACTGAGCCGCCCGGCGCGAGCCATGGCGGGCCCCGCCCGTGCCCTTCTGGCGATACATCTTCTTGCCCGTGCGCGAGACCTCGTTACGCACCTGAACCTTGTGCGTTCCGGCGCGGCGCTTGGCGAGCTGCCAGGTGATGCAACGCTGCAGCAAATCGGCGCGGATCGTCTTGATACCGAAGATGTCGTCTGGCAGGTCGACAGCGCCATCCTTGGCGCCGGCGAGGGTGATGACGTCGATTTTCATTCCTCACCCCCGGTTTCGACTTGGGTCGCTTCGACGACAGCCGGCTCTTCGACGGCTTCCGCCTGAACCGTCTTGCCAGTCGACTTGAAGGCACCCGGTGTGGGAAGGTCGGCGGGCGCGTTCGACTTCACGGCGTCGCGGACCTGGACGAAGCCGCCCTCGGAGCCAGGCACGGCGCCGCGGATAAGGATCAGGCCGCGTTCCACGTCGACGCCGAAGACCGTAAGATTAAGGGTGGTTACCTGGTCCTGGCCCATGTGACCGGCCATCTTCTTGCCCTTGAACACCTTGCCGGGGTCCTGGCGCTGGCCG
>DASXBY010000064.1:0-28151 GCA_036491455.1 Caulobacteraceae bacterium
GAAGCTTGAGTCCCTGCCGCCGCTGCGTGAGTCCTTGAACGCCGCCGGCCTCGGGGCCCGCAAACGGTTCGGCCAGCACTTCTTACTTGACCTCAATATATGTCGAAAAATTGTTAGAATCGCTGAAGTTTATGATGGTGATAGCGTACTCGAAGTCGGCCCGGGGCCGGGCGGCCTGACCCGCGCCCTCCTGGAGGCGGGAGCCAGAGTCACGGCGGTGGAGAAGGACCCGCGATTCATCCCCCTCCTCCAGGATCTGGCCGACGCAGCCGAAGGCCGGCTCAGGCTGATCGAAAGCGACGCCCTGGCGTTTGACCACGCCGCCGAGCTTAGCCCTGGGACGGCGGTCGTGGCCAACTTACCGTACAACGTCGCAAGTCCGCTTCTGGTCAAATGGCTGACCGGCCCGTTCAGGGCGGCAAGCCTGACCCTTATGTTCCAGGCCGAGGTTGCCAGGCGCATAACCGCCAAGCCGGGCGGAGCCGACTATGGACGCCTTGGCGTACTCGCCCAGGCGATCTGCCACTGCGGCATCGCCATGACCCTGCCGGCGCGAGCCTTCACGCCACCGCCGAAGGTAGACTCAGCCGTCGTCCGCCTCACACCGCGGGCAAACCGGCCGGCCGGCGCTGTGTTAGAGCAGCTACAGGTTGTGACCGCCGCCGCCTTTGGCCAGCGGCGCAAGAAACTGCGATCGTCAGTCAAGGACCTCGGCGGAGCGGAACTCTGCCGCCTCGCCGGCGTCGATCCGGACGCTCGGGCCGAAACTGTAAGTGTCGACGGCTTCCTCGCCTTGGCCGAGCGCTCTGCCTAGTCGGGGCCGTCGGCCAGGCGGACGACGAAATCCGCCAACCACAGATTGCGGTCTCGCCGCTGACGCTCGGCGCGGTAGATATCCTCGATGGCGGCATAGGCGTGCTCGAAGTCGTCGTTGACGATCACGTACTCGTATTCGTTCCAGTGACCGATCTCGTCGCGGGCCCGCGCCAGGCGACGGCTGATGACATCCGCTGAGTCCTGAGCGCGGCCATGCAGTCGCTTGGCCAGGGCGTCCAGGCTTGGCGGCAGGATGAACAGTCGCACCGCGTCATCCGGCAAAGCCTTGTGAATTGCAACCGCGCCCTGCCAGTCGATGTCGAACAATACATCGCGTCCAGCGGCAAGGTGTGCCTCTACCGGCGCGCGGGGCGTGCCGTAGAGATGTTCGTGGACTTCCGCCCATTCGAGAAACTCGCCATTGGCGACCCTGGCGTCGAACTCGGCCCGGGTCACAAAGTAGTATTCTCGTCCGTCCGTCTCGCCGGGTCGCGGCGAGCGGGTGGTGACTGAGATCGACAAACGGATTTCCGGATGACGCTCGGCCAGGCGGCGACTGAGGGAGGTCTTGCCCGCGCCACTCGGGCTTGAAATGACGAGTAGCAGACCGCGACGCTCACTCGACATTCTGCACCTGCTCTCTGAGCTGATCGATCACCGTCTTCAGCTCCAGGCCAGCCGTGGTCAACTCGGCCGAAGCCGACTTCGCGGTCAGGGTGTTCGCTTCGCGCATGAACTCCTGTGCCAGGAAGTCCAGTCTGCGGCCGGCCGGACCGGCCGAGTCAATGATCTCGCGAGCGGCTATGAGATGGGCCCGGATCCGGTCGAGCTCCTCACGGACGTCAGCGCGGGCGGCCTGGGCCGCCGCTTCCTGGAGGATCCGGTCCTGTGGCGCGGCCTCGCCAAGCAGTTCCACCAGTCGGCGAGCGAAACGGTCGCGGACCAATTGCGGTTGAGTCGACGCGGCGGTCTCGGCCCTGATCGTCATCGCGTCGATGCGCGCCAGGAAGCCTTCAATAAGATCTCCGAGCGCCCGTCCCTCTCTAACCCGCGCCTTCGCAAGGTCGTCCAGCGCACCGACGATGTCGTTGAGGAGGGCTGCCTCGAGCAAGGCGCGGGCATCGGGGTCATCATCCGCGTCGGCGCTGTCAGACACCCCACGCAGGGCGAGGAGGCCGTCGGCGGTGGGCGCCGTGGCCCGGCCGGACTCGATGAGCGGCGAGATCGCCTCGAGGTAGCGCTCGATCACATCGAGGTGGATGCGCGCCGCGCCCATGCTTTCAGCGCGCCGGGCCTGAACGGTTATCCCCACCTGTCCGCGCTGAAACCTCGCCTGGGCGGCCGCCCGCGCCAACCGCTCCAGGCTCTCGAATCCGGCCGGCGCGCGGAATCGCACATCAAGCGCTCGGCCATTGACGCTTCGGACCTCCGTCGTCCAGGTCCAGGCGCCTTGTGCGCCGTCACGGCGGGCGAACCCCGTCATCCCGCTGAGGCTCATCCCCCGCCCCCCCGACCTGTCTCAATCTGCGAGCGTTCGATCGACCGCCAGCGGGCCACGTTTTTCAGATGCGCCGCCAGCGTCGATGAAAAGGAATGCCCGCCAGTTCCGTTGGCCACGAAATAGAGATCGTCGCTTTGGCTGGGCTGGAACACGGCCTCCAACGCCGCGCGGCCAGGATTTGCGATCGGCGTCGGCGGCAGACCGGCGGTGGCATAGGTGTTGTAAGGTGTTTCGCGGGCCAGTTCCGACACCCGTAGCCCATGGCCCAGCGGAGCGCCGCCGGTGAGGCCATAAACCACAGTCGGATCGCTATCGAGGCGCATACCAGCGCGGATCCGGTTCAGGTAAACCGCGGCGACATGAGGCCGCTCGCCCGGCAGCGCGGTCTCCTTCTCGACGATCGACGCCAAAGTGACCGCGTCCTCAGGTGAGCCATAGGGCAGACCGGCCGCGCGCTTTGGCCAGAGGGCCTGGATGAGCGTGTTCCTCGCGGCTTGCATACGCTCGACGACATGGGCGCGGGTTTCGCCGAAGCTGACCTGGTAGGTCTCGGGCAGGAGAGATCCCTCGGCCGCTACGGGGGCCGCGCCGATAAGCTCCGGCGCGGCATTGAGGATCGCCGCCGCCTGGGCCGACGTCAGGCCCTCCGGAATGGTGACGAAGTGGCGGACGATCGCGCCCGAGCGGATCGCCATCAATACCCGGGCAAGCGAGGTGCGCGCCGGAAAGTTGTATTCGCCAGCCTTCAGGCTGTGGGCGGAGCCGGAGACTTCGGCCGCCGCCATGAAAGCGATGGGCCAGCGGATGACGCCCGCCGCACCGAGACTCGCGGCAATCGCCGGCAATCCTGAATGCGGCGGCAGCACGACCCGCGTCGACTGGCCGATACGCGCTGACGGCCCAGGTCCGAAAGCGAGTCCTGCGCCCGCGACCGCTGCAAGTCCGGCAAAAACCGCCATGAACACAAGAATCCGGCGCGGGCCGTAGGCCCTCTTCGGTCTCACGGAGCGGCGTGGGCCCCTGGAGGCGCCGCGCGCGCGGGACCGGCGAGTCACGGGGCTGTCGTGAAGATGACGCTGGCGTTGGTCCCGCCGAACCCGAAGCTGTTGGACAGGGCCACGTCGATCTTGCGTGGTTTGGCCTTGTGCGGCGCCAGGTCGATGGCGGTTTCGACGGACGGGTTGTCGAGATTGAGGGTCGGCGGGGCGATCTGGTCGCGGATGGCAAGCACTGAGAAGGCCGCCTCCACCGCGCCCGCTGCTCCCAGGAGGTGTCCGATCGCCGATTTGGTCGACGACATGGTCACCCTGGCCGCCGCGTTGCCCATCACGCGCTCGACGGCGCCCAGTTCGATCTCGTCGCCGAGCGGCGTCGACGTGCCATGGGCGTTGATATAGTCGATGTCGGAGGGTTGCAGGCCGGCGTGTGCGATCGCCGCCCGCATGGCGCGATAACCGCCATCGCCATCCTCCGCAGGCGCCGTGATGTGGTAGGCGTCGCCGGCAAGGCCGTAGCCGACCACCTCGGCATAGATCCGTGCGCCGCGCGCCTTGGCGTGCTCGAGCTCTTCCAGCACCAGCACGCCGGCGCCCTCGCCCATGACGAAGCCGTCCCTTTCGACGTCATAAGGTCGAGATGCGCGCTGCGGTTCGTCGTTGAATTTCGTCGACATCGCCCGGCAAGCGATGAACCCGGCAATGCCAATCGGGCACACCGCCGCTTCGGCTCCGCCGGCGACCATCACGTCGGCGTCGCCATTCTTGATGAAGCGCATGGCGTCGCCCACCGCGTGGGCGCCGGTGGCGCAGGCCGTAACCACCGAATGGTTGGGGCCCTTGAATCCATGACGGATCGATACCTGGCCAGAGGCGAGATTGATCAGGGCGGAAGGGATGAAAAATGGGCTGACCCGTCTTGGGCCCCGTTCGTGAAGTTCCACCGCCGTATCAGCGATGGTCGAAAGCCCGCCTATCCCCGATCCGATATTGACGCCTGTGCGCTCGCGATCGGATTCCTCGGTAGGGGCCCAGCCACTGTCGCGCACCGCCTCGTCAGCGGCTGCAATGGCGTAAAGGATGAAGTCGTCGATCCGCCGCTGCTCTTTGGTGCTCACTACCTGGTCAGGATCGAAGCTTCCGGGAATGTCCGCCCCGCCGCCACCGCGGCCATCAACCCTGGGGACCTCGCAGGCGACCTTGCACGCATAGTCAGCGGGGTCGAAAGCGGTGATCCGTCCGGCGCCGGATTTACCTTCGATTAGAGCGCGCCAACTGGTCTCCACGCCCCAGCCCAGCGGCGTAACTAAGCCCAGACCGGTGACGACAACACGACGCATGCAGAGATGTCAGGCGCCCAGGCGCTCTCCGATGAACTTGACCGCATCCCCAACCGTCTGGATGTGCTCGGCCGCGTCGTCAGGGATTTCGATGTCGAACTCTTCCTCGAAGGCCATGACGAGCTCAACATTGTCCAGGCTGTCTGCGCCGAGGTCGTCGATGAAGCTGGCCTTTTCGGTGACCTTTTCCGGGTCGGCGTCCAGGTGCTCGATGACGATCTTGCGCACGCGCTCGAGAATGTCGGACATGTTCAGATATCTAGTCCCTCTCTGTCAGGCCCGGCCGAAGGCGACCTTCCGGCTCGATCCTGGTGGTTTGTCATCGAAGGCCGACGCGCCGGCCCAAGGCTCTGTTGTCTAAGGTGATCCGCCTAGCATGTTCCTTTGGGTCCGCCTAGCGGCCGAGCCGCGACCTTAGTGAGGCTCAGATCATGGCCATGCCGCCGTTCACGTGCAGCGTCTGGCCGGTGACATAGGCCGCCTCTTCGCTCGCGAGGTAGACGCAGGCGGCGGCCACCTCTCCGCCCGCACCCAGCCGGCCGGCCGGAATGGTCGACAGGATATGGCTTCGCTGCGTCTCGTTCAGGGCGTCGGTCATCGGGCTCTCGATGAATCCGGGCGCCACGCAATTGACCGTGATCTGCCGGCTCGCGACCTCCTGCGCCAGGGCCTTGGAAAAGCCGATCATGCCCGCCTTCGACGCGGCGTAGTTGGCCTGGCCGGCATTGCCGGCTACTCCGACGACAGACGTGATGCCGATGATCCGACCCCAGCGGCGGCGCATCATGCCTCGAAGGGCTGCCCGGGAGAGACGGAAGTAGCTCTCGAGGTTGACGGTCATCACTGTCTGCCAGTCTTCGTCCTTCATCCGAAGCAGCAGGCCGTCACGTGTGACTCCGGCGTTGGCCACCAGGATGTCGATGGGCGACCCGGCGGCCGCCTCGGCCCGCTCGATCAGGCTGTCCACGGACGCCGCGTCGGTAAGGTCACAGGCGACCTGGCTAGCTCGCCCGCCGAGCTCATCGGCCAAGACTGCGAGCGCGACCTCGCGGGTGCCCGAAAGGACGACATGACCGCCCGCGTCGTGGAGAGCTCTGGCGATGGCCCCGCCGATGCCGCCGCTGGCGCCAGTGACCAGAGCGGCGCGCCCCGACAGATCGAACATGACCTCTCCCTCTCTCGTACTCAGACCGCCTTGGCGAAGGCTTCCAGATCGGCCGGCGCGTTGAGCGCAAATGTCGCCGCGTCGGGGACGATGCGCTTGGCGATACCGGAGAGGACCTTGCCGGCGCCTGCCTCGGCGAAACGGTCGACATCGCCGTCGCCGGCCAGCCATTCGATGCTTTCCCGCCAGCGCACCCGCCCTGTAATCTGCTCGACGAGCAAAGCCCTGATCTGTTCGGGATCGTCCGCCGGCCTGGCGGTGATGTTAGCGATAATGGATGGTCTTGGGGCGCGGATTGCGGCTTCTCCCAGCGCCTCCGCCATCTCTTCGGCCGCACGGGCCATCAGCGGACAATGGAAGGGCGCCGAGACATTGAGCGGTATGGCCCGCGCCCCCAGCTCCTTGGCCTTTTCGATAGCGAGATCGACCGCCGCCTTGGCGCCGGAAATGACGACGTTGCCGGCGTTGTTATCGTTGGCAACGACGCAGACACCGACCGCTGCACCCGCCGCGGCGGCAGCCTCCGCCAGGGCCAAGTCGCTCTTGGGGCCAATGAGCGATGCCATAGCGCCCTCGCCCACCGGAACTGCGCGCTGCATGGCTTGACCGCGTAATTTCAGGAGATGGGCCGCGTCGCGCAGCCTGAGCGCGCCGGCCGCCGCCAGGGCCGAGTATTCGCCCAGCGAGTGACCGGCGACAAAGGCCGCACGCGTGACCTCGATCCCGAAGTCCTGCTTGAGCGCTCCCATAGCCGCCAAGCTTACCGCCATCAGAGCCGGCTGGGCGTTTTCTGTAAGGGTAAGCGCCTCGGCTGGACCCTCCCGCATCAGCCGGAAGAGATGCTGGCCAAGCGCCTCGTCGACTTCCTCGAAGACCGCTCGGGCCGCGGCGAAGGCTTCCGCCAGCTCGCCGCCCATGCCCACGGCCTGGCTGCCTTGACCGGGAAATAGAAAGGCGAGGCTCATGGTCCGGCGGTTCCCTTTCGCCGCTGAATCGTCGCCGCGAGGGTTAGGTGAAAGGCCGCCGTCTCACAAGCCGGCGCTGACTTGGGCGCCAATCTGGGGCATGATGGGATGACCCTAAGGAGAAACGCCATGAACCGGCTCGCCCTAACTGCCGCAGTAGCCGCGCTTGTCGCCGCACCGGCCGCCTTCGCCAACCTGATGGTGGGAGATAAGGCGCCCGACTTTTCGACCCAGGCGTCGATGGCCGGCAAGGCGTATCCGTTCAAGCTCGAACAGGCGTTGAAGAAGGGGCCGGTCGTGCTCTATTTCTTCCCGGCGGCTTTCACGCCCGGCTGCACGATCGAGGCGCACGACTTCGCTGAAGCCGCATCGCAGTACAAAGCCCTGGGCGCCACACTCATCGGTGTCACCGCCGGCAACATCAACCGGCTCACGGAGTTCTCGGTCAGCGAGTGCCGTTCGAAGTTTCCTGTGGCGGCCGATCCCGACGCCAAGATCGCGGCGCAGTACAATTCGACGTTTGCCGAACATCCCGGCTATTCCAACCGCACAAGCTATGTGATCGCCCCGGACGGCAAGGTGCTTCTGGTCTATTCCAACCTCAATCCCGACGACCATGTGGCCCAGACCTTGGCGGCGGTGAAAGCCTGGCGGGACAAGCACCCGATGTGATCCGCCCCAAGCGGCTTGCCTTCCCGACCGATTGCGGCTAATTGCCCGCCTCTTTCAACGGGCTCGGTCTCGCGCGGAACGTCAAAGGGTTCGGGAAGCCTCCCGGCCGCCGCGACGAGAGCCATCGTCCCCGAGGAGCGCCTTCCCGGCTCCCCGAGACGCCGCGCCCCAGATGCGGAAGCCAAAGACGCCATGGCGTTCTACGAGCATGTGCTCATCGCCCGTCAGGATATCTCCCCGGCCCAGGCCGAAACCCTGAACGAAGAGCTAAAGGCCCTGATCGAAGGTCAGGGCGGCCATGTGGCCAAGATCGAGTACTGGGGGCTGCGCAACCTTTCCTATCGCATCCGCAAGAACCGAAAGGGTCACTATTCCCTGTTGGCGATCGATGCGGCGCCGACGGCGGTGAAGGAGATGGAGCGGCAGCTTTCCCTCAACGAGGACGTGCTGCGCTATCTGACTCTGCGTGTCGACCAGCTCGACCTGGAACTCTCCCCAATCCTTGCCCGCCGTGACCGCGAGCGGCGTTTCGACGACATTCCGGCCTGAGGCTCCCATGAGCGACGAAACCACCATTTCCGAATCCCCCTCCACCAGCGGCGGCCCGCGACGCAACTTTATGCGTCGTCGCAAGGTCTGCCCGTTCTCCGGCGCCGGCGCCCCCAAGATCGACTACAAGGACGTCAAGTTGCTGCAGCGCTACGTTTCGGAGCGCGGCAAGATCGTCCCATCCCGGATCACCGCAGTTTCGGCCAAGAAGCAGCGTGAACTGGCTCAAGCCATCAAGCGCGCCCGCTTCCTCTCCCTTCTGCCTTACGTCACGCGCTAGGAGGGCGACATGAAAGTCATTCTGCTCGAACGCGTGGAGCGGCTGGGCGGCCTTGGTGAGGTCGTCAACGTCAAGGACGGCTTCGCCCGCAATTTCCTGCTGCCACGCTCCAAGGCTCTGCGCGCAAACTCCGCCAATATGAAGGTGTTCGACGACATGCGCGTCGACATCGAGGCGCGCAACGCCAAGTCACGCGAAGTCGCCGAGAAGTCCGGCACGAAGCTGGACGGCGCCACTTACGTTATGATCCGCCAGGCGGGCGAGAGCGGTCAGCTCTATGGGTCAGTTTCCGGGCGCGACGTGGCCGACGCCGTCAACGCAGATGGCGGGAAAGTCGACCGCGCCATGGTCGTCCTCGACCGTCCGATCAAGACGCTGGGCGTTCATCCGGTGAAGCTTCGCCTGCACCCCGAAGTCGTGGTGACCATCCAGATCAACATCGCCCGCAGCAAGGACGAGGCGGAGCGCCAAGCCCGCGGCGAGGACGTCATCGCCAGTCAATTCGACGCCGATCGGGCTCTTGACGCCGGCGCCATAGCCGAACTCCTGGAAGGCGGCGCGGGCCAACACGAGGAAGTCGTCGAAGAGGCCTAACGGAGGGCCTTCGGGCCATCCACAGGCGACGGTTTTCTGGGGACATCGGCGCCGATCCGCCCCCTTTTCGTGCGGGCCTGAGCTATGGTCCCCGACCTCATGGCCTTGGTTCCTCTCCTCGATCTGCGTCCGTCCGCCCCACCCGATCAGACGCTGCATGCGCCGGCGAACATCGAGGCCGAACAGGCTCTCCTGGGTGTGCTTCTCTATGACAACAGCGCCTTCGAGCGCTTGAGCGACAGCCTTCAGGCTTCGGACTTCTTCGAGCCGTTCCACGGCCGACTGTTCGATTCCGTTCAGGCCCACATCCGACGCGGCCAGCTCGCCGAACCGATCCTGATGAACGATCAGTTCCAGCGGGATCCGGCTTTCGAGGAACTCGGCGGGATGCGCTACCTGGCAAGCCTGGTCGAACATGCGCCGCCAGCCGCCAATGCCCCGGACTATGCCCGGGTGATCCACGATCTGGCGCTCAGGCGAGCGCTGATCCGCATCGGTGGAGAAATCTCGGCCGACGCCCAGACAGGCGATCCAGATCTCACCGGCCGCGAGCAGATCGAGTCCGCGGAACAGAAGCTGTTCACCCTTGCCGAGACCGGCTCGACCAGCCAGGGCCTCGTGGGCCTCGGCGAGGCGCTGCAAGGCGCCGTGGAGATGGCCGCCAACGCCTATAGTCGCGAGGGGGGGCTTTCGGGCCTGTCGACAGGCTTGGCGGACCTGGATGAAAAGCTGGGCGGCCTGCACGCATCGGACCTCATCGTGCTGGCGGCGCGCCCGTCCATGGGCAAGACGGCGCTCGGAGCCAACATCGCCTTCGATGTCGCCCGACACTACGAGTACGAGGTGCTCCCGGACGGCGGCCGTCGCACCGTGCGCGGCGGCGTTGTCGCGTTCTTCTCCCTAGAAATGAGCGGCGAGCAGCTGGCGCTGCGACTTCTGGCCGAGCTCACGGGCGTTCCGTCCGACCGTATTCGCAAGGGCCAGATCAACGCCGCCGAATTCGGCATGATCCGCGACGCAGCCGCTGAAATCGCGGGCGCGCCACTGCACATCGACGACACCGGCGGCATCTCGATCGCCAAGCTGGCCGCCCGCGCCCGGCGACTGAAGCGCACCGCCGGTCTCGACCTGATCGTCATCGACTATCTGCAGCTGGTCACCGGAGCCGAGAGTTCGCGGATCGACAATCGGGTCCAGGAAGTGACTCAGATCACCCAGGGACTGAAGGCCCTAGCCAAGGAGCTCGACGTGCCCGTCCTGGCGCTTGCCCAGCTCTCACGTCAGGTCGAAAATCGCGAGGACAAGAAGCCCCAGCTCGCCGATCTGCGGGAAAGCGGCTCGATCGAGCAGGATGCCGACGTGGTGATGTTCATCTACCGCGAGGCCTATTACGTCTCGCGCGCCGAGCCCAAGGACAATACCGAGGCTCATATCGAGTGGGAGGAGAAGCTCGACTCAATCCGGCACATCGCCGAGATCATTATCGGCAAGCAGCGCCACGGACCCATTGGCGTGGTCCGTCTGCACTTCGACGAGGATCTGACCAAATTCTCGAACTATGCCCGCGAGGGCCGGTACGAGGCGCGATGAACAGGGGGCGCCCAGAACCGGGCGCCCCTTCCCATCAGAACAATCCGCCGCCCATCACGGAGCCGTAAAACACCATCCTATTGAGCTCGCCCAGCACGGCGGCGACCAGCAGAGCCGCTACGAGCGACGCTCCCATGCACACGATCGCATAGCCGGATGACTTATCCGCTGGGGTCTTCATCATCTTCGGCGCGCCGATCCAGAACGTGTAGAGGCTGTAAAACAGCGCCGCGAGGACCACCAAGCCACCGAGCCAAGGAATAATCAGCGCGATCTGCGCGACCCATACAGCCGTCCATGAATAGACGGCCAATTTCATCGCCTGGACCTGGTTCTTTTGGCCGTCAAAGCTGGGGGCGATTGCGTCGAGAAGGAATCCGACAGCGAAAATCGTCACCAATGCTTCGACATAGGAAATGACCGCCGAACCGACGATCGCCACCGGCCCCAGGTGCGGGACGAATGGCATGAAGCTGCTCATGAGGCCGAGTTCCGAAAAGCCCATTAGCATCTTCACGGCCGTCACGATCGGACCGATCGCCGCCAGGATACAGACGTAGCCTGTGAACAGGCCCTGGACGGTCGCGGTCTCGCCTTCGATGACATCCCACTCGGCCGCGGGTTTGGTGATCATGCCCATGACGCGCGCGACGAGTCCGGCGCTGCGGGGCTGTTCCACTACGCTCATTTTCCGTCCCTCCCGGCTCCGCCTTTCCCCAGCGGCAGCACCTGCAAAGGCTAGCGCAATTGCCGGGCTCGGGCGAGTCGGCGCTCGACCAGGCGTTGGGGCGGCAGACGCCGGAACGCGTGTTCCTGTATAGTTCCGGTTTGGCGAAACGAATCGGCGTGACATGGCACGAGACGGCGCGCTCTACCTCTGCCAGTCCTGCGGCGCGGTCCACGCCAAGTGGGCCGGCCAATGCGGCGCATGCGGCGCCTGGAACACCCTGGTGGAAGAGTCCGTGGGCGCGCCGCCCGGCGCCCTGCCCCGCCGCGGTAAATCTCCGGGACTCGCCCTCGAGGCTCTGACCAGCGAAACCGCCCCGCCTGAGCGGATCGTCACCGGCGTCGATGAATTCGACCGGGTCGTCGGCGGCGGCGTGGTGCGCGGATCGGCCGTGCTCATCGCCGGCGATCCGGGCGTCGGCAAGTCAACGCTTCTGCTCGACGTCGTGGCCCGAGCCGCCAGGGCAGGCGCCTCTTGCGTCTACATCTCTGGGGAGGAGGCGGCCGAACAGATCCGCGCGCGGGCAGTGCGAATGGGCCTCGCCGACGCACCCGTGAAGCTAGCCGCCGAAACCTCGTTGCGCGCCATCCTCGACGGCCTCAAGCGCGAGGCCTGCGATCTGGTTGTGGTGGATTCGATTCAGACCCTGTGGAGCGATGCGCACGAAGCCGGCCCCGGCTCGGTGACGCAGGTGCGCGCCTGCGCCAGCGAGCTTGTTCGCCTGGCCAAGCGGCGAGGCCTTGCCGTGGTCCTTGTCGGTCATGTCACCAAAGACGGTCAGATCGCCGGTCCGCGGGTGGTCGAGCATATGGTCGACGCCGTTCTCTCGTTCGAAGGCGAGCGCGGCTATCCGTTCCGCATCCTGCGCGGCGTCAAGAACCGCTTCGGCGCCACCGACGAGATCGGTGTCTTCGAGATGGGCGACGCCGGCCTGGTTGAGGTGAAAAACCCATCGGCCCTGTTCCTACCCGAAGGCGGGGCGCGCGCCGCCGGCGCGGCGGTGTTCGCCGGCATAGAAGGGTCGCGTCCGGTGCTGGTCGAGTTCCAGGCGCTCGTCGCGCCGACCGTCTATGGCACGCCCAGGCGCGCGGTCGTAGGCTGGGATCCTGGCCGTCTGGCGATGATCCTGGCCGTGCTCGACGCCCGCTGCGGACTTGGATTCGCCGCCCGCGACGTCTATTTGAACGTCGCCGGCGGCCTTCGGATCGGCGAGCCGGCAGCGGACCTGGCGGCGGCGGCGGCACTGGCCTCGTCGGCGCTGGATATTGCCCTGCCGCAGGATTGCGTTGTCTTCGGCGAGATCAGTCTTTCAGGAGACGTTCGGAACGTGAGCCGAAGCGAGACGCGCTTGAAGGAGGCGGCCAAGTTGGGCTTTGCGCGCGCGCTCGCGCCTCAGGGCGCGACTTCGACCTCCGCCTTGCCCGTCACGGGCGTCAATCGATTGTCCGAAGCGGTATCCCGCATCGGCGAGGGTGCGTGGAGCTGATCGGACGTGACCGGATTCGATATCCTCGCCGGCGCCATCCTACTGGTGTCGGGGCTGATCGGATTCGCCCGTGGCGCGACCCGCGAAATCGTGACAGTGACTGCGTTCGTCGCCGGGGTTGCGATCTCGATCTTCGGCCTGAGGTACAGCGCACCGATCGCCGGCCATTTCATGCACACCCTGTGGCTGGCGCGTATTGCGGCTTTGGTCGCTGTTTTTCTGACGGTCTACATCGCTGTGCGCCTGGCCGGAGGGACGCTGACCCGCGGCGTGCGCCAGACAGCGCTTTCGGGACTGGACCGAGCGCTCGGGTTCGCCATAGGCCTGGCGCGGGGAGCGGTGGTGATCGCCATCGTCGCCTTGGCCATTCGCGCCGCGACGCCGCGCGAGCGCATGCCGCACTGGTACACGCACGCTGTTGTCTATCCCGAGGCAAACGCAGGAGGTCAGGCCCTACGCGCTCTGGCGCCCAAGGGGATGGCCTTCATGCGCAGAACAGCGCCCGCGGTCGAGAATGCCCTGACCGACGAGAATGCGGACTCCGGTAATGTTGCGGACGACCTGCAAGCCGATCAGAGCCAGCCGACCAAGATTCGCAAGGGCGTGCATGTTCTGGTGGAGAAGCCGCGGCCATGAATAGGATCTCCTCGGCGTCGCAGGATTTTCTCGACGACAAGCCGCGTCTGGAATGCGGTGTCTTCGGAGTGTTCGACACGCCCAATGCGGCCAGCGTCACTGCGCTGGGTCTGCACGCCCTGCAACATCGCGGTCAGGAAGCCTGCGGCATCGCCGCTTTTGACGGCGCAGGCTTCCACACTGAACGCCACGTGGGCCATGTGGGCGAGTCCTTCTCCGGCGACCTGTCGAGCCGATTGCCGGGCCGCTCGGCCATCGGCCACACGCGCTATTCCACAGCCGGTGGCAGCTTTCTGCGCAACGGCCAGCCGATGTTCGCCGACCTCCAAGCCGGCGGCGTCGCGATCGCCCACAACGGCAACCTGACCAATTTCCTCTCTCTGCGCGAACAGCTGGTCGCCGACGGCGCGATCTTCCAGTCGACCTCGGACTCGGAGGTGATCCTCCATCTCCTCGCCCGGTCGCGGCGAGACCGGACGGTCGATCGGTTCATCGACGCCCTGAGCCAGATCGAGGGGGGATACGCGCTGGTGGCGCTGACCAACAAGAAACTCATAGGCGTGCGTGACCCGCTCGGCATTCGCCCACTGGTCATGGGCGAGCTAGCGGGACGCGCGGTCTTCGCCTCGGAAACCCGGGCCCTCGATATGGTCGGCGCGAGGTTCGTCCGCGACGTCGAGCACGGCGAAATGGTGGTGGTTTCAGACGGTCGGATTGAGACCTATCGGCCGTTCCCGGCCGCTCACGCTCGGCCGTGCGCCTTCGAGTACGTCTACTTCGCCATGCCGGATTCGATGGTAAACGGTCTTTCCGTCTACGACGTGCGCAAGCGCATGGGCGAGCGCCTGTCGCGGGAATGCGGCGTGCCGGCCGATGTGGTCGTGCCGGTGCCAGACTCCGGCGTTCCCGCCGCGCTGGGCTACGCCCAGGCCAGCGGCCTTCCCTATGAAATGGGCATCATCCGCAACCACTTCGTGGGTCGCAGTTTCATCCAGCCCAATCAGGATGCGCGCGAGCTTTCCGTGCGCATGAAGTTGTCCCCAAACCGCGCGGTGTTGGCCGGCAAGCGGGTGCTTCTGGTGGACGATTCCATCGTTCGCGGCACCAATTCAGTGCGGGTGGCGCGCATGGTGCGCGAAGCGGGCGCCAGTGAGGTGCATCTCAGGTCGGCTTCGCCGCCGATCAAGTGGCCGGACTTCTACGGCATCGACATGCCCGACCGAGATCAACTGCTGGCCGCTCATCGATCGCTCGAGGAAATGCGCCGCCTACTGGAAGTCGACAGCCTGGGCTTCCTGTCTGTCGAAGGGCTCTATTGGGCGCTCGGCGCGGGCCAGCGCGATCAGGAGCATCCGCAGTTCACCGATCATTATTTCACCGGCGATTATCCGACTCGTCTGCTCGACCGCGAGATCGCCGAGGGCCGCAACGAGCCCGTTGAGCGCCAGCTTTCGTTCCTTATCGACGCCTGAGCCGTCGTCCATGGCTCCTGACGCCAAGCCGCTGACCGGCCACATCGCGCTCGTCACCGGCGCGACCCGCGGCATCGGCCGCGCCACAGCTCAGGCTCTCGCCGCCATGGGCGCGCAGGTCATCGCCGTGGGCCGCACTCAAGGCGCGCTCGAGGAGCTTGATGACGTCATTCGCGCCGGAAATGGCTTGCCGGCCACCCTCGTCCCGATGGATCTGGCCAAGACGGACGGCATCGACCAGCTCGGCTTTGAGATCTTCGAGCGCCATCGGCGCCTCGACATTCTGGTGCACGCCGCCGGCATTTTGGGCGGGCTCCGCCCTGTGGCGCACACGCCGCCGGAGGTCTGGGAGCGCTTGATGGCGGTCAACCTCACCGCCGCCTATCGCCTGATCCGCTCGCTTGATCCGCTCCTGCGCGCCAGCCAGTCGGGGCGCGCCGTATTCGTCACCTCTGACCAAGTCCGTCAGCCCGTCCCCTTCTGGGGCGCTTACGCCGCCACAAAGGCCGGACTGGAAGCTCTGGCCAAGGCTTGGGCCGACGAAGCCGATGGAACCCCGCTGCGGATCCTGCTGGCCGATCCAGGACCCACACGAACGGCCCTACGCCATCAGGCCTTTCCCGGCGAGGACAAGACCGCTTTGGCTGACCCGCAAGATATCGGCACGTGGATCGCAGGCCTCGTCGCCTCGCCGGTGGACCCCGGCCCGCCCATCGCGATTCAGCGCCCGCCGGAACGGCGCCGCCTAGCCTGAAGCGACGCCGGCTTGTCGCTGGTTTGATCGGCATACGGATTGCGGCCGGACTTGACCGTCAGGCGGATCGGCGTGCCCGGCAGATCGAAGCTCTGGCGCAATGAATTGACGAGGTAGCGCCGGTAGCTGTCCGGCAGCTGGCTGGCCCGGTTGGCGAACAGTACGAAGGTCGGTGGGCGCGACTTGATCTGGGCCATGTACTTGGGCTTGAGGCGTCGGCCGTCCACCGCCGGCGGCGGGTGTCGCTCGAGCGCCAGGCGCAGCCAGTTATTGAGATCGTGCGTCGCCACCTTGGCCGACCAGTCCTCATGCGCCTTGACCACGGCCGGCATCAGTTTTTCTAGACCGCGACCGGTCTCCGCGGAGAGAGCGACGAGGGGAGCGCCACGCACTTGCGGCAACATCTGCCCTGCTCTTTCGACCATCGCCTGAAAGCGGGGACCCGGATCGTCCACCAGGTCCCATTTGGCCAGCGCGAACACGAGGGCGCGGCCCTCGCGCTCGATCAGATCGGCGATCTGTAGGTCCTGGGTCTCGAAGGCGCAGGTGGCGTCCATCACCAGAACCACCACCTCAGCGAAGGTTAGAGCCCTCAGCGCATCCTTGACCGCCAGCTTTTCGAGGACACCCTCCACCCGGGCCTTGCGTCGCAGACCGGCGGTGTCGACCAGCCGAACGCGTTTGTCCTGCCAGGTCCAATCGACGCTCACCGCATCGCGGGTGATCCCGGCCTCGGGTCCGGTGAGCAACCGGTCCTGGCCGATCAGGCGATTAACAAGGGTCGACTTTCCAGCGTTAGGCCGCCCGACGATGGCCAGGCGAATAGGCTTGTCGCCATCCTCCGCGGTCGCCTCTGAGTCGGGAATGTTGGGGTCGGTGGCGGCGATCAGGGCCGCGTAGAGATCCGCCAGGCCTTCGCCGTGCTCGGCCGAGATCGGGGCCGGATCGCCCAGCCCCAGGGCGTGACCGTCCAGCACGCCGGCTACGCCCGCCCCGCCTTCAGCTTTGTTGGCCGCCAGCACCACGGGCTTGCCGGCCCGCCGCAGAAGGGCGGCGAACATCTCGTCCAAAGGCGTTACGCCTTCGCGCGCGTCGATCACCAACAACACGACATCGGCCTCGGCGACCGCCTGTTCAGTCTGGCGGCGCATGCGCGCTTCGAGGCTGGCGTCGGTGGCGTCCTCAAATCCGGCGGTATCGATGAGATCAAGGTCGAGATCGCCCAACCGGCCGGTTCCGTGGCGACGATCGCGTGTCACGCCCGGGCGGTCATCGACGATCGCCAGCCTGCGTCCCGCAAGGCGGTTGAAGAGGGTCGACTTGCCGACGTTGGGTCGCCCGACAATGGCGAGCCGCACACTCATGTAGGATCCTAGCGGATTGCGATCAGCTGAGCCGATTCGCTGACCACATAGAGCGTGCCATTCACCGCGACCGGACCGATCAAGGCGTCGGAGCCAAGGCGAAGACGACGCTCAACAACACCGGTCTTGGGGTTGAGAGCCACTGCCTCGCCTTGGCTCGACACTGTGATCAGGCGTCCTGACGCCAGGATTGGCGCCGACCAGTAGGCAAGCTTGCCCTTCTTTCTCTTCTTCTTGCCGCCGGTGTCCGCTTCAGCGTTCAGGTTACGGATCCAATAGATCTGCCCCGCGTCGCGCGAAGCGCAGATCACCTGGCCCGTATCATCGATCACATAGACCACGTCGCCAGCCGGCCAGGGCGTCGTGATCGCAGACACGGGCAACGTCCACCGCACCTGTCCAGTGCGAATGTCGACCGCCGCGAACATGTCCGAGTGGCTGACGGCATACACGTCCGACTTGTAGATGACCGGTCGACCCGGAATGTCACGGATCTCGGAGAGCGCATTGGTGCGGTTGGCGTGAGACAGGGCCGCGTTCCACAGCTCGGCCCCATTAGCCGTGCGCAGGGCGACGAGTTCTCCGGACGCAAACGCGCCGACCAGGGTGTCATTTTCTACGGCCGGACTGGTGGCGGCAATGATCCGAGCCGGGTCTGTCAGGGCCTGGTAGGTCCAATCCTGATTTCCAGTGGCCGCGTCGAAGGCAAACAGTTCGTCGTTGACGTCCTCGGCGAACACGCGGCCGTCGGCCACGGTCGGGGCGGCATGTATCGGCGCTTCGGTCATCGACCGCCAAAGAAGGTGGCCCGTTGCGGCGTCCAGCGCGACCGCCTCCCGGAAGCCGGACGTGACGAAGATCTTGCCGTCGGCGTAGGCCAGGCCGCCGCCCCACGCCTCATGGTCACGCTTCGACTTGGGCATGATGTTGACGCGCCAGATCTGGCCGCCGTTGGCCGCATCATGCGCCGAAACGTCGGCTGCGCCGTCCATGACAAAAATGCGGCCGCCCGCGATGATCGGCGGAGCGGTCACATGACGCTTCCGCGAGGAGGGAGCGCCGAATGTACGCCGCCAGGCGATCTGGAAGTTCGGGGCCGCGTCGACATGTTCCACCGACTGGGCAAGGTTGCCGCCCGGCAGCGGCCATTCCGACTGCGGCGCCGGCGGCGGCAGGAAGAAGTCCTGGCCCTTGAGCGCTTCGGAGACCTTCAGCTCTTCGCCCGCCGCGATCACCGGGATGCGCACCCCGCGAGCGGCGGTGCTCTCGTGGCGGTGCTTGCCATGGAAGGGATTGAGCGAACCAACCTTGGAAGCCGTTGAGCATGCGCTAACCGCGAGCGCCGCGGCGACGACCACGCTCAAAGAACGGAAAACTGTCATTGAGCGGGGGACTCGCCTTGGGTTTGAGGCGCCGCGGCGCCTTCGCTGGAAGGAGACTGCGACGACTGCGGCGCGGCGCCCGGCAAGCTTTCCAATTTCGGCGGCGGCATTGTGGCGGCGGTCTTGGCGGCAGCCGTCACGGCTCCGGCCTCGCCTGCGTCGATGAGCGAAATGGCCGCCTGGGCTCGCGTACGCATGGTCTGGCTGACGCCGAGCGTAAGGGTCAGAGCGTTGAAGTCTGCCCGCGCCTCAGCGGTCTTGCCGGCCGCAAGCTTGGCGACGGCCATAGCCTCCCTGGCCTGCAGATCATAGGGCTTGCCCTGGCCGATCAGTGGCGTGAGGCGGGTCTGCATCTGGGCGTAGGGCGCGGTGTCGATCAATGCCAGCGCCGCGCGAAGTCTTGCGAGGTCGCCGATGGTCGGATCCGGCGCGACTTTGGCGGCCTGGTCGAACAGTTTCGCCGCGTCATCGCCTTTGCCGGCCGCAAGGCGAATATCGCCCTGTGACATCAGCGCCAGTGTGCGATAGCCCGCCGGCCCCGAGGTCGAGATCGGGCCGAAGTCGTTGTACGCGCCCGTTTGGTCGCCCTGGGCCAGCTCCGTGAGGGCCTTGTCATAGGCGACCGACGCCTTGGCGATGTTGTGCGCGCGCCAGGTCTGGTAGCCCCAGATGGCGAGGAAGGCGACGATGACCGCAGCGAGCAGCGCTGCCGCCCACGGCCAAGCTTTCCGCGCGATGGCGCGGTAGCGGTCGGAGCGAAGGTTCTCTTCGACCTCTTCAATAAAGTCGACCACGGCGTTTCTTCTTTAAAGGGCTCCGGACCTGGGCTCGCACCAAGGCGCGGACACTAGCTTAAGCGGAAATCGCGCCGCAACCCGGGCGCCGCCGCCGCCATGGCATGGAAACGACGCGCGATCTAGCCCTTGGCCGATGCGTAGTAGGTCTCAGCGGCCGCCGGAAACGTCCCGGCCCGGACGTCGGCGGCGTAGGCTCGCACGGAGCGGGCGATCTCGCCCCGCAGATCGCCGTAGCGGCGCACGAACTTTGGCGTCCAGTCGAACAGGCCCAGCATGTCCTCGGTGACCAGGATCTGGCCATCGCAGCCGGCCGAAGCGCCGATGCCGATGGTGGGCACGGGAAGGATGCGCGTGATCTCGCGCGCCAGAGGCTCGGCGACGCCCTCCACGACCACGCAGAAAGCCCCAGCCTCGGCCGCGGCGACCGCCTCGGCCAGCACCTCGGCGTGTTCGGTCTCGAGCTTGCCTTTGGCCCGGAAGCCACCATCGGTCAGCACCGATTGCGGCCTGAGGCCGACATGGCCGATCACGGGAACGCCACGGGTGACGAGGTAGGCGATGGTTTCCGCGACGTGCGGGCCGCTCTCGAGCTTGACCGCCCCGGCGCCGGTTTCCTTGAGGATTCGCGCGGCGTTTGCGTAGGCCTCCGACGGCGACGCTTCATAGGTCCCAAACGGCATGTCGACGGCGACGAGCGCGCGCCGGCTCCCCCTCATCACGGCCTGCCCGTGAAGGATCATCATCTCCAGAGTGACCCCGACCGTGTTGGGCAGGCCATGCAGCACCATGCCCACCGAATCCCCGACCAGAATCAGGTCGCAGACCTCGTCGAGCAGTTCGGCCATCGGCGCCGTGTAGGCAGTGAGAGCTACGATCGGTTCACGACCCTTTCGGGCGCGGATCCTGGGCGCGGTGATGCGCCGATGCTCTCTGTGCGCCGACATCGGGGGCTCCCTTGCTGGGTTCAGATTTCGCGGATGGCGCGGGTGACGGCGAAGCCAATCGCCACCACCGCCATCGCCGCCGACATCCAGAGTATCTCGCCGTTCACTTCAAGACCGCCCGGAAGGAGGTGGGTGTCGGTCCACCTGACCTGAATGGACGGCGCGTTCTGAACGAGAAGCGCCTCGAGCTTCGGCGCGACGCCGTAGCCCATCAGCTGAACCGCGCCCACCAGTCCGCCGGCGAGCCCCAATCCGCCGATAAGGAAGCGCCGGAACGTCCAGCCTCGCTCGAGGCTGGTTTCGACGCGAAGCGCGAACAGGTCGGCATCGGGAAACGCGGGATGCTCACCGAACAGCCGGTCGAGCTCCATCTCGAAGGTCCTGTCAGCCATGAGCCTGGCTCTCCAAGTCTCCGCCGTGCGGCGCAAGCCGGAAGCGGAGTTTATCCACACCACGTTTGACATGGGATTTGACCGTTCCCAAGGGCGCATTCAAGGCGGCGGCCGCCTCCGAATGCGAAAGACCCGCCCCGTAACATAGCGAAACGCACATCCGCTCGGCCGCCGTCAGTGAAGCCAGGGCGCCGTCCAGGTCGATGGCCGCGGCCACGTCCGTCGTCGCCTGAACTTGCTCTGGAACTTCCGCCATGAGCTGCTCCCGCGACGACCGGCGCCAGCGCTTAACATAGGCCCGGGCGGCGATCCGCTTGACCCAGGCCTGGAACGTGCCCTCGCCGCGGAAGTCGGTGATCTGCTCGAAAGCCGCCATGAAGGCGTCCTGCGCCAAGTCGTCGGCAAGATGAACGTCGGCTCCCATCCGCCGAAGCAGGGCCCGGACCGCCGAGCCATGCCGCCGGACGAGTTCGCCGAACGCCGCCCGGTCGCCGGCCACAGCCAAAGCGACCAGTTCGAGGTCATGCCTCGCGGCGCGTACGGATCCAACCATTCCGACCCTCCCTCAGGGCCGAGGGTTTCAGGATTGGCCGAGCGTGGGCGCGCTGCTCGACTGAGTGATGGCGGACTTCTTCCTCCCGGTAGCCCAGAGGATCAGATAGGCGATGCCGATCATGCCTGGGATCGCGCCCGCCCCGGCCGTGCAGCCACCCGAGATGTAGGCCGCCTCGTCGTCGACACTCATCAGGCCATACCAGATGCCATACCCAAGGAGGACCAGGCCCAAGCCGATTGCGAGGAAGATGATGGCTCTGCGGAGATCCGATTCGCGTGTCGAGGGCGCCTTGACCGCCAAACTCGACTGGATGGCGTTGATAAGCTCCGGTGACACGGGTTGGCCTTTTTCATAAGCCACTCGGACGATGTCCTGCATGTTCTGGCGCTCGCGGTGCCGCATCCACATTGGCCCGACGATGACCACCGCCAGGAACGTCCAAAAGACGAGCATGGCGATCATCCCAGTGATGTCTCCGATCATTTTTTCTTCTCCTATTCACATCTTGAACCGGTCGCCCCTGGACTCGGCTCTTCGTGTGTAAGGTGGCGGTCTGGTGCGCTTTCGGATGCGGCCGCTCACGTGAATTCTTCGTAAGGGCCCAGGTTGCCCGTCGCCGTGAAAGGCGATTTGCTATCGCCGAGACAAAGGCGAAGGGAGACGGCGTATGGAATTTCGGCGCGTAGGCGGCAGCGGCCTGAAGGTCAGCGAGATCGGGCTAGGGTGCAACAACTTCGGCATGCGCATCGATCAGGACCAAACGACCGCTGTGGTCGAAGCGGCTTTCGAGGCCGGGATCGATTTCTTCGACACCGCCGATGTCTACGGCGGCTCCCAGTCGGAGGTCATGCTGGGCAAGGCGCTCGGAACCAAGCGCGCGGACGTCCTCATCGCCACCAAGTTCGCCATGCCGATGGGCTCGCCGCGGATGAAAGGTGGCTCGCGCAGCTATGTCATCAGCGCGATCGACGCCAGCCTCAAGCGCCTGGGGACCGATTACGTCGATCTCTATCAGATGCATGCGCCGGACGCGGAGACACCGATCGAGGAGACGCTCGACGCGCTCGACGATATCGTCCGCGCCGGCAAGGTGCGGTACATTGGATGTTCCAACTTCTCTGGCTGGCAGATCGCGGACGGGGACTGGACCGCCAGATCGCGCTGCCGCGCGCGTTTCATTTCGGCGCAGAACAATTTCAGCCTGCTGGAGCGCAACGTGGAGCGCGAGGTGCTGCCAGCCTGCGATCGGTTCGGGCTTGGCCTCCTGCCCTATTTCCCGCTCGCCTCGGGGCTGCTTAGCGGCAAGTATCATCGCGGCGAACCGGCTCCGGAGGGAACCCGACTGTCGGTGGCCGGTCCGCGCGCGGAGCAGGCGCTCAGCGACCGAAATTTCGACCGTCTGGAGAAACTCACCGCCTGGGCGGCCGACCGTGGCCACTCGCTGCTGGAACTGGCCTTCGCCTGGTTGCTTTCGCACAAGGACGTGCCCTCGGTGATCGCAGGCGCGACTCGCCCCGAGCAAGTCAAAGCCAACGCCGCGGCTGCGGCCTGGAAGCTCACGCCCGGCGAGGCCACTGAGGTGGCGGCTTTGGCGAAATAGTCCTGAAGAGGAGGCCCAGACGATGTCCAAGACCGAGGTCTCCATCCCGACGCCGGACGGCGACGCCCGCGCCTATGTCTTCAAGCCGGACGGAAAGGGTCCATGGCCGGCGGTGATTTTCTACATGGATGCGCCGGCGATCCGGCCGGCTTTGTTCGAGATGTGCGAGCGCCTGGCTCGGCACGGCTACTATGTGCTGTTGCCCGACATGTTCTGGCGGGCTGGTCCCTACGAGCCGATCGACTTCAAGAAGGCCTTCGCCAGCGACGAGGCGCGGCGAGCGATCTTCGGAAAGTTCATGGCCTCGACCAATCCCGAAAAGTCCACTCGCGACACCGGCGCGTTCCTGGCGTGGCTCGACAAACAACGGGACGCCAAGGCCGACAGGGTCGGGTGCACCGGCTATTGCATGGGCGCGGCCCTCGCCCTGCGCGCGGCCGGAAACTATCCCAACAAAATCGTGGCGGCGGCCGGCTTTCACGGTGCGCGGCTGGCCACCGACGATCCTGACAGTCCCCACCTGCTGGCCCCGAAGATCAAGGCCAAGGTCTATATGGGCGGGGCCGACGAGGACGCTGGCTTCCCGCCAGAGCAGGCCAGGCGGCTCGCCGACGCGCTTACCGCCGCCGGAGTCGACAACCGGGTGGAGATCTATCAGGGCGCGCGTCACGGCTACGCGCCGCCGGACATGCCGGTATACAACGAGGCGGCGGCCGAACGGCACTGGCGCGAGCTTCTCGCGTTGCTCGACGAGACCTTGAAGGAAAAGGTCTCCTAGGCCGCGATCACGTCCGCGGCGAAGCGCTCCATCTCCTCGAGCTGCGGACTCATCTGCAGCAGCAACAGGTCGAGGCCGGCCGCCTCGAATTCGGCGATGCGGGCCTTAACCTCCTTGGGCGTTCCAACGAGCCCGGGGCGCAGTCCGCGGTTGGAGACCGAATATTCCTCGATCTTAAGCTCCCGCTCCAGTTCCGTGCCCGAGACCCATTGGTTGAAATTGGCGAACCCCGGCGCGGCCGGATCGAGGCTGGTGATGCGGCTTCGCTCGGCCTGCGCCGCCTCGCGAGTGGCTCGGACAATGGCGTAGGCAGCCATGCCGAAAATCATGGGCGAGCCGCGGGCCGCGGCGCGGCGCGATTTCATGTCAGCGATCTTGCCGGCGATGTGCTTTGGCTCGTCTCCGTGCATGACATAGGCGTCGCAGCGCTCAGCGATCAGGCTCTTGGCCATTTCCGACTCGCCGCCCGCATAAACCACCGGCTTGCGCTCCGGCTTTGGAACGCAGATCGCCCCATCGAGCCGGTAGCGGGCGCCCTCAAAGCTGAACCGGTCCTCGCGCCACAGGCCCTCGACGACCTCGAGCCACTCTCGCGTCCTGGCGTAGCGATCGTCGTGTTCATCGAAGGCGAGGCCGTAGCTCCTGGCCTCTTCGGCCCACCAGGATGAAACAACGTTAAGCGACAGGCGTCCGCCGTTGATCCGGCTGATGTTGGCCGCCTGCTTGGCGAACAGAGCCGGCTGGTGAAAATTTGGCCGAACAGCGACCATCAACTCCAGCCTATCCGTGACCGCGGCCAAGGCGGCCGCCGTCGACCAGGCGTCCAGGGCCGGTTCATCGGTCCCCTTGATGTCGTTGAGATTGAGCTCGGCGATCAGGGTGAGGTCAAAGCCGATCTTCTCGGCTCTCTGGCACAGGGTTCGCATGTAGTCCCAGCTGGCCGCCATGCCCTCGTCGCGCACGTTACGCAGCCAGCCTCCGAACACCGGCGCCCAGAACCCGTACCTCATGCCGGCGCCCTCGCCATGGCGATCTGGGCCTCGATAAAATCCGCCAGATCGTCGTGCGGGTCAAAGCCCAGCACTTCATGTGGCTTGGCCACGAAGTTTGACATGGCGTTGAAATCATAGAACCTGGCTTGCCCGTCCCGATCGTCGATCATGTATTCGATCCCGCCTACGTCGAGGCCGGCGAGGTCGCCGACGCGGCGGACGGACGCCTTGATCGCTTCGGGCGGCTGGAAGGCGCTCACCAGAATCGACGGACGTTCAGCGAGACAGACATCGGCGGGACAGAGATCAAAGGTTGAGCCCGCCCCGTCCAGGGCGATGGCGTAGAGGAACGCGCCGGCGAGCAGTTCGCAGCGGATCACTCTGCCTCCGCGGGCCGGAGCGTAGTCCTGCACCAGAACCACGCTGTCGACGCCCATGGGCGTCGCGGCCGTCAGGACTGCTTCGCGAAGTTCGTCGGCCGAGTCATAGCGTACGATGCCCGCTCCGGACCCGCCGATGTTGGCCTTGACGATCACCGGATAGCCGATCTCAGCCGCCATGGCCGGAACGTCCTCCCGACGATGAGCGACCAGCGTCCGGGGCGTTTCGAGGCCGGCGCGGTGAAACAAGGCCAGTTGGCGCGCCTTGCTGAGGTCAAAGGCCAGCGGCCTCGCCCCATTGATCACCCGGGCGCCGGCGCCTTCCCAGGCGTCGAGAGCGGCCAGGACATGAAACAGGCCATGCTCCTCCTGGCGCAGGATTGAAGACATGGCCAGGCGATTGAAGACCACGCGGGCCGGCGGCGGCGCGGCCGGATCAAAGACATGGTCCTGGATCGGCAGGGCGATCCAGTCGAAGCCGCGCTCGTCCAACTTGGCGAACAGCGTCGCGAGCCACGCCGGGTGCTCGAAAAAGACAGCCAGATCCTTCATCGGGGCCGGCGCGCAAAGGCGGCTATGCGCTCTTCCATGTCAGGGCCCCGGCCCTCGCCGTGATAGATCTCGTGAGCCAAACCGGCTCCGATGGTCATGCCGTCCGTGCCCACAAGGAGCCGCTTGTTGGCCGCGTGGCTGAACGACGAATTGGCCAGGATGTCTTCGACGAGGGCCTCAACGGCGGCTTCGAATTCATCGTCTGGCGCGACCATGTTCGCCAGTCCCATGGCCGCGGCCTCCCGTCCGGAATATGTGCGGCAGGTGAACATCATCTCGCGGGCCTTATAGGTCCCTACGCGTCGGGGCAGGCGCTGGCTGAGGCCCCAGACTGGGGTCAGGGCCCAGCGGGCATGGGTGTCGGCGAATTTGGCTCCCTCCGCGGCCAGGATGATGTCGCCCGCGAGGGCCAGCTCCAGGGCGCCCGTGTAACAGTGGCCATGCACCGCGGTGACGACGGGAATCGGCAGGTCGGCCAGCCTCTCGATGACATGTGATTGATAGTTGGGGCGCGGCGGCCGCTCGCCGGCGGCGATGTCCGAAAGATCGTGCCCCGCCGAAAAACAACGTCCGGCGCCGCGCAGCACCACCACGCCCGCGGGCGAGGCTTCCAGGTCGGCGACATGCGCCTCCAGGGCCTCGAACAACGGCATGTTGAGAGCGTTAAGCTTGTCGGGCCGATTGAGCGTCAGCCAGGCCACGCCGCCACGGTCCTGCCGGGTCACCAGTTCGCTCATGTCCGCCATCCCGTCACCGTCTTGGGTCAACCATGAAGCCTGGCGTCTCCGTTTGCCAGCGCATTGCGCCGGCTTGCCGGATCGCGCATTTTCCCGGCCACGCTCGAACAGGAAGGCCACGAGTCCCAAGCCATGACGCGGATCGGCGCCCTCCTGGCCGTGCTCGCCGCCGCGTTCGCCCTGTTCTATGCCTCCGCCAAAACGCCGGCCTCCTCCTCCGCCAACATACCCGCGACCCGGTTCTCCGCTGGACGGGCGATGCGCGACATCGCGGTGATGGGCGCTGTCCCCCATCCGGTCGGATCGGCCGCCAACACGGCCGTGCGCGACCACCTCGTCAGACGGATGACCGAGATGGGTCTGGCGCCACGAGTCCAGAGCGACGACGGCGTTCGCGCCACGGGCCGTCGCGGCGACCGCTGGATCAGCGGTTCGCATGTGGACAACGTCATCGGCGTGATCAGGGGCCGCAATCCCGCCCTGCCGGCCGTTGCAATCATGGCCCACCACGACAGCGTGCCCGGCTCGCCCGGGGCGGCCGATGACATCACCGGCGTCGGCGTCGCGCTCGAAATCGCACGGGCCATCCAGGCCTCGGGCCAGCCACTGCGCGACGTCATGCTGGTGATCACCGACGGCGAGGAGGTCGGCCTCCTGGGCGCCACCGCCTTCTTCGCCGACGACCCGGCCGCCAAACATGTGGGCTTTGTTCTCAACCTTGAGGCGCGGGGCGGCGGCGGCCGCGCGCAGATGTTCGAGACGGGTCCCGGCAACGCAGCGGCGGTCAACCTCTTCCTCAGGACAGCGCTCCGACCTGCAGCCAACTCGCTTTCTGTCTTCATCTACAAGCAACTGCCGAACGACACGGATTACACAATCGCGAAGGCCGCCGGCGTCCCAGGGCTCAACTTCGCCTTCATCGGCCGGCAGTTCGACTACCACTCGCCGAGCTCGACCGTCGCCGCCCTCGACCAGGGCTCGGTCCAGCACATGGGCGATGAGGTTCTGGGTCCCGCACAAGCCCTCGCCAACGCGCAAGCCCTTCCCACGCAAACCGACGACGCGGTCTACGCCAATCTGGTCGGTGATTTCGTGGTCGCCTATCCGCCCTGGGCGGGGTGGATTGTGCTGGCCATCGCCGGCGGTCTGATCGTGGCGGCCGCGATCCGCGCGAGACGCGCCAGAGAGCTCAAATGGCTCGACCTCGCCCAGGGCGCCGGGGCGGCCATCCTGCTGCTGGTTGGTTCGGCTTTGGTCATGCACGTTGTCAGGGGTCTCACGGGCGTTGGCTTCGGGTGGATCGAAGGCCGCGCGCTTCTCACTCGTTTTCCGGCCTATGAGACCATTATCGCCCTTTCCGGCCTGGCGTCCGTCGTTTTCACGCTCTTCGCTCTGTCGCTTGGCGAGGCGCGGCTCGCCGCCGTGCTCTTTGCCGTTGCCGGCGCCCTGGCGGCCTCCGCGCTAGGCGGCCTGGACGTCACCGCCCTGGTCGAAGGGGGCGCCGCCCTGATCCTCGGCGTCATTCTTCTGGGCCGGCCGGCCGGCTATCCTGGAGCCTGGATCGGCGCGCTGACGCTGGCGTTCCTTTTCGCCCTGACCCTGCAAGTATTAGAGCCCACCACTGCTTTGCTGATTGCGTGGCCCCTGACCGCCGGCGCCATCGTGGCCCACCTCACCGCCCCTACGCAGAAAGCGCCCGCCTGGCTTCGCTGGGCGCTCGCCCTTGGACTGATGGTCGTCGCGGCGGCTTGGTCTGGAAGCCTGATCCACAGTTTGCTCCAGGCGATGGATCTGCCCGAACTCCCGGCCCTCCCGATCTGGCTGGCGAGCTTTGCGCTCTGGCCGCTGTTGTGGCCCAGGCCCGGCTCTCGGACAGCGAGCGCGGCCCTGGCGTCGATTTCTTTGCTTGTCGCCATCGGCGGCGCCCTGTGGCTTCATTTTTCGGATCCTTGGAGCGCTCGCTATCCGCTAGGGGCCGAACCGCTGTACGTCGTCGACGAGGGCAACGGTCATGCGTGGCGGGTCAGCCCGTTCCCGCCGGATCCATGGACCCGGGGCGTGCTCACGGCGGACGGCGGCAAGATCGAGACCGCGAACTTTCCGACCTTCGCTCGTGCGGCCTGGGCCGCGCCGGC
>DASXBY010000065.1:0-2347 GCA_036491455.1 Caulobacteraceae bacterium
GCGGTTCTTGAAGGTGAAACTGGAATGGCGGGCGATGACGAAGAACCAGCGCCACCGCGAGAGCGCGGTGACGATGTCCTCGCTGATCGCGTCGGCGAGATATTCCTGGTCGGGATCGCCGGACAGATTCTTGAACGGCAGGACGGCGATCGAAGGCTTGTCCGGCAGGGCCAAGGGGAGGCGCGCGCCCGGGTGGACGATGGCGCCGATCCGGGTCTGGTCCGCCGTCGTGAAGGCCAGGCGATAGCCGACTTTGGTGATGGTCTCGATGGTGAAGGCGCCGGCGCCCAGGCCTTCAGACAAGCGGCGCACACGGCCTATCACACGGTTGAGGGCATCCTCGCCCACCACCACCCCCCGCCAGCAGGATTCCAGCAGCTCGTCCCGCGAGACTATGCGACCGCCGGCGCGGACGAGGGCGACCAATACCTGCATCACCCGGGGCTCGAGGATTTCCTCACGGCCGTCATCCAGAGCGGCGCGGCGGCGAGCCGGCTCCACTTCCAGCGCGCCAAGGCGAAAAGCGGCCTCGCGCGCCAGCTCGATGCGGCCCGTTTCGCGCGGCGCCACCCCGGCGCTCTCGATTGCAGGCATGCGGTCTTGATCCGCGCCGCCCGAAAAGGACCCCATTAAGCGATGTCGTCCCGTCCTGTCGGTTGAGAGGCTAGCAGGCGCTCAGGCGGTGCGCCATGGGCGCCGTGGGGTCAGCGATCACAGCGCCTGATTTGCAGGCGCCGACCCTTGACTACAGCGCGGCCTCAATCCCCCGCATGGGCTCGGGTGAGCACCTCAAGGAAGTGGCCATCCGGATCTGTGAAATAGACGCCGCGGCCGCCCTGACGATGGTTGATCTCGCCGGCACGACGGCGGAACGGATCCGCCCAGTGATCAAGATTCATTGCGCGGATGCGCGCGAAGACGGCGTCGAAATCCGCCTCGCCAATCAGGAAGGCATAATGCTGAGCCGCGATGGGTCCCGGGGCGTCCATGAAATCGAGCGAGACACCGTTATCGAGGGCCACCACCAGGAACGGCGGGGTGGCCACTGGCGCAGGCCGGCCGAGGACCTCGGCCAGGAAAGGCGCGGAGACGGACTTGTCGATGCAGTGGACGATGGTGTGGTTGAGTTCCGCGGTCATCGGCGCCTCCGGATTGCCGGATGGAGGGTGGATGTCACCACGCGTTCGACGACGTGTCGAGGCGCGCCGCGCCAGGCGTCATCTGGCGGGGGCTCTGGAGCGGCGATAAGCTGAAGGCCCTGAGAGCCGAGGAGCGGGGAGAGACCACCGACATGAATGGCGGCCTCACAAGACGCGGGATCCTCGCCGCCGCCGGCGCCTCGTTCGCGTGGCCGGCCTCGGCCCAGGCCGCGCTTCCCCGGGTGACGCTCGCCACGGGCGCCGGTCCTATCGAGTTGGCGCTGGACGCCGACAGGGCTCCGATCAGTGCCGCCAATTTCCTGGCTTACGTCGACCAGAAGCGGCTCGACGGGGCGAGTTTTTACCGCGCCCTGAAGCTGGCGCTGGACCTCTCCCAGGGCCTCATCCAGGGCGGCGTGCAGGGCGACCCCGCCAAGGTCCTGCCGCCCATCGCCCACGAACCAACCAGCCAGACGGGCCTGAAGCACATCAACGGGACGATTTCGTTCGCCCGCGATGCGCCAGGCACGGCCACCTGCGACTTCTTCATCTGCATCGGCGATCAGCCTTCGCTTGACGCCGATCCTAGCCAGAGCGGCGACAACCTGGGCTTCGCAGCCTTCGGCCGCGTCACCGCCGGCATGGACGTCGTGAAAAGGATCCTGGGCTCGCCCGACTCGGCAACCAAGGGCGAGGGAGCGATGAAGGGCGAGATGCTCGATCCCACCGTCCCGATTCTCACCGCCAGGCGCGCCTAGTCGACGATCGCGCTATAGACCAGGCTCTTGAGTTGGCCACGGAAATTGAACGTCCCCGAAGGCATCAGCTGGGTCATGAACACCACGACCAGGTCTTCCCTCGGGTCGACCCAGAAGATGGTCGAAGCCGCCCCGCCCCAATAATAGTCACCTTCGCCAATCGTCCCATTGGTCACTGAATTGAGGGTCATGGCGACGCCAAGGCCAAAGCCGACCCCCTCGTTGGCCGTTTCCGAGAAACTGCCGATGGCCATCCGGGTGAGATCGGCCCCGTCCTTCAGGTGATTGCGGCGCATCAGGTCGATGGTGCGGGGTCCGAGGACCCTAGATCCGTCAAGCTCGCCGCCTCGGCGCAGCATCTCGCAGAAACGCAGGTAATCCTCGGTGGAGGAGACGAGGCCGCCGCCGCCGGAATAGAAGCTGGGCTCGGCGAGGTAATCGCTCTTTTCC
>DASXBY010000066.1:0-2546 GCA_036491455.1 Caulobacteraceae bacterium
GTCTTCAAGCCCCCGATGGAGGAGGCTTTCGCGTCCCGTCCGCTCATCGACTGGTTCGCCGAGCTGCCGCGTGGGGCCACCCGTCTGGGCGTTGCTGGCAAACTCCTCTCCGGCGCCGATGTGCGTCAGGCGCTGGATCACCGCGCCGACTTCGCCATCCTGGGCCGCGCCGGAATCCTCCACCATGACTTCCCCAAGCGTCTGGCCGCCGATCCGGATTTCGTCGCCGTCGCCCCCCCGGTGACCCGCGACTACCTGCGGCGCGAGCGCCTGGGCGAGGCCTTCATCGGCTATATGTCCGGCTGGAAGGGTTTCGTCGCTGAGGAGACCGAGGGCGCAGAGGCGGCGTGAGGCCGGCGCTCAGGGCGCCGCCGCTCCGCCTTTCGGCGGGCTTGCCGGCCCAGGCGGCGATGTCGTCGGCCCGGCCGTAGGCGCCTGTGCGCGGGGATAGTTGGGGCAATAGGCCGTCAGCTGCGCCCAAGCCGCCTCCACCGCCGCCTTCGACTGTTCCCGTTCCATCTTCGCGGCGTCGGCGTCGGTGAAGAGATTGGTCTCCTCGCGCGCCACCTTGAAGGCGCCGCCGTCGTCGGGCCTGGCGAGCACAAGATAGCCGCATGAGCGCTGTGCAAGGGCGAACCGGCTCACCAGATCGAAGGCGGCATAGACGCCCGGCCCCGGCGCCCTCGGGGAGTCCTTGGTCCAGATCACCTTGACGACGCGCCGTTCCAGCGCTGCCCCGGTCTTGCTGTGGAAGTTCGCGAGCCCCTGGGAAAAGGCGTCGAACGGCACGGACGCCTTCTGGCCGTCGGCCAGCATGGCGTAGGCCGCGCTGGCGTCGCCCGCATCGCTTACCGCCAGATAGGCTTTGGCCGCGGCGCTCGCCGCCGTCTCGTCCTCCCGGCTCGGAATCCAGCCGGGCGTGGAATCGGCCGTGACACTGACCACATGTCCCTTTGTCGCCGGCGCGGCTGGCGGCTCGCTTGAGCGGACGGCGGTCGGCGCCAAGAGGATCAGGCTCGTCGCCAGGGCCAGGACGGATAAGTGAAAGCGGCCTTCGGAGGTCATGGCTCGACGCTAGGCCGGACCTCTGCCCGCGCCAAGCCTCGCGCCATCTCGAAGACGGCGGGATCCACCGCGGGAGCATTCTTCGTCTTCCGCGCGCCGAGTGGGTGGAACAGATCACATAACGGCTTGCCCGACAGCCTGGCCGTCGGCGACTGTTCGCCATGAGCCACGAGCCACCCCTCAATCTCGCCGACTACGAGGCCCTGGCGCCGGCGCGGATGCATCGGGCGGTGTGGGACTACATCTCCGCCGGCGCCGACGATGGCGTGACAATGGCGCGGAACCGTCGCGCCTTCGAGCGGATCGCGCTCCGCCCGCGCGTCCTGGCCGACGTTAGCCGGATCGATCCTCGCGCCACCGTCCTCGGCGCCGCCGTTTCGTCACCCATCATGATCGCGCCCACGGGCCCGCACGCCGCCCTCTGTCCGGAGGGCGAGGTCGCCACCGTCCAGGCGGCCGGCAAGGCAGGCCTCGGCATGATCGCGAGCAGCGGCTCGAACCAGACGATCGAGGAGATCGCGGCGGCGGCCACGGGACCCCTCTGGCTTCAGCTCTATCTTTTCCCGGAGCGGGAACGCACGCTTGCGCTCGTCCGCCGCGCCGAGACCGCCGGATGCGGCGCCCTGGTCCTCACGGCGGACTCGCCGCGCTTTGGGCGCAAGGAACAGAGCCTGCGCACGGAAGATGACTTCGACTGGCCCGAGGCTGGCAATCTCAAGGGCCTGCCGCCAGCCACCATGCGGCCGGTCCGCGGGGCGCCCGCGACGTGGGACGACCTCGCGTGGTTGCGGGACGTGTCCAGCCTGCCGATTGTGCTCAAGGGCGTGCTGACAGCCGAGGATGCGGCGATGGCCGTGGAGCGCGGGGTCGAGGGGATCGTCGTCTCAAACCACGGCGGTCGCCAATTGGACGGCGCCATCGCCAGCATCGATGCGCTGCCGGAAGTGGTCGCGGCGGCGGGCGGTCGCGCGGAGATCTATCTGGACGGCGGGATCCGTCGAGGCACGGACGTCTTGAAGGCCCTCGCCCTTGGCGCTCGGGCGGTGATGATCGGGCGGCCGGTCCTATGGGGATTGGCGGTGGCCGGCGCCGCCGGCGCCTTGGATGTTCTGGAGATGCTCAAGCGGGAACTCGAGCTGGCCATGGCCCTCGCCGGCCGCCCCACGCTGGCCGACATCGATGGGAGCCTGGTGCGGACCGATCCGGCGCGATCTTGGGGCTGATGGCGCCACGAAGGCGGCTCACCCGCTCGTCGGCGTGAAGGGGACCAGCATCGGCGTGCGGCGGCGATAGGCGTCATAGCTCTCCGCTCCCAGTTCGCTGCGCAGGAAGCCTTCCTCCAGCCGGCACTTGAGTACGAAGCCGAGGCTCGCGACCGCCATGCCAAAGAGCGCCGCGGCTGTGCCCTTCAGGAGCGCCATGGCCAGCAGCGCGGTCAGGATCCCCGTGTAGATCGGATGGCGGACCAGCCGATAAGGGCC
>DASXBY010000067.1:0-26804 GCA_036491455.1 Caulobacteraceae bacterium
GGGCGCGCCGCTCGTCAGCGACGCCCAACCGGACCTCGAACTCTGCTTCGAGCCGGGCAGGGAAGTCTTCGTCTGGCGCGACTTCGACGAGCTGAACGCCATCCATGAGCGGATCCTGGCCGAACCGGCGGCCGCCCTCGCGGTCGGCGAGGCGGCTCGCCAGCGGGTGCTGGCCGAGCACAGCTTCGGCCACCGGCTGGAGGCGATCCGCCAGGCCATCTGAAGGGGAGGGGGCATGCTTATCCGCGCCGTCGAGGACGCCGACATCCCGGCCGTGGCGAGGATCTATGGCCATCATGTGCTGACCGGTTTTGGCTCCTTCGAGGAGACGGCGCCGACGGCCCAGGCCATGACCGACCGGATCGCGGCGGTGCGCCGCCTGGACCTTCCCTGGCTGGTCGCCGAAGAGGCGGGCGAGGTCGTCGGCTACGCCTACGCCTCGGCCTTCCGGCCCCGTCCCGGATACCGCTACACGGCCGAGGACAGCGTCTATGTGGCCCCGGGCGCTTCGGGGCGCGGAGTCGGGCGCGCTCTGCTCTCGGCGGTGATCGGGCGCTGTGAGGCCATGGGCCTTCGCCGAATGCTGGCGGTGATCGGCGATTCGGCGAATGTGGCCTCGATCGGCCTGCACCGCGCGCTGGGCTTCGAGCTTGTCGGCGTCGCCCGCGGCGCCGGCTTCAAGCAAGGCCGGTGGGTGGACATCGTGTGGATGCAGCGGGCCCTGAACGAGGGCGATCAGGCGCCGCCGGCCGGCGCCGGCCTGCCGCTCAACGAAGCCTGAGCGCCGAGCAACTCGGCGATGCGGCTCGCCAACTCCTCGCGGGTGAAGGGTTTGGCCAGGAGGGCGGCGCCCGCCTCGAGGTGCTCGCCCATCTCCTCCTTGGGATAGCCCGAGGCGAAGAGGATTGGCGCACCAGGCGCAATATCATGGATGCGTTCCGCCATCTCGGCGGTACGCATGGGTCCTGGCATGGTGACATCGCTGAACACCAGATCGGCGTGGGCGCCGCCGCCGAGGGTCTCGACCGCCGAGGCGGCGTCCGGCGCCTGCAGACAGCGGTAGCCGAGGGATTCCAGCATCACGACGGTGGTGGCGCGCACCGCTTCGTCGTCCTCGACCACCAGGATGGTGTGCTGCTCCGTGTCGGCCCTGACCGACCGAACGACCGCGGGGCGTCCGGGGACCGGCGCCCTCGGCAGGTAAAGCTTTACGTTGGTGCCGCGTCCGGGTTGGGACTCGAGGCGCATGTGGCCGTTTGATTGGCGAACGAAGCCGTAGACCATGGAAAGGCCAAGGCCGCTGCCCTTTCCGTCGCGCTTGGTGGTGAAGAATGGCTCGAACGCACGGGCCCGGGTCTCTTCGCTCATGCCCTCGCCGGTGTCGGTGACGGAGAGGAGAACGAAATCGCCCGGCGCGGGGCTCTCATCCGACGGCTCGATGTCGGCGGCCTCCAGATGGGCGTTGGCGGCCTCGATGGTGAGGGAGCCGCCCCGCGGCATGGCGTCACGGGCGTTGATCGCCAGGTTGAGCAGGGCGCTCTCGGTCTGGGCCGGATCGGCCAGGGCGTGCCAGAGGTCAGGCGCGATGTCTGTCTTCACGTCGATCGCTTCGCCCAGCATCCGGCGCAGGATGTCGGCCATGTCGGTGGCCAGACTGGTGACATCGAAGGCCTCGGCAGCGAGCGGCTGGCGGCGCGCGAAGGCGAGCAGTTGGCGCGTGAGCTGGGCGGCGCGATCGGCGCCATGGAGGGCCAATTCCAGGCGGCGGCGGGCCTTCGCGTCCTTGGCCACCGTCGGCCCGAGCAGTTCGAGGTTGCCGCGGATCACCTGCAGCAGGTTGTTGAAATCATGGGCGACGCCGCCGGTGAGCTGGCCTATGGCCTCCATCCTCTGGGCCTCGCTCAGCCTCTGCTCGGCGCGCTCACGCTCGGCGTTGGCTGTCGCGGTTTCTTCCAGGGCCTTCACCAGGCGGGCGTTGACGCGGCTCTGGTGAAAGGCGAGCGCCAGCAGGGTGATCAGGGATATGGCGGCGATCAGGACGCCGTAGAACAGGCTCGCTTCGCTCACGCGGTTGGCGGCCCGGACCCGGTCTTCCAGCAGGGCCCTCTCATGGGAGGTTATGGAATCGGCGGTCAGCCGGATGACATTGGCGATGTCGCCTCCAGGCGCGGCAAGGGTCGCGGCCTTGGCGGCGTCCTGATCGCCATAGCGCGCCAGCTCCACAGAGTGCTCGAGTTGCTGCAGCCGCCAGGAGACGGCCTGGTTGAGGGTGGCCACCCGGGGGGTCTCGTCCGGATTGTCGGCGGTGAGACGGGCGAGCGCCGCCTGGGCGGCCGGCAGCCGTTCGATGGCGCTCTGGTAGGTTCCGAGATAGGCCGAGTCGCCGGAAATGATGAAGGCGCGCTGAGCGCTTTCGGCTCGCTGGATCAGGGTGACGACGTCCTGATTCTGTTCGATGACATCATGGGTGTGGGCCACCCAAGAATCGGCGTTGGCTTCGCTCTCGAGCTGGTTGTAGGCGAAGCCGATCGAGAGGATCGCCAACAGAATGACCAGGGCCAAGGATGCGGCGAAGATACTCCGAGAGCCCAAACGGTACGCCCCAGACTCGCCCCTTGCCGCCTAGGTTCCGCGCTCTCCGCGTGAAGTCAATCGGCCGTGGCCAAGTTCACGGGGTTGCGAACAGGGGAATCATGGCGACGACGCCGTGATCCGTATCGGCAGCGTGGCCCAGGCGGCCCTTCACGCGGAACGCCTCCTCGAAGGTACGAAGCAGCGAATAGTGGTTGTAGGGCGTCGGGTCCTGAACGCCGCGAGGCCCGTGGTTGGTGATCACCACCGTCGGGATGTGGCCGCCGCCGAAGTTGGACGGCGCACCCGGCGTCACGCCGCAGCAGCCCTCGCGCGTCCCACCGGAACCCTCGTCAAAGGTAATGACGATGGCGAAGTTGGCGGACGAGCGCCAGGCGGGGGTGGCCTGGATGCGGCGGACGAGTTCGCCGGCTTCGGCGTCGCCGCGGCGGATCAGCGCCTCTGAATGCAGACAGGCTGGGGGAACCTTGGGGCCCGCAAGGCCGTGCATCTCGTTGCATTGATTGGGGACGATGAGGGCGAAGGTCGGCAGATCGCCGGAAGCGAGATCGCGGTCGAACTGGTCGAAGCCGACAATCTTTTCCGCCCGTCGGGGATCGGCCTGGACCGAAGCGAAGTTGAGGAAACCGCTGTGCTTGGAGGCATAGAGGGCGGTCTTGCGCGTGCCGTCGCTGATCGAAGGGTCAGAGGCCGTGAAGGCGAGCGATCCGGGCGAGGGCAGGTTTTCGTAATAGCCCTTCCAGGTCAGGCCGGCGGCCTCAAGCTGTTGGCCGAGATGCCGTGCGCGCACAGTGTGATCGGCGTAGCCCGGTTTGCCGGAGCCCCCGCAGAAAGGATCGGTGTCGCCGGCCTTGCAGGTGAAGCCGTCATCGTCATGGATGCCGAAGGTGTCTCCGCCCAGCAGGGCCACGTAGTTGGCCTCGCTCGGATGGACCTCCGAATAGAAGTGGGTCGCGTTGCCGTATTGGGAGGCAAGGGCGGCGATGTTCGGCGCGACGGCCGGATTGAGGATCTGGTCGTAGCTCTTGTTCTCTTCGACGATGACGAAGATGTGGGCGTAGCGCGGGATTTCGGGCGCTTTCACTGGCCCCGTGACGCAGGAAAAGAGCGCGGCGGCCAAGGCCAGGAAGAGCGGTCGGAGCATGATCGGTCCTTCGGGTTTGGCCGTCCCGGCATTGTTGCAAGCGTATGATCTAGAACGACGCCCGGATGCCGCCCTCGTAGGTCACATCGTAGAATTCCCGCTGGATCGGCCGGTTGGAGCTGCCCTCGTAGTACCGCAAGGGCGTGTTCAGGAGGTTCTTGGCGTTGAAGTAGACCGTGAAGTTGCGGTTGATCTTGTAGCTGGAGCCGAGGTCGAGGGTCAGGCGATTGTCCTGGATGGTGTCCAGGGCCTGGGCGCCGCCAAGGCCGAACAGGCTGTGGCTGACGTACTCGGCCGCCAGTCGGACCTCGATGTTGTGGGCCTCATAGAAGCCGGAAAGGTTCCAGGTAACCTTCGAGGTTCCGGGGAGCGCGCCGTACTGGTTGGTGGGATTGGTCACCACCGGAATGCCGACGAGCGAGGCGGCGTCGTATTCGAGGAATCGTGAATCCACGAGGGTCAGGTTGCCCTCGACGCCGAAGCCGTCGAAGGGCTTGGGCAGCCAAACGAACTTCTGGTGGACGTCGAGCTGAATTCCACGCGCGTAGGAACTGGGGATATTGAGGAAGGTTGTGACGGTGGCGGGCATCCCCGGCGCCAGCGGATCGGTGGTGGTGTTGTAGATTCGATCGGCGATGTAATTCTTGAACTCCTTATCGAACAAGGCGATCGACAGGATGCCGCCGTCAGCGAAATAATCTTCGAGAGAAAGGTCGAAGTTGTTGCCGAGGATCGGTTTGAGGTCGGGATTCCCGCGGGTGATCAACAACGGACTGGTCGTGTGGTCGACGCTGGCGGCGGTGGTGTTCTGGTTGAACCCCGGCCGGCCGATGCCGGTCGAATAGGTGGCGCGGAGCAGCAGGGTGGGCGTGAAGTCGTAGCGAATCTGTACGGTCGGGAAGGCGTTGACATAGGTCTCGGGGCGAAACTCGAGCACGAAGTCGTTGCCGGCGTTTGTGATTGCCTGGACAAAGCCGCCGTAGTTGGCGTCGGTGGCCTCGACGCGCACGCCGGCCAAGAACCCCCATTTGCCGATCTTGGAGGTGATCTGGGCGTACCCGGCGTAGATGTTCTCCTTGGCGACGATGTAGCTTCCCTGATTGAACATGGGGACAGTCGGACCTGCGTCGCCGCTATTGATCAGATTGCGGATAGCGTAGAGATCAATAAGAGGTCCGGTGGTGTAGTGATCGTCGTAAAACATCCGGGCTGGCCCGGAGAGTCCGGCAAGGGACAAGGCCGGCGGCGTATAGTTTTCATCGATCTCGGTGGCGGTCTTGTTGCGGAGGCGGACCTGAGCGCCGATCTTGATCTTGGTATCGTCGAAAAGATGGATCGGGAATGTCAGATTGGCGGCGTATGAGTATTCTTGGTCGACGTCGTATTCTTGGTCGTTTCCGAGCGAATTGAGCGTGTAGAGCGATGGGTCGTTGAGGTTCGTGCCGCCGGGAAAAGTGAAGATCGGATAGTTGGGAGTGGTGACGTTGTCATAGGTGATCGGCACGCCTCCGCCCATGCCGTCTGCGAACGGACCATCGAATTCGGCGCCGATGTTGCGGCGCACATGGAATGTCGCGCGGCTGTAGGCGGCGTGGTAATCGAGAACGACATCGCCCCAGCGATCGATGCCGCCGACGGCGAAGATCGAGTTGCGGTGGACCTCCTCCTCGTCGGTCAGGGTGATCGCCGGCGTCGTGTGGACCGAATAACCGTTCGGATTGGCCGGATCGACCGTGACGACGCCAGTCTGGTTGTAATCGGCGTCGAGATTTTCGAACAGCAGGAAGTTCTTGTGCACCGCCTCGGTGTAGCCGGCGACGTCGGCGCGAAAATACCAGCGGTGATCGTCGTTGGGCTGGAATTCGAAATCGCCGCCGTAGCTGAACCGCCGACGGTGATAGTTGTAGTAGCGCAGGTCGTATTGCGAGACAGCGTTCGAGGGCGCCACGCCGTCGTCGATATAGCCTTCCTCCAGGTCGTCGACGGCCCGCCGGTCCTGCTTGGTCGAAGCGTAGAGCACAAATGAGAACGGGGTCGGGTTGGTGACAAAGCCGCCAGGGACAGCGGCCGTGCTGTCGTTCACGCCCTGGATGGCCAGGCCCTTGGGTCCGAAGCCGAACCGGACGCCGAGCGCGATCTCGGCCTCGAAGGGACCGGTGTGACCGTGCAACGGCTCATAGCCCCAGCCAAGCGTCGCATCGATGAACGGCTTCTGGATGTTGGCCGCCGTCCGCGGCGTCAACTCGATCGAGCCGCCGAGGCCCTCGGCTTCGTGGTCCGGCAACAGGGTGTAGGTGACGATGATGCCGTCGATGGCTCCGGTGGGGATGGTGTCGAATTCCACGGCGCGGCCACCGCCGCCGGATTCTGTGCCGCCGGGAAAGGTGTTGAGCAGGGGGATGCCGCCGAAGGTGGCGCCATCGAGGTTGGCGTCGATGCCGCGGATCTGGACAAAGCGGCCCTCGCCAGTATCGCTGGAAAGCGAGATCCCGGGCATGCGCCCGAGCGCTTCGGCGGCGTTGAAATCCGGATACTTGAGAATGGTCTCGGCGGAGCGGACACTGATCAGGTTGACCGCTGCCTTCTGGACGGCCCTGGCCTTGATTTCCTGGCGCGGCGCCGTCACCACCACTTCGCTGACCGACGTTGATGCCTCACCGGCCATGGTCGCCTGGGTGAGCGAAAGCCACCCGGCGCCAGCGAGCAATCCGCGGACAAGCTCTTTGCGATACATGATCCGTCCCCTGACGATCGGGCGGCACGCGCAGAAAGTCGCGCTTTTAGGCCCGACGGGGCGAGGGTCACACGCAAGCGCAAAGGTTTGGCGACGGATCGGTGAAGCTTTTCGGAACGTGGCCTCGCCTAGCCCGGACTTTGCTGGCATAGGCCCCCGAGGATCGGCGGCGCGGCCGGCGCGCGGAGCGGTAGATGGACGAAGCAGTTCTGGTGATCGGCGCCGGCATGGCCGGGCTCTGTACGGCGTTGGCGCTGGGTCCGACTGGCCGACCGGTGACCCTTCTTGAGCGCGACCCGTCGCCGCCTTCGGGCGATCCGGATGACGTTTTCCGCGACTGGAACCGCCGGGGCGTCGGCCATCTGCGTCAGAGCCACGCCTTCCTCGCCAGGCTCGGCAAGATCATCAAGTCGGACCATCCCGCCCTGCGTGAGACCCTGCTCAAGATGGGCGTGCGCGAGCTGAGCTTCGAAAGCATGCTCTGGCCGGGCCAGGCGGCGAACTACGTCGCCAGGCCGGAGGACGCCGATTTCACAATCCTGACCAGCCGGCGCACGACACTGGAACTGGTAATGCGGCGCTATGTCGAGACCCTGCCGAACGTGACGATCCGCTCCGGCGTCATGATCCGCAGGCTGCTGACCGAGCGGTGTCCCGCGGGTGTAATCAAGGTCGTGGGCGTCCTGGCAGAAGACGCTGAAGGGACCCGGGAGCTCCGCGCGCCTATCGTGATCGACGCCAGCGGCAAGATCGGCGATAGCATCGAGCAACTTATCGAGGAGGGCGCGCCGATCACCGAGGAGGGCGAAACCGCCGGCATCCTCTATTTCACCCGCCACTACAGGCTGAGGCCAGGCCAGACCGAACCGGCGCGCGACGTCAACCGGCCAGCAACGGGCGATATCGGTTATCTCAAGTTCGGGGTCTTTCCCGGCGACAACAACTGTTTCTCGATCACACTCTGCGCGCCGGAGATCGAGTACGAGCTGCGCAAGGCGATTGTTCATCCGGAAAAGTGGGACCGGATCATCGACAATCTTCCGGGGCTGAAGATGTGGTGCGACCCCGAGCGGGCCGAGCCCACGAGCCGCGTGTTCGGCATGGGCGATCTCCTCAGCCGCTGGCGCGAACTGGTCAGCGACGGCCAACCGGCCGTTCTGGGGTTCTTCGCGGTCGGCGATTGCCTCGTCCGCACCAATCCCCTCTACGGTCGCGGCTGTTCGATGGCGGCGGCTCAGGCCTGGATGCTGCGCGAAGCTTTGGAGGAAACCGCCGATCCGGCCGCGCGGCTGCTGGCCTATAACCGGCGCGTCCACGAGGAGCTCCGGCCCTATTACCTCGCCATGCGGGCGCAGGACCGCAACGCGATCAAACGGGCTGAGCAGGCTCTGACTCCCAGTTACAAACGGACGGCGCGCGAGAAGATCCTGCTGAGCTTCTTCATGGATGGGGTGACGCCCGCCCTGCGCTTCGATACCGAGCTTTTGCGCGAGAGCGTGAGGGGCTTTCACATGCTGGAGCATCCCGACGCCTGGCTGCGCAAGCCGCAGAACCTCGCCAAGATCCTCTGGTACTGGGCACGCGGGAAGAAACGCAACCGCGCCGCCTATGCGGCCAAGGCGGGGCCTGACCGCCTGACCATGATGCGCGACCTGGGGCTCGACCACGAAGCCGACATCGCCATCCTGGCGAACGTGCGCGAGGCGCGGAACGAAAGCCGGTTGGCCGCCTAGGCGGCGACGAGCGCGCTGGCTGGGGAACTAGGACTCGAACCTAGAATGACGGTACCAAAAACCGCAGTGTTACCATTACACCATTCCCCAGCAGCCGCCGGGCGCCGCCATGTTCGGAAAGCCTATCCGTGGCGGGCGAGCGCGTGGGGATAGCGCAGGCGCCGACGGGTTGCAACGCCGCGCCGGGACAGCCGATTGGCCGCCGTTTGGCCTCGCCAGAGGCGTCCTTGCGAGCCCTGGGGGCCTCCTCTATAAGGCCCGCTCTTCGCTTCGGAGTGTGGCTCAGTCTGGTAGAGCACCGCGTTCGGGACGCGGGGGTCGCAGGTTCGAATCCTGCCACTCCGACCATTCCGCCTATGGCCGAGCCGAAGCATTCGCTATGGCGTTGATCTGATAGCGCCACGGGGCGCGGCCGCAGGGCATCTCGATGAAGCAGTTCCTGATCACTCTGGCTGGGGTCCTCGCCGGCCTCATCCTGTTCGCGGTTCTGGCGCCCATATTCCTGCTGGGCCTGCTGTCGGCCGCGACGCGGCCGGCGCCTACGCCAGAACGGGCGGTCCTGGCGCTTGATCTGCGCGGCGAACTAAGCGACCAGGCGTCGCAGAACCCGCTCAGCATCCTCGGTGGCCGAACGCTGTCGGTGATGGGGATCGAGTCCACGCTCAAGCACGCCCAGAGCGATTCTCGCGTCCAGGGCCTCTTCGTTCGCCTGCCCGAAGGCGGCATGGCGCCGGCCGCGGCGGACGAACTTCGACTGGCGTTCAAGGATTTCGAGAACCACGGCAAGTTCGTCATCGTCCACAGCCAGGGGCTCTACGCCGATGGCATGGTGATCTCGACCTATGAACTGGCGGCCGCCTCCGGCGATGTCTGGATGCAGCCGGGCGCGCCGTTCCAGGCGACGGGCATCGCCAACGAGGATCTGTTCTTCAAGCGCCTGTTCGACCGGTTCGGCGTCACCGCCGACTTCCAACAGCGCTATGAATACAAGAACGCGGTCAATCCCTATCTCTACGACGACTACACGCCGGCCCATCGCGCCGCAGAGCTGTCTTGGATGGGCTCGGTATGGGACACGACCCTCGCGGCTGCCGCGGCCGATCGCAAAATGACCCTGGCTGCGATGACCTCGACCCTCAAGGCCGGTCCGTGGTCGGCGGAGGACGCCAAAGTTAAGGGCCTGATCGACCAGGTCGGCGAGGAGAAGGAGGCCGAGCGGGCGGCGCTCGCCAAGGCCGGCGACGGGGCCAAGCTGGAGGACATCGGCGACTATGTGGAAAACGACCGCCGGAACGAGGGATCGGGTCCCAAGATCGCGGTGATCTCGGCTGAGGGGGCGATCATGACCGGCCGCGGTCCGGACGCCAGCCCCTTCGGCGGAGAAGCGGTGATCCGCTCCGACATCATCTCAAAGGCTTTCTATGACGCCATCGACGATGGCGGGGTGAAGGCGATCGTCTTCCGCGTCTCCTCGCCGGGCGGATCAGACACCGCCTCGGAACAGATCCTGGCGGCGGTTCGGGCGGCGCGCGCGGCCGGCAAGCCGGTGGTGGTCAGCATGGGGACTTATGGCGCCTCGGGCGGCTATTGGATTTCGTCGCAGGCCAGCGCCATCGTCGCCGAGCCCTCGACGCTCACCGGATCGATCGGCGTATTCGGCGGCAAGTTCGTGCTTGGCCCCGCGCTCGCCAAATGGGGCGTGGACGTCCGCGGCCTTTCGGTTGGCGGGCCCTACGCCAGCTCGGGCGGCGCTGCCACGCCGATGACCAGCGCCCAGCGGGCCGCCTTCTCGCAATGGATGGACCGCATCTATGCCGGCTTCGTCGGCCGTGTGGCGGACGGCCGCCATCTGCCGGTGAGCCGGGTCGCCGAGATCGCCCGCGGGCGGGTGTGGACGGGGGCGCAGGCCAAGGCGCTCGGACTCATCGACGAGGTCGGCGGATTCAATCAGGCCGTGGAGCGGGCCAAGGTCTTGGCCGGGATCAAGGGCGAAGCCTCGCTGCAGGCGTTCGGCGCGCCGACTTCAGCGCTGGCGGCGCTCGCCCGCATGCTGTCGCCCGACTCGAGGATCGCGCCGCTGGCCGGCCTCGATCTTTCACAGGATCCACAGACACGGCTCCTGGCGCGTGTCGCCGCCGACGCGAAACTGAGGACCCTGGGCGCGACGGTGCTCGCGCCGGAGCCGCAGTTCTAGCCAGGGGTGGATCAGGCTCCGCAAAGGGCCGGATCAGTCGCCGGGTGGCGGCGCCGGCGTCGAACTCTCTGTCGGCTTGGCGTCTGCGGGTGGCGTCGCCGGCGCGGCGGAGCCCGCCGTCGGGGTCGAATCCGGTGCTGGTGGCGGCGGCGGCGGAGGCGCGTCCATGGCCGAGGGGTTGTTGTAGTTTAGCGCCTGACCGAGCAGGGCCGATTTGGCGATCAGGGACTTGGCATTGCTGGCGCAGCGGTCAGGCAGCGCCCAGGTGAGCCAGGCGCGGGCGAGTTCGCGGCGGGTCTTCATTTCTGCCGGCCGCCAGATGGCGCGGCCCTGGTTGATCGACTCGATGCCTTGGGGGGCGATCGCCGAGGGACTGGCCTGCTCGGCAGCCTGCACCGCATGGGCGATGACTTTCAACTCGGTGCGCGCCGCGGCCATGTCATCGGCATAGGGCGTCTTCTCATGCGGCTCGGAGGTGCCGAACGTCTTGTCGATCGCCCTCAGGTCCGGGATCACCCGCTCATAGACATCGAGATATTCGCTGAGCGCGCCATAGCACCAGGCGGCCAGAGGATAGTCCCTTGTCGGGGCGCCCGCCGGAAGCGGTTCAGCCTCGGTGGGGTGCGCTGCGTCGCTCGCCGCGAGGGCGAAGGCGAGGGCGAGGGCCGGCAATGGCATCAATTAAACTCCTTCACGGGGTCTTGGTCGGCGCTAGCGCTCCGAATCCCCCGCCCCCCGGGGTCTCGATTTCGATGGCGTCGCCGGCCCGAATCTCAAGGCTGAAGCAACCTGGGAGCACCTTTACCGCGCCTTCGGCCGCGATCAACCTCTGAGCGCCCGGCGCGCCGGGGCCGCCGCCGGCAAGGCCGGAAGGGGCATGGTCACGGCGGGTCGAAAGCAGGGCCGCCTGCATCGGCGCCAGGAAACGGATGCGTCGCCTGGCGCCGTCGCCGCCACGCCGCAGGCCCGGACCGCCCGAGCCGTGCCTCACCTCGAAGACCTCCAGCCGAACCGGGAACCGCCGTTCGAGGATTTCGGGATCGGTAAGGCGGGAGTTGGTCATGTGGGTGTGGACGGCGCTCGCCCCGTCGGCCCTGGCGGTGGCGCCGGCGCCGCCACAGATGGTCTCGTAATATTGTCGCTCGTCATCGCCGAACGTGAAGTTGTTCATCGTCCCCTGGCTGGCGGCCATGACGCCCAGCGCCGAATAGAGAGCGTCGACGACGTGCTGGCTGGTCTCGACATTGCCGGCCACCACGGCCGCGGGCGGCCTGGGACGCAGCATCGAACCCTCACGGGTCAGGATCCTCAGCGGCTCCAGGCAGCCGCCATTGAGGGGGATGTCATCCTCCACCAGCGTCCGGAAGACATAGAGGGCGGCGGCGTCGACGATCGAGGCCGGGGCGTTGAAGTTGGAGGTCAGTTGATCAGCCGAGCCGGTGAAATCCAGCCTTGCCTCGGCCCTGTCGTGATCGACGGAAATCTCGACGACGATCTCACCGCCGCCGTCCATGGGGAGGCGGGCGGCGCTATCCGTGAGGTTGGCTATTGCCCGGCGCACACAGGCCGCGGCGTTAGCCTGCACATGACCCATGTAGCGGGCGACCTGGACGCGGCCGCAGGCCTCGATCAGGGCGGAGATGGCGGCGGCTCCGGCCTGGCAGGCGGCCACCTGGGCCTTGAGATCGCCGATGTTGCGCTCCGGCGAGCGGCTGGGCCAAGCACCGGCGGTCAGGGCCGCCAGGGTCTCGCGCTCCAGGAAACGGCCTTGGCGCATGATCGGCACGGCGTCCAACATCACGCCTTCCTCGTCGATCGTCCTGGAGAAGGGCGGCATGGACCCTGGCTGGACGCCGCCGACGTCGGCGTGGTGGCCACGGGCGGCGGTGAAGAAGGCCGGGCTGATATCGCCGACCACAAACACCGGCATGACCACGGTGATATCCGGCAGGTGGGTGCCGCCGTCGTAGGGGTTGTTGAGGGCGTAGGCTTCACCGGCAGCGAGACTGGGGTGGCGCGCACGAACGGCGCGCACGCTCGCGCCCATGGATCCCAAATGGACCGGCATGTGCGGGGCGTTGGCCACGAGGCCGCCGTCGGCGTCAAACAAGGCGCAGGAGAAGTCGAGCCGCTCCTTGATATTGACCGACCGCGCGGTGCGCTCGAGCGCCGCGCCCATGGCTTCGGCGACGCCCATGAAGCGGCGATTGAAGAGTTCCAGGGTGACCGGATCGGCAGTCCCGCCTTCGTCGTGGACGTGTACAGGCTTGTCGTAGCGGACGAGACGGATCAGGCCGTCGGCTTCGGGGATCGCCCGCCAGCCGCGTTCCAGCCAGATCTGGGTGTCGCTGCGGACGATCAGCCGGGGCCCGTCGACCGGCTCGGAGAGGTCGTCGGCGAGAACGATCCCAGCCGGCGGCGCGGTTGGCGCGCGCGCCAGCGACGATGTGTCAACGCCGAGGATCTCGCGCGCGCTCTCGGCCGCGTCGACTTCGACACTGGCGATCAGCACGGCGCGGCCAGGCTCGGCAAAGCCGAAGAGACGCTCATGGGCGGCCTCGAAGACGGCTAGCGCCTCTTCGCGCGTTGAGAGCGGCGCGGGAAGGCTGGCGTCCCCGTCCTCGTAGCGTAGGCGAAGGCGCGTCTCGAGGTGGTCGGCCGCTGCCCCCTGCGCCGCCAGCGCTTCGACCGCCCGCTGCGTCAGGGCGACGGCCAGCGCTCGCGCCGCCGCCAGGCCGTCCGGATCGAGGGGTCGCTCCAGCCCCGCCTGCAGGGCGATCGAGACGCGCGCCCGGCCGATGCCCCAGGCCGACAACAGGCTGGCGAAGCGCGGGCAGAGGATCTCGCCGATGTCCAAAGCCTCGGCCGTGGCGCAGGCCACCTGACCGGCCGCTCCGCCGAAGGCGACGAGGGCGTGATCGCGCGGATCGAAGCCGCGCTCGGTGGAGATCCGGCGCATAGCGCCGGCGGTCTGCTCGACAGCGACGGCGATGAAGCCTTCGGCGGCGGCGCGCGCGTCGGGCAGGCCCATGGACCTGGCCAGTTCCTCCAGCCGGGCAAAGGCGGCGGCGGGGTCGAGCGGCGCATCGCCCCCATCCCCGAACAGGGCTGGAAACAGCGATGGCTCCAGGCGGCCAAGGACGAGGTTGGCGTCGGTGACCGTCGCCGGGCCGCCGCGGCCATAGCAAGCCGGGCCCGGAACGGCTCCAGCGCTCCGCGGTCCGACTCGCGCGCGCAGGCCATCGAAATGCAGGATTGAGCCGCCGCCCGCCGCCACGGTCTCCACGTCCAGCATCGGCGCCCGCAGGCGCACGCCCGCCACTCGAGAGATGTCGCGCCGCTCGAGCTGGCCGGCATAGCGACAGACGTCGGTCGAGGTGCCGCCCATGTCGAAGCCGAGAACGGCGGCGCCGCCCGCAGCCTCGGCGATCCCGGCCGTGCCAACCACCCCGCCGGCGGGGCCCGAGACCACCGCGTCGCGGCCGCGGAAGGCGCCGGCGCGGGCGAGTCCGCCGCCGGACATCATGAAAGCTAGGTCGGCGCCGGCGAGGGCGGCGGCAAGGCTGCCGGCGTAGGCGTGTAGCGCCGGGGTGAGATAGGCGTCGACGACGCAGGTCTCGGCCCGTTCGACAAACTTCGGCAATGGCGAGACGTCGCTGCTGACGGCGACGTAGGCAAAGCCCGCAGCCTGGGCGAGCGAAGCGGCGCGGGCCTCATGTGCGGGATTGAGGTCGCTGTGAACAAACGCGATGGCGACGCTTTCGAACCCGTCACGCACCGCCTTCTCCAGCAGCGAGGCAAGCGCGGTCTCGTCCAGCGGCTTGAGGACCGATCCATCGGCCGTCAGACGCTCGTCGGCCTCGATGACCCCAGCATAGAGCGGTGCGGGCTTTTCGATGACGAGGTCGAAGAGGCGAGGCCTGGCCTGGTCGCCGATCAAAAGCGCGTCGGCGAAACCGCGGGTAACGACGAGCAGGGTCCTGGCGCCGGCCCGCTCGAGGAGGGCGTTGGTGGCGACCGTCGTCCCGACGCGAACCTCCGCGACCCGATGGGCGGGAAATGGCTCACCTGAGGAAAGTTTGAGGAGCCGGCGCATGGCCTCTACCGCCGCGTCGCCATAGGCAGAGGAAGTCGAGGGCAGCTTGAGCGTGTGTGTCGCTCCGTCCGGCGACACGCCTATGACGTCGGTGAAGGTGCCGCCGCGATCAATCCAGAAACGCCAGCGGCCCCCCGCGCGTCGTTGCATTGCGCCTTTTTCATTGGCGTTCGGCGCGGCGGTGTGTTGGTTGGTGGTGCTCAAAGCGTGGCCGGTCTTCGATGGTCGCGGTTGCAGAAACGGTTGACGCTCGCCGAATGCAAGTCGAGTTAGGTAGCGCCTCTTCAAGAAGGAGGATGTCGAGATGGCCGTGATCATGCAAAGGCCCTGGTCGCCGAGGCCGACATTCGGCCGGATGTTCGGCGCGGTCGGCGCCCTGATCGCCTGGACGGCGGCGGGCGTTGCAGGCCTCGTGATCGCCGCCGCATTGACCGCGGCGCTCATCGTCGCCGGCGTGGTCGGCGCGGCGGTGCTGACCTTCGCCCGCGCCTTGCCGAAACGGGGACCGGCCGCGGCAGAGGATGACGTCCTCGAAGCGCGCCATGTCGGGGGCCATACTTGGGTCGCTTACGGTTTCGATCACCGAGCCTGATCCGGACCTGACGCCAGGGCGCCGTTGCGCCCGGCGCATCTGCCTCTACCATCAGACGGAAAATTCATTGAGCCGATTAGGGAGGATGGGATGCTGGCGATTGTGGCGACGATCAGGACTCAGCCCGGCAAGGGCGCTGACTTCGAGGCGGTGTTTCTGAGGATGGCCGCAGCAGTGCGCCAGAACGAGCCCGGCAACCAAATCTATCAGCTCACCCGCAGCCGCACGGAAGCCGACACCTACAAGGTGCTGGAAATCTACAAGGACGAGGAGGCGGTCGCCGCCCACCGGTCGGCCGACCATTTCCGTGAGATCGGCCGCGAAATGGGTCCGTTCATGGCCGGGCGGCCGGACGTCGAGATCCTGGACGGAGTCGCCTAGACCCCGCGGAACGGCTTACTGACAGGCGACCTTGGCCGCCAGGTAGCGTTGCTGGCTGGGGTCCCAACGCCAGCCGTCACAGTCATACCCTGGAGGCGCGGCCCCGGGGGGCGGCGCGCCGGCATAATCGGGATTATCGTCGGTGTCGTAATAGTCATCCCAGTACGGGACAGCGTAATAGCCGCCGAAGCTGGCTCCCCAGTACGGATAGCCCCAGCCCCAACTGAGGCCCCAACCCCACCAGGGCCAGCCCCAACCCCAGCCCCAGCCGCCGCCATGCCAGTGAGAGCCGCCGTTCCAGCCGCCATGGCCGCCGTTCCAGTGTCCGGAACCGTTCCAGTGTCCTGAGCCGTTCCAGTGTCCTGAGCCATTCCAGTGTCCAGAACCGGACCAATGCCCTGCACCGCTTGGACTGGCGTGGCCGCCGAAGCCGCCACCGACATGGCCGCCACCGAAATGGCCGCCGCCGGAAGGCGGCGACGCCGCTGCGACTGGACTCGTCAGAAAGCCGACGGTCCCGACCAAGGCCGCCGCGGCAGTCACAAACTTCGCTTTCATCGCCCCGAGACTCCAGTAGGGAGGCGCACACCGCCCACGATTCCTCATTATATAAGCAGCCGGCGATCTGAACGCGGGCTGAACCGCCAAGTTTGCCGCGAACTTTTATGCATTGAAGTTGAGCTTTAACCCCGGCCTCGGCCAGCGGCACTTGTAGAGCTTGCCGGTTCCGGAGCAGGTGACCCAGGCGTCCTTCATGTCCTTGCCGCCGAAGCAGATGTTGGTGACCAGGACGTCCGGGAAGGCGAAGTGCTCAGTCGAGCCATCCGGATCGAAGGCCGTGATTCCGCCGTTGATGATGGTCGCGACGCAGACCTTGCCGCCCGCTTCCACCGCCAGACTGTCGAGCAACTGATAGCCAGGAAGGTTGCAGATGACGTGGCCCGGCGCGAATCCCGGTCCGGGCCCCAGCTTGCCCGGCGAGGTGATGTCAAAGCCCCACAACCGCCCGAGCAGCGTGTCGGCGACGTAGACTGTCTTCTCGTCTGGCGAGAGGCCCACGCCATTGGGTGAGATGAGGTGGTCACGCGCGCGCTCAACCCTCGAGCCGTCGGTGGTGGCGTAGTATAGGCCTCCGGTATCCCGACCCGTCGGCGTGCCGCGGCCATGATCGGTGAACCACAAGCCGCCCTCGCGATCCAAAACCAGGTCGTTGGGTCCGAAGAACGGCCGCCCGTCGCAGCTTTCGTAGACGGTCTCGGTCTTCCCCGTGCCGAGATCGACGCGCTGGATATAGCCGCCCATATGGCTCTCCGGCGTCGGGCCCGGGATGTTTAGGCCGTTCTGCTTGATGAACTCGAAGGATCCGCCGTTGTTGGTGATCCAGACGGCGCCGTCAGGCCCGATGGCCGCGCCATTCGGCCCGCCGCCCACCTCCGCCACGGTCGACTTCCGGCCGTCCGACGTCACCCGCGTCAGCAAGCCGGCTTCGATCTCGACGAGGATCACCGAGCCATCGGCCATGGCAATCGGGCCTTCGGGAAAGCCCAATCCCTCGGCGACCTGTTGAACCTTCATGGGTAAGCCTCCGCACTTTCTTCTGGTTTGAAGGCACTATAACCGGCGCTCAAGAACCCGGAAGATGAAGTCGTGGTTGTTTCCCTCGTCTGCGGCGTGGGCCTCCCGGCGGATCTCGCGCCAGGCGGACTCGTCGAATGTCGGGAAGAAGACATCACCTTCGGGCGCTGCGTCGACCTCGGTGAGATAGATCCGGCGGGCCCTCGGCAGGGCCAAAGCGAAGAGCGCGGCGCCGCCGATGACACAGACCTCCCCCACGCCATCCTCCGTAGCCTGCTCTCGCCCGATCTCGGCCGCCTCGGCGAAATCCTCGCAGACGACGGCGCCGGATGGGGCGAATGAGCCGTTTCGCGAGAGGACGATGTTGGTCCGGCCCGGCAGCGGTCGGCGCGGGAGACTGTCCCAGGTCTTTCGCCCCATGATCACCGGCTTGCCCATGGTCAGGTCGCGAAACAGCGCCAAGTCCGATTTCAATCGCCATGGAAGCGCGCCACCGGCGCCGATGACGCCGTTCTTGGCTCGCGCCACCGGGCCCAGGGTCAGAAACGCCATCAGACGGCGATCGGCGCCCGGATCAGGGGATGGGAGCGATAGCCTTCAAGCGCCACGTGCTCCGGCTCGAGTTCTAGCAGCTTCGCCTGCGGCGCGAGGCGCAGGCTCGGGAACGGATAGGGCGTCCGTGTCAGCTGAAGCCGCGCCTGGTCGAGGTGATTAAGGTAGAGGTGAGCGTCGCCCAGGGTGATCACCAGGTCGCCGACCTCGAGGCCGGTTTCCCGTGCCATCAGATGAGTGAGCAGGGCGTAGCTGGCGATGTTGAACGGTACGCCCAGGAAGACATCGGCCGAGCGTTGGTAGAGTTGGCAAGAGAGCCGTCCTTCCGCGACATGGAACTGGAACAGGCAATGGCAGGGCGGCAGGGCCATGTCGTCGACGTCGGCGGGATTCCAGGCCGAGACCACGTGCCGGCGACTGCCAGGATTTTCCGTGAGGCCCGCGACCACGCCGGCGATCTGGTCGACCACCCGCCCGTCCGGCGCGGCCCAGGAGCGCCATTGCTTGCCATAGACCGGACCGAGTTCGCCGTCCGCATCGGCCCATTCGTCCCAGATGGTGCAGCCCCGTTCCTGCAGCCAGCGCACGTTCGTCTCGCCGCGCAGAAACCAGGCCAGTTCAACGACCACGGACCTGAAATGGACTTTCTTGGTGGTGAGCAGCGGAAAGCCGCGCCTCAGGTCGAAGCGCATCTGCCGGCCAAACACGCCAAGCGTCCCTACGCCGGTGCGGTCGGCGCGCCTCACGCCGTCCCGCAGGATCTCGGCGAGAAGGTCCAGATAGGCCTGCTCGGGATGTTCTTCGACGATGGCGTTCAGTTCCGCGCTCATGCTCGCCTGAAAATAGGATGACTCGGCCTCGCCAGCGAGCCGTCCATGCCTGGCGATCCACAGACTGGCCCGCTTATCCCCGTTCGCCTTGACGCGAGCGCGAAAAATCCTATCGAGACGGCCTTCCCCGAACGGATCTGCCGCCGAAGGCCCGTTCCCGCCCGCCCGGAGATGAACTCATGCGCGTCTATTATGATCGTGACGCCGACCTCGCCCGCCTGCTGGACAGGAAGATCGCCATCGTCGGCTATGGCTCCCAGGGTCACGCCCACGCGCTCAACCTGCGAGATTCGGGCGTCAAACAGGTGGCGGTGGCGCTCCGCGAAGGCTCGGCCTCGGCGGAAAAGGCCAAGGCCGAGAAGCTTCAGGTCATGAGCGTCGCCGAGGCGGCCGCCTGGGCCGACCTTGTCATGGTGCTGGCTCCGGACGAACACCAGCGCGCCATCTATCAGCACGAGATCGCCGCCAACCTGAGGGACGGCGCGGCCCTGCTGTTCGCCCATGGACTCAATGTCCACTTCGGCCTGATCGAGCCCAAGGCGAGCATCGACGTGCTGATGGTCGCCCCTAAGGGTCCTGGCCACACGGTTCGAAGCGAATATCTGCGCGGCGGCGGCGTGCCGTGCCTGATCGCCGTGGCCCAGGACGCCACCGGAAACGCCCTCGATCTCGGCCTCGCCTATGCCTCGGCGATCGGCGGTGGCCGCTCAGGCGTTATCGAGACGACCTTCCGCGAGGAGTGCGAGACTGACCTATTCGGCGAGCAGGCTGTGCTGTGCGGCGGTCTCGTCGAACTCATCCGCGCCGGTTTCGAGACCCTGGTCGAAGCCGGCTACGCGCCGGAGATGGCCTATTTCGAGTGCCTGCACGAGGTGAAGCTGATCGTTGATCTGATCTACGAGGGCGGCATCGCCAACATGAATTACTCGATCAGCAATACCGCCGAATATGGCGAGTACGTCACAGGCCCGCGCATTGTAAATGCAGCCACCAAGGCCGAGATGAAGCGGGTCTTGGACGACATCCAGTCCGGCCGCTTCGTCAAGGATTTCATGACCGAGAACCAGGCCGGTCTTGCCTCTTTCAAGGCTTCACGCCGGCGCAACGCCGAGCACCCCATCGAGGAGGTGGGCGCGCGCCTGCGGGCGATGATGCCCTGGATCGCCAAGAACAAGCTGGTGGATCAGGCGAAGAACTGAGCCTCACCTTGCCTGCCGGTTTGAGGCGTGGCATGGCGAGCGGGTCGATGTGGAGCGACTTCGAGATGTGGGACCGCAGATAGCCGATCTCGCCGCCTGACCGGGCGTTCGCCTGGTCTTTCTCCCGCTCCATCATGGCGACCCACTCATGGCGTTCTTCGCCAACAACGCGGTCAACCGCGTCAATCTGCACTATGGCATCCAAGCCCTGGCCCAGGCCTCCGGCGGCGCCTTCTATCTCGTCTTCTTGCTGCGCGCCGGACTCAGCGTGCCCCAGACATTCATGGTCATGGCGGCGATCTTCGTGGGACGGCTCCTGTTTCGGCCGATCCTGGTGCCTCTGGCCAAGCGCCTGGGCCTCAAGACCATGCTCATCGCCGGCGCGGTCGGCATGGGCCTGCAATATCCCGTCCTGGGCCAGATCCATGGCGTTGGCGTCGCCCTCTGGCTGCTGATCGCCGTCGCGTCGCTGGGTGACTTGCTCTACTGGCCCAGCTTCCATGCCTATTTCGCGACCGTCGGCGACTCCCAACACAGAGGACACCAGGTCGGCGCGCGCGAAGCCCTCGCGGCGGTGGCCGGCGTCGTCGCGCCGTTGCTGGGCGCCGCAGCCCTGATGACGGTGGGTCCCGGCGCGACCTTCGCCGCGGTGGGTGTGATTCAGGCCCTCTCGGCGCTCCCTCTGCTCGGCGCACCGCCGGTTTCGGTGAAGCCCGAAGCGCCCGGCGCCTATCGGGCGGCGGCGGCCGTCGCATTCTTCAACGCCACCGACGGCTGGTTTGACGCCAGCCTGATATCCGCCTGGCAGATCGCGCTCTATCTCACCTTGAAGGACAGCATCCCGGCCTACGGCGGGGCCATGGCCCTGGCGGGGCTTGCCGGCGCGGCATGCGGACTATTCGTCGGCCCGCGCATCGACGCCGGGCGTGGTCGGACGGCCGTACTGGCGGCCTATGCCCTGGCCGCGGCCATCCTGGTCAGCCGTGCGGCCAGTCTCGGCGCGCCGTGGCTGGCGGTCAGCGCCAACGCCCTGGGCGCTCTGCTGATCCCGATCATCTCTCCGACCGTCGGGGGCGCTGCCTACAACCGGGCAGCCGCATCGCCATGCCCCCTGCGCTTCCAAGTTGTGAGCGAGGCCGGCTGGGACATCGGCTATATGAGCGCCTGTCTTATCGCCGCAGCTATGACAGCCACGGGCGCGGGTCTCTCGTCGACGATCCTGCTCGGGCTGCCGGCCATCGCGGTTGGCGCGATGGTGCTATGGCGAATGTACGGAAGGCCGGTCTAGAGCCATTCGAGCGCCGCTTCCCCCCGAAGGATCGCTTCGGCCTCGGATGTGTGTTTGGCGCCGTTGCGCGAATGGAGAACCAGCGCCGGCAGTAGCTTCAACGGCGCCCGGCCGCCGCGCACGGCGCGGATGAGAATCCGGCTGGCCGGCGCGTCGGCGAAGGGATGTACAGGGCGCGCCTGGAACGATCCGGCGCGGCCGGAAAGCAGCGCCAGCAGGTCGGCCAGGCGGTCGGCACGGTGAATCAGAATGACGCTGCCGCCCTCACGCACGGACTTGGTTAGGAACTCGGTCCAAGCCTGGAGTCCTTCCTCGGCGAGCCACGCGCCTTGCTTTGCCGGCGCCGGGCCGCGCAGCGTGGTTGGATCGTCGAAGAACGGCGGATTGGCCAAGGCCTTGTCGAACGCGCCGGCATAGGCGCCTGCACGGGCTGAAACCTCTCCAGCCTCGACTCTCACGCGATCTTGAAGGCCATTCAGCTCAACATTTCCGCGCGCCAGATCGACCGCCGCAGGGTCGCGCTCAACACCCAGAAATGTGGCGTCGGGGGCGCGAAACGCCGCCTGCAGCATCACCGCGCCGACGCCACAGCCGGCATCGAGAACCCGCTCCTCGGCCTGAGCATTGCAGGATGCCGCCAGCAACGCGGCGTCGAGTCCGGCGCGGTAGCCGGTGGCGGCCTGCCGCAGCTGAAGTCGCCCGCCCAACAGTCGGTCTTCCGTGTACTCGGCGACCATCTCTCCTGGCTTGTCTCCCCGGCTTGGCTTGACCATGCCCTATCGCGCCAGCATTGTCGCACTGCAACGGCGGACGGAGCGCGTGAGCGGCGCGTCTCTAAGGAGTCTTAGCAATTGGACGCTGTCAGAGCCGTGATGGAACGCCCGGCGTTGGGGCTGGACGCGCTGATCGCGCGCGCTGCGCCGGAAATGGCCAGGGTCGACGCCCTGATCGCCCAGCGGATGCAGAGCCCGGTCGCTGTCATCCCGGCGCTCGCCGATCACCTCATCAACGCCGGCGGCAAGCGGCTTCGCCCGCTGCTGACGGTCGCCGCCTCGCGCGCAGCAGGCGGCCGCGACGATAACGCCCTGAAGCTGGCGGCTGCCGTAGAGTTCATTCACACGGCCACGCTGCTGCACGATGACGTGGTCGACGCCTCACAGCTTCGCCGCGGGCAAACCGCTGCTCATCTCATTTGGGGCGCGCCGCCAGCGGTGCTGGTTGGCGATTTCCTGTTCGCCCGTGCTTTCGAGCTGATGGTCGAGACCGGCCGCTTGCGGGCGCTGGAGATCCTGGCGCGGGCCTCGCGGGTGATCGCCGAGGGCGAAGTGCTGCAGATGAGCCGCGCCCACGACCTCGACCTCGACCAGGAGACCTACCTCGAGATTATCACCGCCAAGACGGCGGCGCTCTTCGCGGCCGCGGCCGAGGCCGGGGCCGTGTCCGCTGGCGCGTCTGACTCCAGGGCCCAGGCGCTTCACGACTACGGCCACAACCTTGGTCTCGCCTTCCAGTTGACCGACGATGCTCTCGACTATGGCGGCGCTACGGAAATGCTCGGCAAGAACGCCGGCGACGATTTTCGCGAAGGCAAGGCGACGCTGCCGCTGATTCTGGCGGCCGAGCGGGCGCGGGCGGGCGATCGCGCCTTCTTCGAGCGGAGTGTGGGCCGCCGCGAGCAAACGCCAGACGATTTCGGCAGGGCCCGCGAACTCATCCTCGCGTGCGGCGCTCTGGACTCCACTCTTTCTCTCGCGGCCGACTATGCGGCGCGCGCCAAACGCGCCCTTTCCGGCTTCGCCGCCAGCGACTGGCGTGATGGGCTTGAGGCGCTTGCTGACTTTGCGGTCAGCCGCCGCGCCTGACGCCGGTTGATCACGGGAACTTGATTTAACGCGGGGGCAGTCTAAACCTTTGCCTTGCGGCCGGCGATCACCGCCCGTCGTCAACTCCAAGGTGGGACAGACACATGAAAATTCGGCCCAGTCACGCGGCCCTCGGCGCCCTCGCAGCGCTCTCGCTGGCCGCTTGCTCCAAGCCGGCCGCGACCACGGACAACACCGCTGCCGCGTCAGCCGACAACAGCGCCATGAGTGCGTCGGCCAACACCACGACGACCAACGCGACGACCGATAACAGCACCGCGACCAATACTGGCGGGCAGTAAGTTCGGCTATCCAGGCGGGGCGCCCCGATCGCGGACGCCCCGCCGAATTTCTCGGGCGCCGCCCGCCGGCCTAGTCAGTGGGCCTCACTGAGGCCGGATCATATTCTCCGGCCGCACCCATTCATCGAACTCATCCTCGGTGACGTACCCGCCCTTCACCGCTTCCTGGCGCAGGGTCGTGCCGTTTTTGTGCGCCGACTTGGCGATCTTGGCGGCGGCGTCGTAGCCAATGTGCGGAGTCAGCGCGGTCACCAGCATCAGCGAGCGCGCAAGATTGGCCGATATGTTGTCGAGTCTCGGCTCGATGCCGACCACGCAATGCTCGGTAAAGCTCTCGGCGGCGTCGGCCAGAAGCCGTGCGGACTGAAGGAAGTTGTAGGCCATCACCGGATTGAAGACATTTAGCTCGAACTGGCCGGAGGCGCCGGCGAAAGTGATTGAGGTCTGGTTGCCCATCACCTGTACGCAGACCATGGTCAGCGCCTCGCACTGGGTCGGATTGACCTTGCCTGGCATGATGGAAGAGCCCGGCTCATTTTCGGGCAGCGAAAGCTCGCCAAGGCCCGAGCGGGGTCCGCTGGCGAGATAGCGGATGTCATTGGCGATCTTGAACAGGCTCGCGGCTACCGTGTTCATCGCTCCGTGACTGAAGACCATGGCGTCGTGCGCGGCCAGGGCCTCGAATTTGTTCGGCGCCGAGGTGAAGGGCAGTCCTGTGATCTCTGCAATCTTGGCCGCCACCATCTCGGCGAAGCCCTCCGGCGCATTGAGACCAGTGCCTACGGCGGTGCCGCCCTGGGCCAGCTGCATGAGCATCGGCAGGCTCATCTCAAGCCGGGTGATGCCGTTCTGCACCTGCTGGACATAGCCGCTGAATTCCTGGCCGAGGGTGAGCGGCGTGGCGTCCTGGGTGTGGGTGCGGCCGATCTTGATGATGTCGGTCCAGGCCCTGGACTTGGCCTCAAGGGCATCTCTGAGAGTCTGCAGGGCCGGGATCAGGCGGCGAACGACCTCCTCAGCCGCGGCCACATGCATCGCGCTGGGATAGGTGTCGTTGGAGGATTGGCTGAGGTTGACGTGGTCGTTGGGGTGGACTGGCGCCTTGGAGCCCATAGTCCCGCCGAGAATCTCAATCGCCCGGTTGGAGATGACCTCGTTCGCGTTCATGTTTGACTGGGTGCCGGAACCGGTCTGCCACACCGCCAGGGGGAAGTCGCCGTCGAGCTTGCCGTCCATCACCTCTGTGGCGGCCTCGACAATGGCCGCCCCGAGCTTTGGTTCGAGCTTGCCAAGCGCCATGTTGGTTTCGGCCGCAGCCCGTTTGATGACGCCCAGAGCCCGGACAATTGGCGCCGGCTGCTTCTCCCAGCCGATCCTGAAATTCTGCAGGCTACGCTGGGTCTGTGCGCCCCAGTAGCGCTCGGCGGGAACCTCGATCGGCCCGAAGCTGTCGGTCTCAGTTCGGGCGGCGGTCATGGCAGGCTCCGGCTCGGTCTCAAGGCGGCGCGGGTTTAGCCCACCGCGGGCGCCAGAAGCTAGGCTGGCGGCGAAAAGGCGGGACTGTGGAAACGGGCGCCGTCGCTGAGCTGGGGCTCCGATGGCGGGCTCATGTGCTCGAAGTTCTCACGCTTTGCGACGCAGCGGCGCGTGCGACCTGCAAGATCGATGAAGTCAGCCGAGGCCGACAGGTTCTCGAGCACGCAGCCGTCAAAGAACGGATATTCATCGCTCTCGCCGCAGCCGAAGGAAGAACGATCGCGGCGCGCGGCGGTGAGGATCAGACGATGGGGTCCGGCGAGGGCGGGGACAAAAACCCCGGAAAAGCAGGCCGAGATGACGACAATGGTCGGCCTTCGACCACAAGCGCCGCCGACGAGCCGCGCCAAGGCGCGGGGCGACAACAGGTGTTCGCCGAGCACCGCCCCATCCGGCGAGCCGTGCGAGGTCAGGTAGACGAGGCAGCCGTCCGGCGCCTGGTTCGCGAGCCGCCTCAGTCCGGCTGCGATGTCGACAAGTCGGGCTGGACCAGGCCGGGTGTCCGGGTGGCGGTTCGGCTCGACCGAGAACTCAGCGAGATTTGCAGCGGAAAAGCCGCGATGCTCTAGGGCTCGGCCAAGGTCGCGGCGCGCGTTGTCGAAGGCCTCTGTCGATTTGTCGACGTGCGCCGCTTCGTTGTCGCCCGAGATGATCACCGCCGCCCAGCCTGAGAATCCCTGGGAGGCCGCGTTGGCCGACGAGATGGTGAGAATGGCCACGCCGAGGCCGGTAGCGATGGTGGCGATCGGCCCGCCGGTCCTCACTTGTAGTTGGCGAACGGCGTCGGCAATGCGGTGCCCGTCGCCTTGGCGATCAGCCGCCCCTCCGGATCAAAGAGTTCACCCTCGGTGAAAGCGATCGTCTTGCCCCAGCGCAGAACCCGGCCAATCCCGCGCAATGGTCCCGGTCTTGCCGCTCGCAGGAAGCTGACTTTCATCTCCAAAGTGGGCGCAGCGGCGGTCAGACCCGAGACCATGACGCACGCGGTGCTCATCACCTCGTCGAGCATGCCCACCAGGAACCCGCCCTGGATGAGTTTCATCGGGTTGGCCATGACCTCGGCTTTGGCCAGGAACTCAGCCTCGACGGTCATCGCCGCCTGGTCGACGGCCACAATTCGGAAACCCAGGGTCTCGGTGCTGGGCGCCCGGGTTTTGGTGCGGGTGAACCGTTCCAGGATGTCGGCGTCAGTCAGCGCCGCCCTCGTCGGCGCTTCGGCCTGGCTCATTTCTTACGGAACTGGTCGAGCGAGACGACCTTCGGACCCGTCTCGGCCGCGAGCTCTGGCTTTGGTTCGGTCATGGTTTCGGGCCGAGAGTCCGGCGGCGCGGGGGCGAACTGCAGAAGGTACTGGACGCTCGGGTCATAGAACCGGGTCATAGCGCTGTAGGGGACGGCCAGGCTCTTGGGCTGGCCGTTGAATTGCAGAGTCACCGAGAACGAGTCCGGGCCCGGCGAAAGGTCCCAGAACTGGTTTTGCAAGACGATGGTCATCTCCTCCGGGTAGCGCGAGATCAGCTCCTCAGGGACCAGCGTGCCCGGATAGTCCGTGCGAAAGCTGATGTAAAAGTGATGGTCTCCGGGGAGCCCACGTGTCGTGGCGGCGCGTTCTAGGGCCGCGCGCACGACCTGTCGCAGCGCCTCCTGCTGGAGGCCGGCGTAGCCGATCAGGTCCTTAGGCTTCTCATCCCGTGCCACGATGCGAACCTAACGCCCGTCGGGGCCGTGGGATAGGCCTTCCGCGGTCCATCGGACGTCAAATCTCGCCAAGTTCAACCCTGAAGCGCAATGCGCGCCAGAAGCCGTGCAAGATCGGCTTGGCGACCGACGCCAGTCTTTTCAGAGACCCGCGCCAGCTGGACGCGAACCGTGTTGAAACTGACGCCCAGCCGCTCGGCGACTTCGCGTGGTGATTCGCCGCCGCCGACCGCCGCCGCCATGCGGGTTAGGGGAGCGCAAGTCAGACTATGAGATAGGTGGGGAGCTTCTGTTGGCAGGCGCTCCCCGGGCCCCGCCTGACGCTGCTAAGACATCAGGACTTCAGTGGTCGAATACGACCGCGTCGCATTAAGCGGCGAGGGCGTACTCTGGAGCGAAGTTATCGTTCGCAGTTAGTTTATCGGCCCGAAACGGTGAGCCACGCCGAGAGAAAGCAACGCCTTTAGACGTCTGTCGATGCTGATCGGCCCCGAGG
>DASXBY010000068.1:0-4253 GCA_036491455.1 Caulobacteraceae bacterium
CTGGGACTCCCGCCGCAGGATCGGAAAATAGGCGGTGAAGGCGGCGCCCTTACCCTCGGCGCTCTCGACGGTAAGGCCGCCGCGATGCCGGTTGACGATATGCTTGACGATGGCCAGACCCAGGCCCGTGCCGGCATGCTCGCCGCTCTTCTGGCCCTCGACGCGATAAAAGCGCTCAGTGAGCCGGGGCAGGTTGGCGCGGGCGATTCCCGGGCCCTGATCGGCCACGCGCAAGGCCGCATAGCGCCGATCGGGGGCGTGGTCAGGGGTCAAGAGCGACAGGTGGATGGCGCCTTCGGAGCGACCGACGGCGCAGGCGGCAGACTCGAGCCCGCTCTCCAGCGAGACAGTGACCGCGCCGCCGGCCGGGGTGTACTTGAGGGCGTTTTCGGCGAGATTCTGGATGACCTGCAGGATCTGATCGCGGTCAGCGACGGCCAAGGCCTCGCCCGCAGGCGGCAAGGTATGGACGAAAGCGACGCCCTTCTCCTCCGCCAAGGGCGCCAGGGCGTCGAGGACGTCGATCACCGCCACCGAGAGGTCGACGCGGCCGGACGGCGCGATGTGTTCGCCCAGTTCGATGCGCGACAGGCTGAGGAGATCGTCGATCAGACGGCGCATGCGTTCGGCCTGGACCTGCATGATGGCCAGGAATCGGTCGCGGGCCTCGACGTCGTCGCGGGCGTGGCCGCGCAGGGTCTCGACGAAACCGCTGAGCGAGGCCAGCGGCGTGCGCAGTTCGTGACTGGCGTTGGCCAGGAAGTCGGCGCGTGTGCGTTCAGCGCGGCGCACTTCGGTCTCGTCGCGCAGGCAAACGAGGGCCAGGCGGGCGGAGTCGTTCGCCTCCAGCGGTTCGACCCGCACGCGCCAGACGCGATCCTGCACGCCGCCGGCCTGGTAGAGGGCATGGCCGACGACGTGTTCGAACAGGGCCTCGTCGATCGCCGCTAGGACTTCGGGGGCGCGAATGGCGGTGGTCAGAGGCCCTTCGGGGCGCTGTATTCGCAGGAGCTCGCGAGCGGCGGCGTTGGCGAAGAGGAAACGCCGGGCATTGAGGTCCGTCCGCTCGCCGCCCGCGACAACCAGCATGGGGTCGGCGGCGCGTTCAACGATCAGGGCGTAGGGCAGGGCGAAGGTTTCCGTGCCGGCGGCGGCCCGGGCCGCGCCCGGCTGCGCGACGAAGGGCATGCGCCGGACGTAGATGACAATGCCGACGGCTGCAGCGGCGGCGGCCAGAAGCAAGAGCAGGCGGCCGGTGTCGCCGCTCGGGCGCCATATGAGGAGCAGAATCGCAGTCGCCGCGGCAAAGGCAAGGGCGGCGAGGCCGCCTTTGCCGGGCCGGATCTCAGCATGACGGGTGTCGGACATATCGCTCAAGCTTAGACGATAAGCCTATGACGCTTGCGTGACGATCTCCCAAAGGCGGGCCGTTCGCCTTGAATCGTCCCCAGTTTCCCTCGTAATACGGGGCTCGATATTTCGAGTCCGTCGCAGCGAGCCCAGGCCCAGTTCATGAAGCGAAGCATTCTGGCCGCCGCAGCCGCCTCCGCGCCACTCCTCGCGGCCTCCTTCCCGGCGCTGGCCCAGGTGACCATCTCCGGCTCTCAGAGCACGCCGGTGCAGACCGCCACGGCCAATTCGGGTCAGCCGGCGGATGTCATCGTATCCGGTTCGATCGGCCTGACTGCGCCCGGAACCGCCCTGACGCTCAACAGCAACAACACCGTCGACGTCACCGGCTCACTCGGCGCCACCAACCAGGACAACACCGTCGGCCTCGACATCGTCAGCGGCTTCACCGGTACGGCCACCGTGACCGGCACGATCAACATCACCGAGAGCTATACGCCGCCAACCGATCCCAACAACAACGGCCTCAACACGGGCCTCTTTGCCCAGGGAACGAACCGGATCGGCATCGAGGTCACGGGCGGCTCGATCTTCAACGGCGACATCATCGAGACCGGCCAGGTGACGGTGAAGGGCAACGACTCCGAGGGCGTCTCCATCCAGGCGCCGATCAGCGGCAATTGGATGAGCCTGGTGGTGACTCCAGCTTCGGGCTCGACCGCGGCGACGATCGCCAACGGCACCATCGCAGTCACCGGGGCGAACACCGTTGGCTTTCAGATCACGCCTACCGGCGGCGTCGGCGGCAACGTTCGGCTCACGTCAGTTTCGGCTACAGGTCCGGGCGCCCAAGCCGCGGAGCTGAACGGCTACGTCAACGGCTACGTCAACATCTCCGGCGCCGAGGCGGCCACCGGCTACCGTACGACCTCGCGCCAGCCGAACCCCGCCATCTCGGCCCTCTACAGCCAGATGGAACTGCAGCAGGGCGGAGCAGCCGTGACCGTAGGCGGCAACGTCGGCGCTGGGCTGATCGTCAGCGCGCCGCCGCCCATTCCCAGCACCTCCAATCTCGACCAGGACGGCGACGGCGTGCCCGACGCCGTCCAGGGCACGGGATCGGTGACTTCCTTCGGCTCCGCGCCGGCGATGCAGATCGGCTCCGCGACCGGTTCGCCGATTTCGATAGGGGTGTTCACCGCCAGCAACTTCATCAGCCCGTACAATTCGAACTCCGCCTTCCCGCCTGGACAGTTCGGACTGGTGAACCAGGGCACGATACTCGGCGAGAGCCTGTTCGACCCCCTGACTTCGCCGTTTCTGGTGGGGACGGAGTCGCCGACGGGGCAATTGTCAGCCACCGCGCTGCAGATCGGGGGCCAGATCCTGGTCACCCCCGCCATACAGACCTTCGGCTCAAACAACCTGCCGACCACGCCCCCGACGATAGCACCGGCCGTCTTTGGGCCTGGCGGGACGGTCACGATCACCGGCGGCCTCTACAACAGCGGCACCATCGCGGCGCTCTCGTACCAGGGGGACGCCAAGGCGATCTATCTCGCCAACGGCGCCGTAGTGCCGACGATCTACAACGACGGTTCGATCTTCGCCGCTTCGACCCAGGTCAATTCGGCCCTGACCGTGACGTCCAACGGCAAGGTCAACAAGGTCAGCATCCCGAACACGCCCGTTCCGGTCCCGGTGAACGTCTACGGCATCCTGATCGATCCGGGCGCAACGATCTCCACCATCACCAACAACAGCGGCATACTGGCTCAGCTTTCCGGCTCCGGCGGGGTCGGCGGCTTCACCGGGGCGATCGTCGATCATTCCGGTACGCTGCAGACCATCAACAACACCGGCTCAATCCAGGCGGTGCTCAACAACACCGTGATCTCGGCCCCCTTGCCCGCGTCCGGGAACGGCCATCCCAGCAATACCGTGGCGATCGACATGAGCGCCGGCGCGCTCGACCAGACGATCAACCAGTCGGCTTCGCCGCTCAACGGCGTCGCAAGTGTGACGGCCTATACGCCCACCAACAGCTACGCCGTCGGCGCGGTAGTCAGCTTTCAGGGCAATTTCTACGCCAACGTCGTCGCAGCCGGACCCGGAATCGATCCCGTCAACAATCCCGCCAACTGGCGTCAGATCGGATCGGTCACGCCATCCATCCTTGGCGATATCTACATGGGTTCGGGGAACGACACCCTGAACATCGCGGCGGGCAGCGTCACGGCCCAGACGATCTCGATGGGCGGCAAGCTCAACATCGTCAACGTGCAGGGGGCGTCGACCACCAACCAGGCCTCGGTCTTCGCCAGTATCACCGAGCAGGCGGGCGGATCGTTCGTCATCGCCGTCAACAACGGCGTGCTGGCCGATCTCAACGCGAAGCTGAACCAGTCGGCCCAGACGATCAACGTCGGCGCCAACGGCATCCTTCGAGTGGCCATCGATCCGATCAACAACCAGAACACCCAGTTCGTGGTCAGCCAGGGCGCCACGATCGCGACGGGCGCCCAGATCGGCCTGGTCATGAACAGCCTGCAGGTTTCGGCGATCGAGACTTACAACATCATCGAGGGCGCCAATGGATCGATCAGCGCGCCGTCCCTGGGCGCCGCCGAGGCCGGCACCACCCCCTTCCTCTACTCCGCGACCGCGTTCTTCGCGCCGGGAACCACGACCGCGAACGGTCAGGATCAGGTCAACCTCACCGTAACCCGCAAGACCGCCGCCGAGCTCAATTTCAATAAGGCCGAGGCCAGCGCCTACGACGCCGTTCTGCATACCCTTTCGGCGCCCGCTCCCGACAGCATCGCCATCCAGCAGGCTCTGCTCGTCCAGACCGATGAGGCGGGCCTCAAGTCGGTCTATGATCAGATGCTGCCCAATCAGGC
>DASXBY010000069.1:0-5318 GCA_036491455.1 Caulobacteraceae bacterium
AGCCTTGCGTCGCCGACGTTCTTGGTGACGTCGTACTGCCGCGCCATGAGATAGAGGTTGTAGGCCTCGACGTTTTCCGTGCCGCGCCGCTCGATGGCCTTCTTCTCTTCCGGCAGCAGCTTGAGCCTCAGGGCCGCGACGATGGCCTCGCTGATCTCGTCCTGCAGGGCGAAGATGTCGGTCAGGTCCCGGTCCCAGCGCTCGGCCCAGATGTGGTCGCCGACCGCCCCGTCGATCAGCTGGGCGGTGATGCGCAGCCGGTTGCCCGCCTTGCGCACGCTGCCTTCCAGGACATGGCTAACGCCGAGCTGGCGCGCCACCTGGGGCACGTCGAGGGCCTTGCCCTTGAAGGTGAAGGCGGTGTTCCGCGCCACCACGCTGAGGGCCGAGACCTTGGAGAGGTCGGTGATGATGTCTTCGCTAATGCCGTCGGAGAAATACTCCTGCTGGGGATAGTCGCTGATGTTGGCGAAGGGCAGGACGCAGACCGAGAGCTTGCGCGGCGCGACGGCCGGTGTCTCTCCGGCGGCCGTAGCGGCAGGGGCAGCCGCGCCGCCGACGAGCTCGGCGATGCTGGCGACGACCTTCTTCCAGCCCTGCGCCTCGGTATCGCCGGTCCAGCCGATCAGGTCGGCGCACTGGATGCGGTCGAAAGGCCGGGGCAGCTTGGCGCCATCGACGGTCATCTGGACCAGCTTGCGATCGGTGCGCGCCGTGTCGGCCTCGGACTGGACCCACTCTGACTTCACCGCCTCGGCCGACCAGATGACCACCACCACCTTGGCCGCGGCCAGCCGCTCCTCGATCACCTCGACGTAGGCGCGGTGGGCCGGCAATTCGTCGTCACGCCACACGCCATAGCCGAGGGCGCGCAGGGCTTCGCCGACCGCCTGGGCCTGGGCCGCCGTCGAGCGGGCGTAGGAGATGAAGATGTCGGTCATACGCGCGGCGCACTCTCGGCTGCCGCCAGCCGCGCCTCGGCCGCCGCGATCATGGCCTGGAAGCGGGGATCCTCGCGGAGCGCGTTCATGTCCGGATCGGCCTTGGTCCAGTCGAGCTCGGATCGGGTCACCTGGGCCAGGTAAGGGCCCATCAGGCCCAGCGCGCCCTCGATGTCCCCCAGGTGAGTGGCGAGGTCGCAGGCGAAGTTGTAGCGCATGTTCTGATTGTCAGGATCGATCAGCAAGGCGCGGCGGATCCAGTCGCGGCACCGGTCCGCTTCGCCCAGGACCGCGAGGGCGCCGGCCCCATAGCCCATCGCCATTCCGTTGCTCCGGTCCTGCGCCAGGATCGCCTCGGCGCGGGTGAGGCACATTCGGGCCGCCCGCTGGGTCCCTTCGGTGTCGCCGAGCGCCGTGTAGCAAGTGAGGAGCATCCCCACCGAGCTGACGTCGGTCTCGATCAACGCCGCCGCTTTTTCCCAGAAGGGGACGGCATCGGCGACGCGCCCCTGGCTGAAACGCAGAGCGGCGGCGGCGTAGTTCGCCTCGTGGGTTTCGGGGTCGAGACGAAGGGCAATCTCGATTTCCTCAGAGGCCGCGTCATACCGGCCCTCGTGACGCAGATGTTCCGCCTTGGCGGCGTGGGCCTCGGCGAGGTCGGGATCGAGCGCCAGCGCCCTTTCGATCGCCGCCGACCCGTCGACGTCCTGCCTGCCGAAGCGGAAGCGCAGACTGGCCTGCGCGTTCCCAATCAGGGCCCAGGCGCCGGCATACGCCGGGTCGATCTCGACGGCCCGGGTGGCGAGCCGGATTATGGTTTCATTTCGCGAAACGCCAAAGTTGCCGCCCCACTTGTTTTGACGCGCCATCAGATAGAGGTCGTAGGCCTCGGCGCTGTCCGTCCCGCGCCGCTCGATGGCCTTCTTCTCTTCCGGCAGCAGCCTGAGTTTGAGCGCCTTGACGATGGCCTCGCTGATCTCGTCCTGCAGGGCGAAGATGTCGGTGAGGTCGCGGTCGTATCGCTCGGCCCATAGATGGTCGCCGGCCGCGCCGTCGATCAGCTGGGCGGTGATCCGCACCCGGCCGCCGGCCTTGCGGACGCTCCCTTCCAGCACATGACTGACGCTCAATTCGCGAGCGACTTCGGTCACCTTTACGCTCTTGCCCTTGAAGGTGAACGCGGTGTTGCGCGCCACCACCGACAGGGCCGAGACCTTGGAAAGATCGGTGATGATGTCCTCGCTGATCCCGTCGGAGAAATACTCCTGCTCGGCGTCTCCGCTCATGTTGGCGAACGGCAGCACGCACACAGAAAGCTTGGGCGCTCCTTTCCTCGCCGCTTCGTCTCGCGGTCGGCTCGGTGAGGCCAGGCCGGCGATGGCGCCGACGACCTGTTTCCAGCCCGGCGTGTCGTCGCCGGTCCAGCCCACAAGGTCGGCGCACTGGGTCTGGTCGAACGGCATTGGCAGACTGGCGCCGTCGACACTGAGCTGGACCAGCTTGCGGCCGGCGCGGGCCCGCTCGGCCTCCGAACGCACCCATTCGGACTGGGCCGCGTCGGCCGACCAGATCACCACCACCGCCTTGGCGGTGTTCAGCCGTTCGGCGATGACATCGGCATAGGCCCGGTTGGCCGGGATCTCGTCGTCGCGCCACACGCCATAACCCAGCCCGCGAAGCGCTTCAGCGATCGCCTGGGCCTGGACCGCCGTCGAGCGGGCGTAGGAGATGAAGATGTCGGTCATGCCGGCGCGGTGTCTGCGGCCGCCAGACGGTTTTCGGCCGCCGTGATCATGGCCTGAAAGCGCGGGTCGTCCCGCAAGGCGTCCATGTCCGGGTCGGCCTTGACCCAGTCGAGGTCAGCGCGGGTCACCTGCGCCAGGTAGGGGCCCACCAACTCCAGCGCGCCGTTGACGTCCTTGAGATGGACGCTGAGGGCGCAGGCGAAGTTGTAGCGCATGAGCTGATTGTCCGGGTCGATCAGCAACGCGCGGCGGATCCAGTCGCGGGTCCGGTCGGCTTCGCCAAGCGTCGCCAGGGCGCTCGCGCCGTAGCCCATCGCCATCCCGTTGCTGCGGTCCTGCGCCAGGATGGCCTCGGCGCGGGCGAGCACCATCCCGGCGGCTCGCCGTGCGCCAACCATATCACCAAGCGCCGTGTAGCAGGTGATCAGCACGGCGCCCGATCCGCTGCCGGTCTCCATCAGCGCCGCCGCCCTCTCGTAATACGGGATGGCTTCGGCAATGCGCCCCTGGTTGAAATTCAAATTGCCGGCCGCGTCGTTCGCCGTGAAGCTTTCAGGGTCGAGGCCCAGGGCGACCTCGATCTCTTTCCACGCCTCGTCCAACTGGCCATCCAGCCGAAGATGTTCCCCCTTGGCGGCGTGGGCTTCGGGGAGGCCAGGATCAAGGGCCAGCGCCGTCTCGATCGCCGCCGAGGCGTCGACATCCTGCCGGCCGAAGCGGGAGCGCAGGCTTGCCTGCACGCTCCCCATCAGGGCCCAGGCGCGGGCGTAAGCCGGGTCGATCTCCACGGCCTTGCCGCATAGGCGGATAATCGCTTCGAGCTGACGCGGATCGAAGTTGCCGGTGACGTAATGCTGCCGCGCCATCAGATAGAGGTCGTAGGCCTCGGCGCTGTCGGTGCCGCGCCGCTCGATAGCCTTCTTCTCCGCCGGCAGCAGCTTCAGTTTCAAGGCGGCGACGATGGCCTCGCTGATCTCGTCCTGCAGGGCGAAGATGTCATCGAGGTCACGGTCGTATCGCTCGGCCCAGATGTGATCGTCCTGCGTGGCGTCGATGAGCTGGGCTGTGATCCGCACCCGGGCGCCGGCCTTGCGCACGCTGCCTTCCAGCACATGGCTCACATTCAATTGCCGGGCGATCTGGGGCACATCCAGGCCCTTGCCCTTCAAGGTGAACGCGGTGTTGCGCGAGACCACCGACAGGGCCGAGATCTTGGAGAGGTCAGTGATGATGTCTTCGCTGATGCCGTCGGAGAAATACTCCTGCTCGGCGTCGCCGCTCATGTTGGCGAAGGGCAGGACGCAGATCGAAAGCCTGGGCTTTGCGGGAACGCCCGGAGAAGGCGCGGGGGTTGGCGAACCCCCGGTGGCGAGGGACGCGATGCCGGCCAGGACCTGAAGCCAGCCGGAGGCGTTGGGGTCTCCCGACCAGCCGTTCATTTCGGCGCATTGCGTCTGGTCGAAGGGCATCGGCAGCTTGGCGCCGTCAATGTTGAGTTGGACCAGCTTGTCATCCGCCCGTGCGCGCTCGGCCTCCGAGCGCACCCACTGCGACTTCACCGCCTCGGCCGACCAGATGACCACCACCGCCTTGGCCGTGTTCAGCCGCTCGGCGATCACGTCGGCATAGGCTCGGTTCGCCGGGATTTCATCGTCGCGCCAGACGCCATAGCCGAGGGCGCGGAGCGCTTCGGCGATCTGTTTCGCCTGGGCCGCCGTCGAGCGCGCATAGGAAATGAAAATGTCGGTCATGCTCAGGCGACACCGCCCCTGGTCGCCATCGTGAGCTTATCGAGGGACAGCGGCGGACAGGCAAGGGGAAGGTCGGTCAGGGATCGCGCGACGTCGTCGCCTGGCTCACCCGTGGGCGGCGTAGCGCCGGAAGTCGGCCAGCACTTGCACCCAGGCTTGGCTCATGTCCGCCGTCCAGGCCTCGCCGGCGGCTTCGCGCAGGCACTCGGCCACCACATCGAAGAACAGGGGGAAGATTTCCGGCGGCACGTCATAGCCGGCGTGGGTCGTCACCTCGTTGCGGACCATGCCCTCGGCGTAGGCGCCCTCGCCGGCGTAATCGAGCACCATCTCGAACACGCGGGCCAGCATCTCGCCCTTCACCGCCCCGGTGTTGTCGCGCACGAACAGGGCCTCCATCTCCGGATAGCGAGCGAAAAGGCGCAGATAGACCGCAGCCGTCAGGTCGCCGCCGGCGCCCGCGGCGACGTCCAGGCTGGCGACGATGGCGTCCGAATCTGCGGTCGTCACCGCAATCACTGGTGGTCCAGGACGGGCTTGGGCTTGTAGGGCTTCTCCAAGGAAGCGACCTCCTCGTCCGTCAGCTTGAGGTCGAGGGCGGCGACGGCGTCGGCGATGTGGTGGGCCTTGGAGGCGCCGATGATCGGCGCGGTCACCACGCGCTTGGAGAGCACCCAGGCCAGCGCCACCTGCATGTTGGGAACGCCGCGCGCCTTGGCCACCTCGCCCACCGCCTCGACCACCGCATGGTCGGGCTCGCGGTAGTAGAGCCGGGGCGCGAACTCGTCGCTGCGCGCGCGCTCGGTATTGCCCTCGCCGGGCTTTTCCCGACCGCCGGCCAGGAACCCGCGCGCCAGCGGCGACCAGGGGATGACGCCGAT
>DASXBY010000070.1:0-2559 GCA_036491455.1 Caulobacteraceae bacterium
GGCCTGGATGGCCGCGCCCAGCGCCACCACCTCGTCCGGATTGACGCCCTTGTGCGGCTCGCGGCCGAAGAAGGCCTTCACCGTCTCCGCGACCTTGGGCATGCGGGTCATGCCGCCCACGAGGATGACCTCGTCGATATCACTCTTCTTCAGGCCGGCGTCCTTGAGCGCCAGCTCGCAGGGACCGACCGTCTTGGCCACGAGATCCTCGACCAGGGCTTCGAGCTTGGCGCGCGAGAGCTTGATGTTGAGGTGCAGGGGTCCCGACGCGTTCATCGAGATGAACGGCAGGTTCACTTCATACTGGGCGGTGGATGAGAGCTCCTTCTTGGCCTTCTCCGCCTCTTCCTTGAGGCGCTGGAGGGCGAGCTTGTCCTTCCTGAGGTCGACGCCCTGCTCCTTCTTGAACTCGTCGGCCAGGTAGTCGACGACCCGAAGGTCGAAGTCTTCCCCGCCGAGGAAGGTGTCGCCGTTGGTCGCCTTCACTTCGAAGACGCCGTCGCCGATCTCCAGGATGGAGATGTCGAAGGTGCCGCCGCCCAGGTCATAGACCGCGATCTTCTTGCCTTCGTTCTTCTCCAGGCCGTAGGCGAGCGCCGCGGCGGTCGGCTCGTTGATGATCCGCACCACGTCGAGACCGGCGATCTTGCCGGCGTCCTTGGTCGCCTGGCGCTGGGCGTCATTGAAATAGGCGGGGACGGTGATCACCGCCTTTTCCACTTTTTCTCCCAGATGGGCCTCGGCGGCCTCCTTCATTTTCTGCAGAATGAAGGCGGAGATTTCCGAAGGGGAGTAGTCCTTGCCGTGAGCGCGAACCCAGGCGTCGCCATTCTTTCCTTTGACGATCTCGTAGGGGACCATGCCCTTGTCCTTCTCGACCATCGGGTCGGAGAAGTTGCGGCCGATCAGCCGCTTGATGGCGAAGAAGGTGTTTTCCGGATTGGTCACGGCCTGGCGCTTCGCCGGCTGGCCGATCAGACGCTCGCCGTCATCCAGAATGGCGACAACCGAGGGGGTGGTGCGCACGCCTTCGGCGTTCTCGATCACTTTCGGCGACTTGCCGTCCATGATGGCCACGCACGAATTGGTCGTGCCAAGGTCGATGCCAATGATCTTGCTCATGAAAAAACCGTCTCGCTCCTAATCTCGGCAAGCCGGGCGCGAAAAGGAACTTCCTCTTTGAAGCTTCCTCATGCGACCGCTCCCAAATTGCGTTTAGCCGAGCACGGCCCTCCAGGAGGCGCCGCGTCGCCCGCGAGGCGGGCTCGCCCGAAATCGGAGGTGTCCGGCCTCGGCTGGCAATATGGGAAGGTGCACCGCTGTCGCAAGGGCGCCGCGCCCTGGGCAGCGGCCTCGCCGTGAACCCGCGGGGCTTCCGTCTGCTACCGGGTCGATTGGACCCGGACGCCCAGGCCGCGCTGACCGCGGAAGTTCTGGAGGCGACGCGGGCCGCGCCGTTCTATCGCCCGGTGACGCCCTCGGGCGCGCCGATGAGCGTGGAGATGACCAATCTGGGACCGCTCGGCTGGGTTACCGACGCCGCCGGCTATCGCTACGAAGCCCTTCACCCGATCACCGGCAAACCATGGCCGCCGATGCCGGCGAGGCTGCTGGCCCTGTGGGACGATGTCACCGGCGGCGCGCCGACCCCGGACGCCTGCCTGGTCAATCTCTATCGCGCGAGCGCGCGCATGGGCTTGCACCAGGACCGCGACGAAGAGGACTTTGCCCATCCAGTGGTGTCCGTTTCACTGGGCGACACCGCGCTCTTCCGCCTGGGTGGGCGCGAGCGCCGCGGATCCACGGCCTCGTTCCGGCTCGCCTCCGGCGATGTCTGCGTGCTGGCGGGCGAGGCCAGACTCGCCTTCCATGGGATCGACCGGGTGATCGCCGGCAGTTCCCGCCTCGTCCCGGGCGGCGGCCGGATCAATCTGACCGTGCGCCGCGCCCGGCTTTGACAGCGACGTCTGCCGGAGGCGAGGATGGCCGCCAGGGGCAGGGCAGGGAGCACAAGCATGATGGCGTTGAAACATCCGGAGGGGCCGGAGCCGCAGGATTTCCATCTCACACGCCGCGGCGTCGCCGGGGCCTTCTTTGCCGGCTACGCGGCGACCGCGCTGGCCGCGGACGCCGAGCCGATCCACACCGACGACGCGGGCCTCGTCATCGAGACGGCCCGCTATCCTTCGCAGGGCTTCGACCTGCCGGCCTATGTCGCCCGCCCCAAGGCGCCCGGCCGCTTCCCGGTGGTGATTGTGGTCAACGAGATCTTCGGCATCCACGACTACATCAAGGACACCTGCCGCCGCCTCGCCAAGCTCGGCTACGCGGCGATCGCTCCGGCCTTCTTCGTGCGCGCGGGCGATCCGGCCGCGCTCACTGACATGGCGGCGGTGATGAAGATCGTCCAACAGGCGACCGACCCGCAGATCATGGGCGATGTCGGCGCCACCCTCGATTTCCTCGACCGCCAAGCCTGGGCCGAGCCGCGGCACATCGCCATCACCGGCTTTTGCTGGGGCGGCCGCGTGGTGTGGCTGGCCTGCGAGCAGTTCCCCA
>DASXBY010000071.1:0-7404 GCA_036491455.1 Caulobacteraceae bacterium
GGCCCTCTGGTGCGTGAGGCCGTGGCCGCCGCCGCGGCCCGCTCGCGCGAGCTCGGCGGATGAGCGATCGCGACGCGTTGCTGGAAAAGGGCTTGGAGGCCCTGAACGCTCTCTGCGCCGAGCGCCCGTGGCGGGCCGTCACCTTGCGCGACGTGGCCGAAAAGGCCGGCATGCCGCTCGCCGAACTCTACCGCGCTACGCCCTCCAAGGCGGCGCTCATCGATCATCTCGCCTTGCGTCTGGACGAAGCGGCCCTGGCCACCGCAGCCACACCCTCAGAGGACATTCATGACCGTCTGTTCGACGCGACCATGGCCCGCATCGAAGCTATGGGCCCGTGGCGGCCGATGTTGGCCGGCGTCGAAGGGACGGCGATCGCGCCGCTCCTGCCACATCTGCCTCGCGCCGCCCGCGCCATCCTCGAGGCGGCCGGGGTTGAGGCTACGGCTCCACGCCTGGCGGCCATGACCCTGGTCTGGGCGCGGATCGTCCAGGTCTGGCGCGATGACCAGGGCGCGCTGAACCGCACGATGGCGGAAATCGACAAGCGCCTCAAACAGATGCGTACGCGTCTTAATGTCTTGGGTGCGGGCTTCTAGGACCCCGAGGGCGGAGTCGCCGTGGCGGACGCGGGCGGCGTGACCGGGACCGCCGCCGGAGGCGGAGGAACGATCAGCGGCGGCGCGCTCGGCGATGCCGCCGTTGTCGATGGCGCCACGGTAGCGCTGGCGTTCCGACCGGCCGACTCCGCGCTCGCGGCCCGCTCGCGCCTTGGCGTGACGGCCGCAGCCCTTTCATGGCGGGGTGTCGCTGACGCTGACGCGTGGCGGCGTCGGACCGGCGTGGCTGTCGGGGTCGGTGTCGCGGCCTTGGCGATCGGAGGCGCCGGGGTCGGGGCGGCCGCGGCCGCCGGAACGGGCGCCGGCGCGGGCGCTTCGTCGGAGTCTGCCGAGGCGACGGCCGCCTTGGCGGGCGCAGGTCGGTTCATCGACTCATAAGCGAGGACGCCGCCAATGGCGAAGACGGCGACCACAGCGACCGGAATGGCGATCATCCATTTCGATCTGCGCGGCTTCCGCTCCAGGCGACGATAGATCGCGGCGCCCGCGCCCAACTCTCCGGTCGACGGGGTAGGGGCGTGCTTGGTGAAATCGGTTGTAGTCATCGGTCCTCTCCGGACGCCCCTCTCGTAAAGAACGAACGGAGCCGGAGAGCGTTCCGAAAATCATAAGTTCTTGATGTTAAAGATTATGTTCTATATGTTTGAATTATATAGCTATTTAGACGCGGTATTATTGTTTAGACAAGAGAATTATTACTCAACATTATTTTCTATTCAGTGATGTGAGAAGATTTTACCATTGAAGGGCGGCGAGGCCGCCGCCTGAAGCGCTAAGCGCTTTAGCCCGGCACCCAAACCACGGCGCGAAGACCGCCGAGCGGCGAGCGCGCCAGGGTCACGTCGCCGCCATGGCCGCGGATGATGTCGCGGGCAATGGCCATGCCCAGGCCGACGCCCTTGGCGTTGGGGTTGCGGCTCTCCTCCAGCCGGCCGAAAGGGGTGAAAGCCTCCTCGTATCGCTCCTCAGGGATGCCCGGACCGTCGTCGTCGATGATGATCTCGGCGCCGCCCGCGGCCGTCGCGCGGCCCGTCACCTCGACCTTTGCCCCATGATCGGCGGCGTTCATGATCAGGTTGGAGAGCGCTCGCTTCAAAGCGTTGGGCCGAACGCCGGCCGCCAGCCCCGGATCGGCGGCGACGACGAGTTTGGCGCCAGCCCGTCCGGCCGAGGCGCTGACCTCCTGCAGCAGGCGCCCCAGGTCCACCGTCTCGACACTCTCGGCCCCCTCGCCGCGGGCGAAGGCCAGGTATTCGTCGATCATGTGCTCCATTTCGGCGACGTCGCGTTTCATCCCATCGATGCGGGCGTTCGGCTCGGAGAGGGCGAGCTCCAGCTCCAGGCGGGTCAGCGGCGTCCTGAGATCGTGGCTCACAGCCGCCAGCAGGGTGGTCCGCTGATCGACGTGGCGCTGGATCCGGGATTTCATGGCCAGAAAGGCGCGGGCGGCCTGGCGCACCTCGCGCGCGCCATGAGGTCGGAACGGCAGGTTGACGCCACGGCCGAAAGCCTCGGCCGCTTCCGCCAGGCGCTCGATGGCCCTGACCTGGTTGCGGATGAACAGGATCGAGATCGCCGTCAGCAGAAAGGTGGCCACGGTCAGCCACAGGATAAAGATGTGGCCCCGGGTGGCGAACACCCGGTCCTTGGGGGCGATGACCCGTAACACCCCCTGGGGGAGTCTGATTCGGATGTCGACGTAGGCCGGATAGCGGCCGGTATCGAACCAGAACGGGGCGTCGATCCGCTCGCTGAGCGCCCGGTTGAGCGAGCGGTCGACTGTCACGATCAAGGACGGTCGCCTGCCCCGGGGAAGTATCTCGCCCGGCTCCAGCGCCAGGGACAGGCCCATGGTCTGCTGGGCGCGCGCGGTGATACGGGCGAGGTTGGCCGCCGTCGGCGCCTCCTCGTATGCCTGGACAATCCAGGCGATGTCGCCGGCGACGCCCTCGGTGAGGTGGCTGTTCACCGTCTGCCAGTGGGCATCGAAAAAGGCGTAGGTGACGGCGATCTGCATGATCGTCACCGGCAGGACGATGATCAGCAAGCTGCGGCCGAACAGCGAGGTCGGCGCCTGGCGTTTGATCATCCGCCAGAAAAAGGCGGGCCAGGGCCGGATCCGGCGCATCAGTCGGGCGTCAGCATGTAGCCGACGCCTCGAACAGTCCGCAGGTAGCGGGGATTGGCCGGATCGGGCTCGATCTTGCGGCGAAGGCGGGTCACCTGGATGTCCACCGCTCGGCCGCTGGGGTCCGTGCTACCGCGGGCCAGATCGAGGCGGTCGACGGCGCTGTGCGCCGCGATCGCCAGGCGCCGCAGCAGCCGGACTTCCGCCTCGGTCAGCCGGACCGGCTCACCGGATTGGACGAGTTCGCCGCGGGCCATGTCGAAGGAGCAAGGGCCCAACGTCACCGGTCCGTCAGCCGTCGGCGCCACGCGACGCAGGATCGCTTCGATGCGCAGCGACAGCTCGCGTGGTTCAAACGGCTTGGCGAGGTAGTCGTCGGCGCCCAGCTGCAAGCCTTCGATGCGGTCCCCCGGCAGGCCGCGGGCGGTGAGGATCAGCACCGGGATCGCGCCGATGGGCTTGGGCTGACCGCGGAGCCAGCGGGTCAGGGAAAAACCGTCCTCGCCGGGCATCATCACGTCCACGACCATGAGATCGAAGGCCAGCGTCGCCAACAGGCGGCGGGCGGCGCCGGCCGAGGCCGCCACGCTCACCCGGAAGCCGGCGCGCGAGAGGAATTGCTTGAGAAGGTCGCGCAGACGGTCATCGTCATCGACGATGAGCAGGTGACGCGCGGAGGTTTCCAGGCCCATATCCTGATCTAAACTCAAGCCCGCAAACCCGCCAATTTGTTTGACGAAAGCAGGGGCGGCGTCGTCTAACGCCCGACTTGGCGCGCCGCGCCGGCAAAGGAGGTTCCATGGCGCTCGTTCCCTATGACGACCGGGACGGCTGGATCTGGCTGGACGGCCACTTCACACCCTGGCGCGAAGCCAAGCTGCATGTGATCACGCATGGCCTGCACTACGCGTCAGCGGTGTTCGAGGGCGAGCGCATGTACGAGGGCGTGGTGTTCAAGCTACGCGAGCACACCGAACGCCTGTTTCAGTCGGCCCGCCTACTGGACTTCGAGATCCCGTTTTCGGTCGATGAGATCGATGAAGCGACCACCGCCACTTGCAACAAGAATGGCTTCAACGACTGCTATATCCGGCCGATCGCCTGGCGAGGCTCGGAAGTCATGGGCGTCGCCGCCCAGTCCAGCCATATCCATGTGGCCATCGCCGCCTGGCAGTGGCCCAGCTATTTCAATCCGGAGGTGAAGCGTCGCGGCATCGAGCTCACCTGGGCGAAGTTCAAGCGGCCCTCGCCGGAGACCGCGCCCACCGCCTCCAAAGCGGCAGGCCTCTACATGATCTGCACCCTCTCCAAGCACGCGGCCGAGCGCGAGGGCTTCGCCGACGCCATGATGCTCGACTATCGCGGCTACGTGGCCGAGGCGACAGGGGCCAATGTGTTCTTCGTCCACGACGGCGCATTGGTGACGCCGACCCCCGATTGCTTCCTTGATGGCATTACCCGGCGATCGGTGATGGCGCTCGCCAGGGACAAAGGCTTTGAGATCATCGAACGTCACATCCGGCCCGAAGAGCTGGCCGATTTCAGCGAGTGTTTCATCGTTGGCACAGCGGCGGAGGTGACGCCGGTCTCGCGGGTCGGCGAGTATCGCTTCACGCCCGGCAATATCAGCCTTTCGCTGATGGACGATTTCGCCCTGCTGGTGCGTCGCGAGCTGCAGCCCGCCTGAACCTCAGACCGTCCAGCTCTCCGGCGTCGGATAGGGTTCATTGCGCAGCAGCCGCGACAGGCCGAGCGCGCAGCGGACAATGAACCAGATCCAGGTCGCTAGCAGCAGCGGTATCCCGATCAGCAGGACGATCAGAACGCACGACACTGCGAAGTAGAGCAGGCCGATCCAGAATGTGCGGATCTGGAAGGTGTAGTGGCTCTTCAGCCAGGCTGGCCCGCTGTCACGCTCCACATAGGCCAGGACGAGGCCAACGATAGACGAGACCCAACCGATCACCGGCACGAAGTGGGCGAGATAGAGGATATAGATCACGAAAGCCATTTGCCGCTCGTCGTGAGTCACGCTTGCTGCCGTCGATGTGGTCGGCGGTGACGGGGGAGGCGGCGGAGGCGGTGGGGGAGCCTCGGGCGTTGGTGGCGTCTCGTGTTCGTCGGACATGGCGGACGCTCCTTGCTTGGCCGGCGGAATTTAGCGCCGACAGGCGATGATCTCCACTCCCGCCGCGGCGGCGGCCGGTTCCAGGGCCCGCAACTTCTCGACCCGGACCCTGACCTGGCGGACCCTGGCTTCGGCGACGCACGCCTCCGCAAGACGCTGGGCGAAGGTCTCGACCAGGCCGATGTGGCCGCCGGCCGCGATCGCAAACGCATGCGCCGCCAGGGTTTCGTAATTGACCGTCTCGTCCAGGTGTCGCCAGCCGGCCGCTTCGATGTCGGCCTCGATGTCGACGATCAGGGGCTGGGTGATTCCCCGCTCGCGTTCATAGACGCCGATCTCCGCCCGCACCTCGAGGCTGCGGACGAACACCTTTGTCGTGACGATGTGCGAGGCGGCTCTAGCCATCCGCTCCCTCGTTCAGGGCGTCGGGTGTGAGCCAGGAGAGATGCTGGCCGCCGTCCACGGCGATCATCTGGCCCGTCACCGAGGTGGCGTCGATGAGATAGGCAAGGGCGGCGGCGATCTCTTCCGGCGTTGCGCTTCGTCCCAGCGGCACGGCTCGGCCCTGGGCCGCGAAACTCTCGGCCGTCTGATGCACCGAGGCGAGGGTCGGTCCAGGGCCAATGGCGTTGACCCGGATCCTCGGCGCCAGAGCCTGGGCCAGGGTCTGGGTGGCCGTCCACAGCGCCGCTTTGGAAAGCGTGTAGCTGAAGAAATTGGGCGTCAGGCGCCAGACCCGCTGGTCGGTGATGTTGACGATGAGACCGCTGCAGTCTTGCGGCGGCGCCGCCGCCATCGCCTGGGCGAGGATCAGCGGCGCGCGCAGATTGACCGCCATGGCCCGGTCGAACCGGTCGGCGTCGAAGGTCGCCGCCTGATCCGGCTCGAACACCGAGGCGCAGTTGACGAGTAGGCCTATCGGGCCGGGCGCAGTCTCGATGAGTGTGCGGCAGGCCGCGGCGTCGGCAAGGTCGGCCTGGGCGATCCGAGCCCGCCGTCCCAGCGCGCGGACGCGTTCCGCGGTCTCCTCCGCGGGGCCGGCGGACGCTCCGAAATGGACAACGACATCATATCCGGCCTCGGCGGCGGCCAGGGCCAGAGCCGCGCCGATCCGCCGGGCGGCGCCGGTGACCAGGGCCCAGCCGCGGCCGGCCCGGCTAGTCGAGGCGGTGGTATTCGAAATAGTTGAGGCCGCCCAGGACGGCGATGAACACCAGAATGGCAGCGACGGCTTCTAGACTCACGGGCTCCACCTCTGGTGCGACAGGCCGGGGCTTTAGCCTCACCGCGGGGGCGCGGCAAGGGAATCGGCCAGGCGGTGGCGGGCGAGCCGGTCGTAGATCGGCCTCGCGGCATCGGCGATCGCGGCCAGTCGTGGCGCGAGGCGGGGCGGCGGCCCGGGTGGCGCGGAAAAGCCGGTCGAGCGCTCGACCGCGTCGTACCATACGGGCGCCCAGAGCCCGTCGCCAGCCCGCCGCCCGGCCGGCCAGGCGAGCATGGCCGAGTCGAACGGAACGCCCAGCGCGTCGCACAGCGCGGCAAGGGCCCGGCGCGGGTCGGCCAGCACGTCGTCGGCGTCGATCACCGGCGGCGCGGCGCCGAGCCGATCGGCGAGGGCGTCAAAAATCTCGCCCTGCTGAACGAAGCCGATGTCCTCGAGGCTGACCTCGGCGCGCTTGGCCGCATAGGAGGCGAGCACTCGCTCGGGCGCGCGGATCAGGAAGGCGTGGCGGCAAGCCCCCATCCAGTCGCGCGGGAAACCCGGCAGCATGTGGTGGGTCATGTGCTTCTGATAATAGAGCGGCGATCCGCCCGGCGCGCCGTGCGTCAAGGCGGCGGCGACGCGGGCCGGGTCGGTCTCATAGGCCGCCAGGACTTCGGCGCGCATCGGGTGGTCGATCTCCGTGCGGGCCAGGAAGGCGGCGTAGAACGGCTCGTCGATCACCTCCGTATCCGGACGGTTTTCGAAGGCGCGCATCATCGCCGTTGAGATATTGCGCGGGCCCGACCACATGGCGATGTCGACGCTCACCGCGGGGCGACCCCCATCGCGTCGGAGTCCTTGAGCCGCTCATAGAGGGCGCGGACCTGTCGGGTCACGGGCCCCGGGCAGGCGGGCAGGGCGGCCCCGTCGATCGCCCGCACCGGCGTGATCCCGGCCATAGTGCCGGTGACGAAAGCCTCGGCAGAGGCTCGCGCTTCGGCCGGGGGAAAATCGCCCAAGCGCAGCGGCAGGCCGTGCGTCCGCGCGAGCTCGATCACCTGGTCCCGGGTGACGCCATTGAAGCAGTACTCGCCGGTCGAGGTGCGGATCTCGCCATCCTTGACGAAGAAGAAGTTCGTCGCATTGCAGCTCGATACGCACCCGGCCGGATCGAGCATCAAGGCCTCGTCCGAGCCGGCTTCGATTGCCTCCAGGAGGGCGGTGATCAGGTTGAGGCGGCTGTGCGAATTGAGCCGCATGTCGAACATCACCGCCGGAGTGCAGCGCACGGAGACTGTGGCCAGAGCCAGGCCCGCGTCGGCGT
>DASXBY010000072.1:0-9141 GCA_036491455.1 Caulobacteraceae bacterium
TCTCAGCGGCTAAGGCCCATGGAGTCGGCGTGATGGGCATCAGGGCGGTTCAGGCCGGCGCTCTGACCGCGGCCATTGATCGGACGATGAGCCCGAACCATCCCGAGTCGCAGGATTTCCAGCGCGCCGCGCCGTTCCGCGCCCTGTGCGCCGAGCTCGGCGAGGATCCGGCCGACGTGGCGCACCGCTATTCTCTCGGCATGGCCGGAGTCGACACGGTGATCCTGGGTGTCAAAAACCGGACTGAGCTTGCCCAATGCCTCGCCGCTGAGGCCAAAGGACTACTGTCATCCGAGGTCACGGCGCGGATCGATGCCCTGGGCCTTAGGGCCTGACACTCGGCGGAAGACGCCGGGGAGAGGCCAGGGGACCAGGGCGCTCTCATGCCGGCGCCGGCGAAGCCCAGGAAATAGGCATTGGCGCTCAGGTGACCTGTCCGGGCATGCGCGCCGGCGCCTGCTTCCAGGCGCCCTCGTCCATGATCTGAGCCAGGATTTCCACCGTGCGCCAGATATCCTCGAACGACAGATAGAGCGGGGTGAGGCCGAACCGGACCACGTCCGGCTCGCGGAAATCGCCGATGACGCCGCGCGCGATCAGCGCCTGCATGATGCGGAACCCCTCGGGGTGGGCGTAGGCGATATGGCTGCCGCGCAGCGCCGGATCGCGCCACGTCAGAAGACCGAATCCCTGGCCGGCGAGACGGGTCTCCATCAGCTCCGCGAACAGGTTCCAAAGTGCTTCGCCCTTGCGGCTGAGTGCTGATCCATCAACCTCGAGCGCCAGATCGACGCCCGCTTCGAGACCGGCGAGGCCGACAATCGGTGGCGTGCCGGTCAGGAAGCGGGCGATCCCCGCCGCCGGCCGCCAGTCGTCGGAGAAATCGAACGGCGCGGCGTGGCCCATCCAGCCGGTCAGCGTCGGAGTCAGCAACTCCTGATGCCGCTCGGCGACATAGAGGAAGGCAGGCGCGCCCGGGCCGCCGTTGAGGAATTTGTAGCCGCAGCCGACAGCCAGGTCGGCCTCGCAGGCGGATAGATCGAGCGGCACGGCCCCGACACTGTGGCTCAGGTCCCAGAGCATCAGGGCGCCGGCGCTGTGGCCGGAGGCGGTCAGGCGCGCCATGTCGCGCCGAGCAGCGGTCTTGTAGTGGACGTGGGTGATGAGGACGACCGCGGTGTCGGTGTCGATGGCAGTTTCGACCGCCGCCGGCTCGACTACCTTCACGCGGGCACCGGACACGGCCGCCGCAGCGCCTTCGGCCACGTAAAGGTCGGTGGGAAAATTGCCGGTTTCGCTGAGGATCGTCATGCGCCCCGGTCGGGCGCGCAGCGCGGCCACCAGAAGTTTGTGCAGATTGACTGAAGTTGAGTCGGCGACCACGACCTCGCCCGGTCTGGCGCCGATGAGGCGCGCGATCTTGTCGCCCACGCGTAGAGGCGCCTCGATCCAGTGGGCCTCGTTCCAGCTGCGGATCAGGCCCTGACCCCACTCGCGCTCGACCACCTCGGCGATCCTGGCTCGGGCCGCCTTGGCCAGCGGCCCCAGGGAATTGCCGTCGAGGTAGATCACGCCGTCGGGGAGAACGAAGCGATCGCGGATGTCGGCGAGTGGGTCGGTTCGATCGAGATCCCGAGTCTCTTCGAGCGTCACTTGGCAAGCTCTCGAAGCACCGCCCGCACTGGCGAGGCATCCAGACCCACGAGCTTCAGAGGCAAGGCGATGAGTTCGTAGTCGCCCGGCGGCGCGTCATCGAGCACGAGCCCCTCCAGCACACGCATGTCGGCGGCGAGAACTGCGCGATGTGCATCCATCGTCTTGGAATCCTGGGGGTCCAGGGATGGGGAATCGATCCCGACAAGCCGCACGCCGAGCGCGGCGAGGGCGCGAATCGCTCCGGCCTCGATGGTCGTGAAATCGTTCTTCCATTCCCAGATCGGGAATCGCTCATAGGTCCGGAACAAGACCCTGGGTGGGGGGTCGACAAGCGCGCCGGCGATGAACGCAGCGGAAATGGAGCCTTGTTCGCCGCGGGCGTCGATCAGGCGGCAAGGCCCGAGATAGGCATCCAAAGGCACCTGGGCCACGCTATGTCCCCCAGCGCTGTAGTGCAGGGGCGCGTCGGCATGGGCCCCCGCGTGGACGGTGGTCGAGAAATAGGAGACCGTCACCGGCGAGCCACCCCACTGGGTCCAGCGTCGGCCGAAGGCGAACGGCGTATCGCCCGGCCAGACCGGCAAGTCCGGGCGCAGGGCCTGGCTTATGTCCCAGATGCGACGAACGGTGGTCATAGCTTGGGGGTCACGGTTGGGGCGAGGGCGCGGACCGGATCTCGTGCAGGGTCCATTCGAGCGGTCTCGGGTCGATACGCACGAGGCCGACCCGCGGCCGATTGAAGTCTACGGCCACGACCATCGCCCCGCTCCACATGATGAGCAACAGCGTAGTGAGCACCACTTGCCGGTGGCCACGCAGGCCCATCTCGAATCCCATCGCGCCGATGGCGATGGCCGAGGCGGCCAGCAACATCTCCAGCATAGCGCCCGGTGATTCGCCAATGAACGCGAAACGCTGGGCCCGAGCCTCGTCAAACATCTGGTTGAGACCGGTGACGAGCGTGGCGGCGATCGGTGTCGGCGCCTGGCGCGAAATATCCGTGGCGAGGCGCCAGATGGCCTCCTGCTCCTCGCTGGCGCGGGCATCGATGGCGTCCAGCGGGGCCTTGGTGTCGGCGGTCGTGAACTCGAGCCGGTTTTGTGCATACTGACCGATCAGATCGGCAATCTCGTTTCCCTCCTCGCCGCCAACCAGCCGCGCCCTGAGCCAGGCCACGCTGATGGCGTTAGCCTCTGTGACGACCAGATCACGACGGGTCTCGAAACGGCCCTGGGCATAGTTGACCGACAATCCCAGGATGAAGGCCAGCAGCGCAGCCATGCCGGACGTCAGGTTGGAGGTGACCCTATGTTCATGATCGTCTGGATCGACCTGAGCGCCGCGCCGACGGCCGAGCCGATAGCCGATCTCGCAGGCGGCGGTCAGGAGCAGGAAAAGGGTGAGGGCTAGCGCCAGGACGCTCACTTCCAGCAACCAGCTGAACACCGCGTTCATGGGAGCCCAGACCCCGTTTCCCGATCCATTGGGTTTAGGCGGCCAGGAGGCGTCTGGAAAGTTTCGTCACATCGCTCAGACGAAGCGTGTTCGCCGCGCAAGCCTGCCTATATCTTGCGGCCATGGTCGCGATTTCAGTCCTCGATCTGGCCCCGATCGTCGAAGGCGGTGACGCCGGCCAGGCCCTTCGCAACAGCCTGGAGGTGGCGAAACTGGCCGAGCGGCTCGGATACCGCCGATACTGGATGGCCGAGCATCACAACATGCCTGGCGTGGCCAGCGCCGCCACCTCGACCGCCCTCGCCTTCATCGGCGCTGGGACCAAGGCCATCCGCATTGGCGCCGGCGGCGTGATGCTGCCGAATCATGCTCCGCTGATCATCGCCGAGCAGTTTGGCACCTTGGCCGCCCTGTATCCGGGCCGCGTCGATCTGGGCCTCGGCCGGGCGCCCGGAACCGACGGACTGACCGCTCGGGCCCTGCGTCGTACCTTGGTCGGTGGCGAGGAGCGTTTTCCCCAGGATGTGATCGAACTCTTGCGCTTTCTCGCCCCAGTCGAGGCCGAACAGCCGGTGCGGGCCGTGCCTGGCGCTGGCGCCGAGATCGACGTCTGGATCCTCGGATCCAGCACCTTCGGCGCCCAGCTGGCGGCGATTCTCGGCCTGCCCTACGCCTTCGCCTCGCACTTCGCGCCGACCGAGATGATGCGTGCGGCCGAGGTCTACCGGACCCAGTTCCAGGCGTCCGAGCGGCTGGCTAAGCCCTACCTTATGTTCGGCCTGAACGTGGTCGCGGCCTCGAGCGATGAGGAGGCGCAATTCCTGTCCAGCTCGATCATCCAGGCTTTCCTGGCCCTCCGCGACGGCCGCCCGGGCCCCCTGCCGCCGCCGACCCCGAACATCCAGCCGCAAATCGACGGCGAGGCCCGCGGCCGCCTGAGCGGCGCCTTGACCGAGGCGATCGTCGGCTCGCCCGCGACCGTTGAGGCTCGGCTTGCCGATTTCGTTCGGCGGACCGGCGCCGATGAGATCATGGTCACAAGCTCGGTCTTCGATCACGCCGCCCGCATGCAATCATTCGAGATCATCGCCGAGGCGGCAGGCCGCGCCTTCGCCTTAGATGGCGTTACACCGGCGAGCGTGGCATAAGCCGCGCGGAAAGTGGCGGGCGCTGTCTCGCCGGCCCCTTCGGAAAGATTCCCTCACGCATGAGTTTGAACAGGGCAAGTTTGGCCTTCGCGGCGGCCATGATCACTGGGCTTTCCGCGACGCCCGTCGCGGCGTGTGAAGGAACTCCAACCGCCGCCCGGCTCGAAGTGTCGATCGAAGGCGTCAGGTCGAGCGCAGGCCAAATGGCCGGCTCGATCTATCCGGGCGATCCGTCACAATTCCTGATCAAGGACGGGGCGCTCAAGGTGTGGCGCGTCCCGGCGGAGGCCGGCGTCACCAAGATGTGCATCTGGCTGAAGAACGGGCCGGGCGTCTACGCCTTCGCCGTCTACCACGACGCCAACGACAACGGCCGGTGGGACCACAATCTGTTTCGCGGAATCGAGGGCTTCGGATTTTCCAACAATCCCCATACGCTGTTCTCCGCGCCGAGCTTCGACCAGGTCAAGTTCACGGCCGGGCTCGGCGTGACCACCTTGCACGTTCGCCTGCGCTACCCCTAAGTGGACTCGGGGCAATCGCAGCGCGGGACGCGAATAGGGGGGCGGATGGCGGGGATCACGATCGGCGAAGGCCTCAAGGTGGCCGCGCACGTGCTCGCATCCAGGCGACGGCCGCTCCTCGCCCACTTGGTGGTGACCCGCTATTGCAACCTCGATTGCGCCTATTGCTCGGAATACGACAAGGTTTCCAAGCCCGCGCCGATTGAGCTTCTGCTGGAGCGGGTGGACGCGCTCGCGAGGCTCGGCGCCCAGATCGTGACGCTCACCGGCGGCGAGCCGATGTCCCATCCCCGGCACGACGACGTCATCCGTCGCATCCGTGAGCGCGGTATGATCGCCACCACCATCACCAACGGTTTCCTGCTTACCGAAATGAAGATCGCCGGGATGAACGCGGCTGGCCTGCAGGAGCTGCAGATCTCAATAGACGGCGTGAAGCCGGACGAGATTTCCAAGAAGACCCTTAAGTCGCTGGCCGGGAAACTGAAACTTCTGGCCAAGCACGCGGAATTCCACGTCAACATCAATTCGGTGCTAGGAATCTCCGAAGAGCGCACTCAGGATGCGCTGGTAGTGGCGCGCTCGGCCAAGGCGCTCGGCTTCTCCCACACGGTCGGCGTGCTTCACGACGAGGAAGGGACGCTGGCGCCGCTGTCGGCCACGCAGCGCGCTGTCTATGACGCGCTGACCCGCGGCGCCTCGGTGACGCACTTCATCAATTATCTGATGTTCCAGAAGAATCTGATGGCCGGGCAGCCGAATTCCTGGCGCTGTCGGGCCGGGGCCCGGTACCTCTACATCTGTGAGGACGGGCTCGTTCACTATTGCTCGCAGCAGCGCGGCTCACCCGGTATCCCGCTGGCCGATTACACCGAGGCCGACATCATCCGCGAGTATGAGACGGCGAAACCCTGCGCGCCCTTCTGCACCGTGAGTTGCGTTCATCAGGCGAGCATCCTCGACGCTTGGCGTCCGCAGCGAAAAGCGGCCGCCTAGAACCCTTCGACCGCGCGCCGCTTCCAGATCCGCGCAGCGACGGCCACCACATTGGCGATGCGAAGCTTGACGCGCGCCGCCAGGCCCGCGAGCGCCGTAACTTGGCCCTGGCCGGTCGCCGCGGCTTCCGCCGGATCGATCACGTCACGGCGAAAGGACTCGATGAGCGCCGGTGCGCGGATGATCGCGGCCAGCTCCTCCTCGGCTGCATGTCCGGCGAAATCGAAATTGCAGGAGCCTATCACCAGCGCCTCACCGTCGATCAGCAGGCCCTTGAGATGGCTCATCTCCGGCAGGAGCTTCACATCGAAGCCATGGCGACGGGCGAAGTCCAGGAGATAGTCTCGCAGCAGCGGCTTGTTGTTCTTCCAGGGCGTGATCAGGCGAACCGCCACCCCGCGGCGGGCGGCCAGGGCAAGAGGCCGAGCGTAGGGAAAGGTGAGATAGGCGCTCAGCACCACGATCTCGCGTCTGGCCGACGCCAGAAGGCGGTCTACCTCCGCCAGGAAGCGCTTGTTGGTGGCGCCGTCGAGGCTGACAAGGCGCAGGCTCTCGAGGTCGAGAGCAGCCGCGCGTGGGGCGCCGATCCAGGTCGCTTCAAAGTCCGCCGCCAGGAAATCGACGGCGTCGGCGCCCTCGATCCGCAGCATGAAGTCGCGCCAGGAAAAGTTGTGCTCGCTGAAGTTGATTCCGCCGATATAGGCGACGTCGTCGGCGATGATCAGCTTCTTGTGGTTGCGGGCCGGGTAATTGGCCAGGAACCAGTCCACCGGATTGGTCACCCGCACGCCGACGCCGGCTGCGGAGAGGCCATCGAACATCGCCTGTGTCGCGCGCTTCTCGGCCCTGAGGGCGTCGGTCATGCGCGCCATCGGCCAGCGGGCCCACTGGTCACTCAGGACGACCCGGCTGTAGCCATCGACGATCACGCGACGATCCCTGGCGGGACTGGAGACGATATCGGCGGCGACCCGCTGGCCGACCGAATCACCCTCAAAGGTCATGACCTCGACCAGCAGGCGGCGGGAGGCGCGCGCGCAGTCTCCCGCGGCGCGGCGCCAGAAGGCGTCCGCCCCCACCAGTAACTCCATATTGGCCAAACCCGCCCCCAAACTCGATCGGTCGTTGCCTCGCTGCGTCCCGCCCGGCTAGAAGCCGCCGCAGGACTTTGAGCGTAGCACCGGGGGGCCATAGCATGAGCGAACGCATCCGCGTCATGCTCTTGCTGTCGTCGTTGCACGGCGGCGGCGCTGAGCGCGTCGCGGTGCACCTGCTCAACCAATGCGATCCGGCCCACTTCGACGTGCGCATGGGCCTCTTGCGACGCGCCGGGCCATTCCTGGACGAGGCCGACGCCAGCCGCGTCGACGCCTCGCCGATAGGCCAGGACCTTCTCGTCTTCGAAGGGCATAACTCGGGCTTCTATCGCCCTGACAGGCTGCTGGCGGCGACGACCTTGGCGCCGATCAACCTGGCGCGGATGATCCGCGGACATCGACCACACGTGGTGATGAGTTTCCTTAAGGGGATGACCTTGATGACTTGGGCGGTGCTCGGCGCCATGGGCGCCGATCGGCCAGCCTGGATCGCCCGCGAAGGAAACAACACCGACTCGGTGATTGACGACGAACTGGGCAATCCGGCGGCACGGGCGATCATCCGCGGCCTCACGCGTCGGGCCTATCGTCGGGCCGACTGCTTTCTCGCCAATTCCCACGAGATGGCCCGAGGCCTGGAAAGGAGTCTCGGCCTTGATCATCGCCGCGTGCGGGTGATCCACAACCCGATCGACATCGCCAGGGTCCAGCGGCTTGGCGGCCAGCCGCTACCCTTCGAGCAGGCGCGGCCGTTCATTGTCAGCGTCGGCCGGCTGGAACGCCAGAAGGGTCATGACCTGCTCCTTAGAGCCTATGCCTCGAGCGGACTCAGCCACGCCCTCGATCTGATCATCGTCGGGCGGGGTACCCGGGAAGGCGACTTGCGGCGCCAGGCGGCGGAACTGGGGCTCGGCGAGCGGGTGAAATTCGTCGATTTCACCGACAATCCGTGGACGTTCGTCGCCAAGGCCAGGCTGTTCGTTCTGCCCTCTCGGTGGGAGGGTTTTCCCACCGCCCTGGTTGAGGCCCTGGCCTGCGGCGCGCCGGCCCTGGCGACTTCCTGCGACTTCGGCCCGGCCGAGATCGTCGAGCACGGCGCCAGCGGCTGGATCGTTCCGCCCGAACAGCCGGAAGCCTTCGGCCGCGCCATGGCCGATCTGATCGCCCGGCCTGAATTGCTGGCCACGTTCGCCGCCGTCGGCCCCGCCCGAGTCGCGGCCTATGATCTCGACTCGATGGTCGGCGCATATGGCCACCTCTTTATCGAGCAGGCGGCAAGACAGCGCGCGCCCTTCCGCCTGCCGGTTTCCGCCGTGCCGGAGCCCGCGACTGCGTAGAATGCACCGACCATCCGGTTCGAGCCGACACGTTCGAGGCCGGGCATGCTCACGGGCTGCGTCGGCGACCATGAACAAGCCGCTTGGCTCGTCAGCATAGAGGGGTGGATTTACGGCACTTGGGGAATTGGCTGGCAATGGGCGGGCGCGGGGTTCAATCGGGTAGAAGCGCGCCCTCGGACTATCAATGACGCGCAGCAGGCGCTGCTCGCGGCGGACTTCCGGCCGCTTCGATCTGTTGAGTGACGTTGTCCAAGGCGTCCGCCTCCGCGTCCAGCGCTTGTTTCTGACTTGTCTGCAAACGCCTCATGCCAGCGACGTCGGCGCCGGATGTCGGGGCCGTCTCGGTCCGAACCTGGGGTTCGGCACGAGGTTGGACCGGGGCCGGCGCGAAGTGAAGGTAGACTTGCCACAGAGCCGCGACGATAGCCGCGATCCCACCGCCCAAGAACGCAAGGGTGCTGCGCGTGCGCGCTTTGCAAAGCCAGGTCCATAGCCTTCCGACACCAGACACGGCGCCGCCTCCCCGTGGATGGATCCTGGCTCAATACTATCACGGACGCGGCGGAAGCCTAAAGGCGCGACTGGCCTGGTCGGCCGTCGATGGAGGCTGTGCGGGCAGCGGACGAAGAGATTTTTGAAGTCTATCGACCGTGAGCATGCCTGCAGGGCAATACCAGGCAGCGTGCCGACGGCCTCGTCAAACTGACGCCGAGGCGGAGACTATCGCGCTTCTTCGGGCTGCGATGCACGCGCCGGGACCGCCCCCGGCATCGAAGTCTGGCGACGCCTCTAGGCGCTTAGGCGCTCAGCGTGGCCGTGGGTCGCGGCGTCGTCGATGTCCAGCCAGAAGCGGTCGCCGATGTCGAAGGTCAGGGCGCGGCCATCGGCCGCCAGGCGTCGCATGCCCTCTGAGATTCCGCCGGCT
>DASXBY010000073.1:0-6838 GCA_036491455.1 Caulobacteraceae bacterium
TTCTTTTGCGGCCAGACTATTCTGAATACGGACGGCCATCCTTGTGGACGAAGCGGCCGTCGGCGTTGGCGCTCTTCAGGTCGATGTCGGAGCAAGTGGTGAGATCGTCCGGCTGACGTGAGCCGACCTCGAGATAGACCGCCGTTCTCTCCGAGCGATTCATCATGTGGTGGCCGTTTCCCGTGCCCTTGGCGAAGGCGGCGGCGTCGCCGGCCCGGAGCACTGTCTCGCCGGCGTCCTCGATCAGCACGAGCTCGCCCTCGAGGATGAAGACGAACTCGTCCTCATGCGAATGCCAGTGGCGCTGGCTCGACCAGCCGCCCGGCGGCAGACTCATCAGGTTGACCCCGAAGTCCTTGAGGCCGCCGGCGTTTCCCAGCCTCTGGCGGATGCGATTGGCGCAGGGCGCGTCGAACGGCGGCGGATAGCCGACGCCCCGGCGCTTCTCGATGGCGGCGATATCGATCCTGGGCATGGCAAACATCCTTGGGCGAGGCCGCCGCGTGCTACACCCGCGAGTCGATGCCAGAAACCCTTGCAGACACTCCCACACTCCAGGAAGCCCAGGGCCGAGTCGCCGCCGCCTTCTTCGGCAAGGCCCGCCGGGCGTGGGTCGACGCCATGCCGCCCGACAAGGACCTGTGGGTGCTCGAGATCGGCTGCGGCGGCGGGGCCACCGGCGCCCTGGCGCTGAAGGAGGGCAAGTGCGGCGCCTGGATCGGCGTCGAGACCGATCCCAAGGCGGCCTCGGACGCCCTCTTCGCCCTTACCGATGTCATTGGCTTCGATCCGGCCGACGAGGCCCTGCCCTACGCCAGGGCGGCCTTCGGCCTGGTGTTCGTCGGCCCGGGCGTGGCGGCGTTTCGTAAACCCTGGCGAACTCTGAGGGCCATCGCCCCGTTGCTGCGCCCGGGAGGGCGGCTGATCCTCAGCGTGCCGGCGCGCGGGGCCCTCGCCAAGGCCGAGCGCAAGGCGGGCTTCGCAGAGGGACCGGTGCGCGCTCTGCTGAAGCGCGGCGGCTTCGAGCCGCTGATGGTCAAGGCGGTGGGTGGCAAGGCCGGATTCCTCGGCCTCGGCGCCAAGCCCAGCCAGCGCATCGAGGCCGTGGCCAGGCGCAAGTGAGCTCGAACGGCCAGCGGCGCTTTGCCGCAGTGATTCAGAAGCTTGGCGACACCCTGTCGCAGGGACGGCGGCGGGTGGCGTGATATGCCAAGCGTCATGTTAGGTGAGCGTATCGATTCACGGCCGACCCTGCGGCTCGTTTCCGTCACCAGCGGGACGTGGCTTCGGCCAGACGTCCAGGCGCCGGAAGCCCCGCCCGCGACCCGCCCCGCAGCCTATTGGGCCAGCGCCTCGCGGCGCGGCGGCCTGCGCCGCTCTGCAACCCGCGTCACCTTGCGCGAGACCTTTCCGCGCCGGGCGCACCGCTCCGAAGCCTATCTGCTGGCGATCACGACTGCCGCCGCCGACGAACCACGGTGGCTCGCCGAGACCTCCGGCCAAGAGGCCGCGTCGACTCCCTCCGCGAACCGCGAGCGGGCGCCGATCTTTCGCCTGGTCGCCGAGATGATGGCCCAGGTGTTCAAGCCGACGAGCGAAGCGTCTTAGTCCCACGGGCTCAAGCTCGCTGCACCCTTCGGCGCTCGTGATTTGATAAGCTGTCACCGAAATGGCGGCGGGGGCTGACCCAGCGCCGCCCCCGGGGGAGCGATGACTGCAGAGACTGATCACCACAAGCTGGGACCGTTCCTGGCCACCATGCTGGTCGCCGGGGCGATGGTCGGCTCAGGCGTCTATCTGCTGCCGGCGAGCCTGGGGGCGATCGGTTCGGTTTCGATCCTGGCGTGGCTTGTGGCGATCGGGGGCGGCGTGCTGCTGGCCGGCGTCTTTTCCTGGCTCGCGATCCTCCGTCCACATGCGGCCGGCCTCTTCGCCTACATCCACGAGGCCTTCGGCCCGGGCGCGAGCTTCATCATCGGCTTCGTCTACTGGGTCGGCTACTGGGTCGGGTGCGTCGCGATCGCCCTGGCGGCGACCGGCTATCTCAGCGTCTTCATCCCTGTACTCGCCCGGCCGCCATGGACCACCCTGGCCACCCTCGCGATCCTGTGGCTGTTCGTCGGCATCAACATGATCGGCCCGCGGTTTGTGGCCCGGCTGGGCGGCCTCACCCTGGCCGTGGGCCTGGGGCCGATCCTCATCGTCGCCATCGGCGGCTGGCTCTACTTCCGGCCGGCGATCTTCCTCGCCTCCTGGAACGTCAGCGGCCACAGCGCCTGGGCCGTCGTGCCGACGACGGTGGTCACCGTCTTCTGGGCCTTCACCGGGATCGAGAACGCCAGCGTGGTGGCAAGGATCGTGCGCCGGCCGGCGCGGAACGTGCCAATCGCCACCCTCTCGGGCCTGGGCCTGGCCTCACTGGTCTATCTGCTGGCCGGCGGCGTGATCATGGGCATCCTGCCGGCCGCCGCCCTGGCCAAATCCAGCGCCCCCTATGCCGACGCCGTGGCGCCGATCCTGGGCGGCGTGGCTGCAGCGGCCGTGGCCGCCTGCGCCCTGGCCAAGGTATGCGGAACCTTGGGCGGCGCCATCCTGACGACCGTGGAATGTGCCGACAGTGAGGGCGTTCTGGGCCACATCGCCGGCCGTACCGGACCCCGGCTCGCGGCCCGAGCGTCCACACAGCATCTGGCATGGACCGGGGTGCTGATGTCGCTGGTCACCCTGGTCACCGCCAGTCCCAGCCTCGCCCGCCAGTTCACTGTGGTGGTGGATGTCAGCGTCATCCTGTCGGTAGCGGCCTATCTGGGCGCCTGCGCGGCCCTGTGGCGGTTCGCGGGAGAGGCCCGAGCGGCGACCAAGTGGCTGGCGCGGGCGGCGGCGGTGGGCGCGGCCCTCTTCTGCATCGCCATGGCCGGCGCCGCGGAGGTCCGCCTGCTGATCTGGAGCGCGGCGACGATCGCCGTCACCGCCGTCGGCTACGGAGCGTTCCGGGCCTGGCCGAGGCTCGCCAAGGCAGCCGGCTGAGCGCCGGGGGCCCTTAGGCGCAACCGCAACCGCCGTGGCCGTGATGGGCCGCGTGACTGGCCGCCGGGGCGGATTCCATCATCGTCTCGAGGGCCCGACGCGAGTCCTCGGCCGTGACCGCGAAATCAGCTTTGGCAGCGGCCAGCAGCGCCGCATCGCTCATCAGGTCGAGCGCGCTGAGGGCCAGGGCCTTGGCCCCGTCGATGACCGCCTTGTCGCCACTCTCCGAGGCGGCCCAGCGGGTGAACTGCGGATTGTGGATCGGCACCTCCGGCGGGGCCACGGCCAGAAGTGGATGGATGGAAGGCGTGCGGTGGCTGACGTTGCCCATGTCGGTCGAGCCGGCCCGGTCGCGCGGGGCCAGATCGGCGGCGTCGAACGGCCGGCCGATGGCCGTGGCGTTGGCGGCGAAGGCCCTGGCCATGGGCCAGTTGGTCTTGAGGTCGAGATAGTCGGTCTCGCCCCAGATCGCCTCCAGCCGGCAGCCGGTGGCGAGCGCCCCCGCTTCGAAACAGGCGTGCACCCGCCGGCGAAGCGCCGCGAGGCCCTCGGCGGTCGGAGAGCGCACATAGAAGCGGCAGGCGGCGCGCTCGGGGACGATATTGGGGGCCAGGCCCCCGTCGGTGATGATGCCGTGGATGCGCTCGCGGCTCTCGATGTGCTGGCGCAGCTGGGCGATGGCCTGATAGGCGGTGACCACGGCGTCCAGGGCGTTGAGGCCGCGGTGCGGCTCGACCGAGGCGTGGGCGGTCTGGCCGACATAGGTGACGTCGACCTCAGTCACCGCCAGGCACGGCATGGTGATCAGGTCGGTGGTGGAGGGGTGGATCATCATCGCCGCGTCGACGCCCTCGAAGGCGCCAGCGCGGGCCATCAGCTCCTTGCCGCCGAACCGCTCCTCGGCCGGGGTCCCGAGATAACGCACGCGCCCGGGCAGGCGCCCGTTCAGCTTGGAAAGCGCCAAGGCGGCGCCGAGGCCCGCGGTGGCGATGATGTTGTGGCCGCAGGCGTGGCCGATGCCGGGCAGGGCGTCGTATTCGGAGAGGATGGCGATGGTCGGCGCGCCATCCTTGCCGAACTCGGCGGCGTAGGCGGTGGAAAGACCGAAGGCCTCGCACTGCACGGTGAGGCCATGGCCCTCGGTCGCCCTGACGAGGTTGGCGCAGGCCCTGACCTCCTCGAGCGCCAGTTCGGGCTCGGAATGGATGAGATGGCTAAGGTCGATGAGCTCGGCGCTCATGGCCTCGACGGCGCCGATCACGTCGGCCTTCAGTTGCTCGATCGACATCCGCTCGCCTTCTGCCTGGTCGTTGGGTGGAAACGCTACCCCGGCCTGCTCGCCAGCGCCATGGCCGCCGCGGGTTGACCCTGCGCCCTCTGCGGGAGCATAAGCGCGCCCTCTCCGGCGCCTGACCTGATCTCAAGCGCCTCCACCGTCACGACAATCCTCCGACGCCTTGGCGAAGGAGGGGACGAGGGCGGCGAGGATCCCCGTCCGCGTGGACGCGCACGGGGCCGCTCGGCGTTGGGCCGGGGCCGGACCTGTGGACCAATTCGGAGCGCACGCCCCTGTTCGATGCCCTGACCGAGCGCCTCTCCGGCGTCTTCGACCGGCTCGCCGGCCGCGGCGTGCTGACCGAGAAGGATATCGACGCGGCCATGCGCGAGGTGCGCGTGGCCCTGCTGGAAGCCGACGTCGCCCTGCCGGTGGTCAGGGACTTCATCGACAAAGCCCGCGTGGAGGCCGCCGGCGAGGCGGTGATCCGCTCGGTGAAGCCGGCCGACCAGGTGATCAAGATCGTCTACGACGGCCTGGTCGAGATGCTGGGCGGCGAGGGCGAGGCCGTCCCCCTGAACATGGCCACCAATCCGCCGACGGTGGTCCTGATGGCCGGCCTGCAGGGCTCGGGCAAGACGACCATGGCGGCCAAGCTGGCGCTGCGCCTCTCGAAGCTGGAGCGCCAGAAAGTGCTGATGGCTTCGCTCGACGTCTACCGGCCGGCGGCCATGGAGCAGCTGGCGATCCTGGGCAAGGAGGCGGCGGTCGAGACCTTGCCGATCGTCGCCGGTCAGGCGCCGGCGGACATCACCCGGCGGGCGCTCTCGGCGGCGCGGCTCGGCGGCTACGACGTCCTGATCCTCGATACCGCCGGGCGCACGACCCTCGACGAGGCAATGATGAGCGAGGCGGCCGAGATCGCCGCCATCTCGCGTCCGGCCGAGACCCTGCTGGTGGCCGACAGCTTGACCGGCCAGGACGCGGTGCGCACCGCCAAGGCCTTCCACGAGCGCCTGCCGCTGACGGGCCTGGCGCTGACCCGGGCTGACGGCGATTCGCGCGGCGGCGCGGCGCTCTCGATGCGGGCGGTGACCGGCCTGCCGATCAAGTTCCTGGGGACGGGCGAGAAGATCGACGCCCTCGACGTGTTCGACGCGCGGCGGGTGGCCGGGCGGATCCTGGGCCACGGCGACGTCGTCGCCCTGGTGGAAAAGGCCGCGGCCGACTTCGATGCCGCCAAGGCCGAGGTCATGGCCAGGAGGCTCGCCAAGGGCCAGTTCGATCTGGACGACCTTTCCGGCCAGCTCGAGCAGATGGAACGGATGGGCGGCATGGAAGGCCTGATGGGCCTGCTGCCCGGCGTGCAGAAGGTGAAGCAGCAGATCGCCGAGGCCGGGGTCACCGACAAGGCCATCCGCCGCCAGCGGGCGATCATCGGCTCGATGACCCGCAAGGAGCGCAAGAAGCCTGACCTGCTGCAGGCCTCGCGCAAGCGACGCATCGCCGCCGGCGCCGGGGTCGACGTGGCCGAGGTCAACCGGCTTCTCAAGCAGCACCGGCAGATGCAGGACGCCTTCAAGCGCATGGCGCGCGGCGGCGGCAAGGGCTTCGCCCGCATGGCCGGAATGATGGGCCTGGGCGGCCCAGGCGGCATGGACGCGCTGCAGAACCTCGGCTCCAAAGTGCTTGGCCCCGAAGCGGCCGAGGCGCTGAAGAACGCCGGACCGGACGTGAAACTTCCGGGCCTGGGAGGCCAGGGACCTTCCGCGCTTCCCGGTCTCGGGGGCGCGCCGTTCAATCCATTCCGAAAACCCTAAAACATTGACTTAACGAAGGAAAAAGAATGCTCAAGATTCGACTCGCCCGCGGCGGGGCCAAGAAGCGGCCCTATTACTCGATCGTCATCGCCGACAGCCATTCGCCGCGCGACGGCCGCTTCATCGAGAAGGTCGGGGCCTATGATCCGCTGATGAAGAGGGACGATCCCAGGCGCGTGACCCTGCGTGCCGAGCGGATCAAGGAATGGCTGGGCCGGGGCGCTCAGCCCACCGACCGCGTGGCCCGGTTCCTGGCTGCCGAGGGCCTCGTCAAATGGGAGCACGGCAACAACCCGAATAAGGCCGAGCCGCACGCCAAGGCCAAGGAGCGCGTAACCGAGCGGGCCGATCGGGCCGCCGCGCGCGCCGCCGAGGCTGCTGAGGCCGCCGCCCGCCCGGCCGAGGTCGCCCACGAACCGGTAGCCGAGGAAGCGCCGGCCGAGGCGGTCGCAGCGGAAGAAGCGCCGGCGGCTGAGGAAACGGTCGCCGAAGCGCCCGCTGATGAAGCTCCGGTGGAAACGGCTGCCGAGGAAGCCCCGGCCGAGGAGCCTGCCGCTGAAGAGGCGTCCGCTGAAGAACCAGCTGCTGAAGAGGCTCCGGTCGAGGCGGCTGCTGAGGAAGCTCCGGCATCGGAAGAAGCTCCCTCTGAAGTACCTGCTGCCGAAGAAGCCCCCGCCGAGGAAGCTCCGGCTACGGAGGAATAGGTACTGGGCGC
>DASXBY010000074.1:0-3983 GCA_036491455.1 Caulobacteraceae bacterium
CCGTTACAGCCAGACGACAGAACTCCTCCCGCTGATCCACCAGCGAACACTCCTTGAACGGCATGATCCCTCCCGAGATGCATGCTCAAAAGTGTCCACCATGTCTCCGAACACCCGTCCGCTATGTCTCCGGTCCATACACCCCTAAGGGGGAGGAGAGTTGAGCCCACTCTCTCCACCTCAGGGAGGAGTACGTCCAAAGGGCGGGAGGAGGTAGAGCCGCCTACTCCGCCGCGAGCTTGGGCTTGAAGGGCTGGGGCACGCGTCCGGCTCCTTGGCGGGCGAACATCCAGCCGGGATACTCGCTGGGCAGGGCGCTCACCTCGTCGAGCTTCGCGACCTCCTCCCCGGATAGATCCAGATCGACGGCCGCCAGGTTGTCCTCCAGCTGCTCGGCGGTCTTGGCGCCGATGATCACACTCATCACGTGGCTCTTGCCGAGCAGCCAGGCCAGCGCCACGCGCGCGACCGACACGCCCCGCGCCTCACCGATCTTGCGCATTTCGGCGACGCAGGCCCAGGCGCGGTCGAGCTCGACCGGCGGGAAATCGAAGGTCGTCCGACGCGCGTCGTTGGGACCGGAGGCGCCCGGCCCGAACTTTCCGGAGAGCAGGCCGCCCGCGAGCGGCGACCAGACCATCAGGCCAAGGCGCTCGGAGGTGATCATCGGCACGAGTTCGCGCTCGAGATCGCGCCCGGCGATGGAATAATAGGCCTGCAGGGTCTCGAATCGGGCCCAGCGGCGTTCGTCGGCCAGGGTGTTGGCCTTGGCGATCTTCCATGCCGCCCAGTTGGAGACGCCGACGTAGCGGACGAGACCTTCGCGCACGAGGTCGTCGAGGGCCCTGAGCGTCTCCTCGACCGGTGTGATCGGATCATCGCCGTGGATCTGGTAGAGATCGATATGGTCCAGCTGCAGCCGCTCCAGGCTGCCCCTGACGCTGTCGAGGATATGGCCACGGGAAGAGCCGGCGTCGTTGGCCCGCGGGCCCATGCGGCCATGCGTCTTGGTCGCCACCACCACGTCGCTGCGCTTGACGCCGAGGTTCTTGAAGGCCTGTCCGAGCCGCCGCTCGCTCTCGCCGAAGGAATAGACATCGGCCGTATCGAAGAAGTTGACCCCCGCCTTGAGCGAAGCGCCGACGATATCGTCGACGGTGTCCTGATCAAGCGCCCCAATCGCCCGCCATATGCCGGCATCCGAATTGCCGCCGAAGGTCATGCATCCCAGGCAGATCTCGGAGACGAAAAGGCCCGTGCGGCCGAGCTGATTGTATTTCATGGCGGTGTCCCTCTCGCGTTTGGCAGGACCTAGGCGCCGGCGGCCGCATCCGAAAGGGCCCGTGGCCGATTTCTTCGCCGTTGCGGGCTGGTCCTGGCGCCGGAGACGCCAGGGAGCTCCCGGCGCCGCCTCAGGACTTCGGCGGTGGCGGCGTATAGTTGATGATCTTCGAATCGACGGTCTCGGGCGCGCCGGTCGAGTCCAGATACTGCAGGCGGTAGTAGTAGGTGCGCCCTGGCTCGGAGGGCACGGTGAACATCAGGATCGTGCCGCCGCCCATCACAGCCGGCGGCGGATTCCAGGATGTGGCCGGCGGAGCGGCGAACGGCCCGTCGGGCTTGTCGGCGATCTGGATCGCCTGGGTGGCGTCGGTCGGCCATGTCGCCTTCCCGGCGAGGCCAGGTGCGAAGGTCAGGGTGAACTGGGCGCCGCCTGCCTTGTCGCCGTAGATATGGATCTCGCCGTCGCCGCCGTCGACGCAGACGCCTAGGCCCGCTGCATACTGCAGCTTGAGGCTGAGCGGCTGGTCATCCGCCGCCGAATTGTCGATCTGATCGGTGACTGCGGTCATCGCCATGGGACCGAAGAGCGTACCGGGCCCCTTGTTCGGACAGTCGCCGGAGGCGACGGCGGGCGGAGGGGGCGGAGGCGGCGGACTGCTGCAGCCGGCTAGGGCGAGCAGGCCTGCGCACGCCAGGATCGCGGTTTTCATCTCGTCCCCCAAAGGTCACCCGGGAAATGCCACCGGATACGCGAATCGCGCAAGCGCCGGGCCTGCGACCTATTCGACCGGAGCGGCGATCTTCACTTCGGTTGCGACGGCCTCGGACGGCCGACGCGAGCGCATCATCAGAAATCGACCCGACATCCGGCCCTTGATCGTCCAGGTTCCGTCGATCTCCGTTAAGTCGGCATTCAGCGAGCCGTCATAGGCGACCGGCGCGAAGCGGGCGGTCCCGGGCTCATAGGTCTTGGTGAAACTCACCGAACCGCCCGATCGCACGCCGGCAATCATGGCGGTCAGCTCGCGGCCGTCGAACGGGCCTCCCTGGGCGATCTCGTGCACCGAACCGCTCAGCGTTCCGCCGGTGTCGATCAGCACCGCCGTGAACGAGGTGGGCGGGCGGCGGATGGGCCAGTTGAAAAGCCCTTCCCAGACGCCGGTCAGGTTGTCGTCGTCCGCCACGCTATTCCCCTGGCGCGGTCAGGCGCGGGTCATCTCCAGGCCTTCGAGGCCGCCGGCGGCGCGCCAGGCCTCGAGGACTTCCACGAAGCGGATCGGCCCGGCCCCATAGAAGCCGTTCTGTACCGCCCGGGCGTTGGGTTGCCCCTCGTTGTTGTAGTAGCCGGGCGTGCACTCGGCCTGGAACTTCTCGCGCATCACCGCCAGCTGCTTGATGGTGTCCACCCAGGCCTGCTCGGCCTCTGCGCTGACCTCGATGGCGCGGACCTGCGTCTCCAGGCAGTGGCTGACGATGTAGGCCAGGTGCCTGGACTGCTCGTTGAGCATGTGCGGGAAATTGACGCTGAACCCCGACTGGGTCTGGGTGACGATGAAGCAGTTAGGAAAGCCGCGAGCGTGGAAGCCGTGCAAGGTGCGCACGCCGTCCGCCCAATGCTCGGTAAGCGAGCTCCCGCCCTTGCCATAAAGCTCATAGCCGGATCGCCGGGTGTACTCGGTGCCGACCTCGAAGCCGGTAGCGTAGATCAGGCAGTCGATCTCGTATTCTTTGCCGTTGGCCCACACCGCCTGCTCGGTGATCCGTTCCACCCCCCTGCCGGCGGTGTCCACCAGGGTGACGTTGGGCCGGTTGAACGCGTCCAGATATTCGTCGTGAAAGCACGGCCGCTTGCAGAACTGCCGGTAGTAAGGCTTCAGCGCATCGGCCTTGGCGGTGTCCGCGACCACCGCATCCACCCGGGCGCGGATCTGGTTCATCTTCTGGAAGTCGGCGATCTCCAGCATCTCGATGACTTCGGTCGGCGCCGCCTCGCCGGCGCGCTCGTTGCGTCGGGCCAGGATCAGCAGGTTGCGGATGATCTCCGTCCAGCCGTCGTTCACCAGGTCCTCGTCCTGGAACCCGCCGGAAACCAGGATATTGAAGTTGTCCATCCGCCGCTGCTGCCAGCCGGGCTCCAGGCTGGCGGCCCAGTCCGGATCGGTCGGCCGGTTGGCGCGCACGTCTATCGAAGAGGGGGTGCGCTGGAAGACGAAGAGTTCCTTTGCGCCAGCCGCCAGGTGCGGCACGCACTGAACCGCCGTCGCCCCGGTGCCGATGATCCCGACCCGCTTGTCCTTCAGCTTTGAGAGGCCGCCAGTGGAATCGCCGCCGGTGTAGTCGTAGTCCCAGCGGCTGGTGTGGAAGGAGTGGCCCTTGAAGCTCTCCACGCCCGGGATGCCCGGCAGCTTGGGCCGGTGCAGCGGGCCGTTAGCCATGATCAGGAAACGCGCGCGCAGCGCATCGCCGCGATTGGTGGAGACGATCCAGCGCGAGGCCTTCTCGTCCCAATCCACGCGGGTGACTTCGGTCTGGAAGAGCGCGCCGTCGTAGAGGTTGAAGTGCCGGCCGATGGCGCGGCTGTGGGCCAGGATTTCCGGGGCGCGGGAATATTTCTCCACCGGCAGATAACCGATTTCTTCGAGGAGCGGCAGATAAACATAGGATTCGACGTCACAGGCGGCGCCAGGATAGCGGTTCCA
>DASXBY010000075.1:0-3625 GCA_036491455.1 Caulobacteraceae bacterium
AAGGGCGTGGTCGTCGGGCGTGACGAGGCGACGGACCTTGCGGTGATCAAGGTCGAGGGCCACGGCTTTGCCTACGTGAACTTTGAAACCGCGGCCAAGCCGCGCGTGGGCGACTGGGTTCTGGCTGTGGGCAATCCGTTCAGTCTCGGAAACACCGCCACCGCCGGGATCGTCTCGGCTTACAATCGTGATCTCGGCGAGAACTTCGTCGATTACATCCAGATCGATGCGCCCATCAACCGCGGCAATTCCGGCGGTCCCACGTTCGACACCTACGGGCGTGTTATCGGCGTCAACACCGCGATCTTCTCGCCGTCCGGCGGATCGGTGGGCATTGGTTTTGACATCCCAGCGGATGTCGCCGCCCAGGTGACCAAGCAGCTGATCTCCACCGGAAAAATCCAGCGCGGCTATATCGGCGCGACGATCCAGCCGCTGAGTACCGAAATGGCTGACTCCTTCGGACTGTCTGGACGCACGGGCGCGGTCGTGGCCGACGTCGTGCCCGGCGGCCCGGCGCAGAAGGCGGGCGTTTTGTCCGGTGACATTGTCGTTGGGGTCAACGGCCAGGCGATCTCCAGCTACACCGAAATGACGCGAGAGATCGCCAAGGTGCCGGCCGGCGATGTGGCTCGCCTGGACGTCTATCGCGACGGCAAGGAGCGTTCCGTCGACGTGCGAACGGCCCTCAGGCCCTCGGAATCGCAACTGGCCCAGAACGACGGACTTAACGGCGAACCAGGCGATTCAATGGGATCGCCGAGGGCGACGCCCGGGGCCTCGATCCTCGGCATGAATCTGGCGCCGCTCAGTCCCTCAGCACGCCAGGAGTTCAATCTCGGCCAGAACGCGCGCGGGGTGATCATCGAAGGCGTCAGCGGAACCTCCGACGCCAGCGACAAGGGGCTGCAGCGCGGCGATGTCATTGTTCGGGCAGGTGACCGCGAGGTGGCGACCACCGGCGATATCGCGGCGGCGGTGTCGATATGGAAGAAGGAAGGCCGCAAGGAAATTCCTCTGGCTATCAATCGGGGCGGACGCACCCTGTTCGTGCCGCTTAAGATAGACGGATGAACCTGACCGCAGGCGCGGTCGCAATGTCGGGGGCTGAATGCGGGTCTTAATCGTCGAGGACGATCTCGAGGCATGCACCGCCATGGCCAAGGGCTTGGCGGAGGCGGGCTATGAGTGCCTTACCGCGGCCGATGGCGAAGAGGGCCTCATGGCCGCCGACGGGTCGCGGTTCGATGTCCTCATTGTCGACCGGATGATGCCACGGATCGACGGCGTCACCATGGTCGAACGGCTACGCTCTCGCGGCGATCAGACCCCGGTGCTGTTCCTCTCGGCGCTGGGCGAGATCAATGATCGCGTCACGGGACTCAAGGCTGGCGGCGACGACTATCTGGTCAAGCCCTACGCCTTTGCCGAACTCACCGCCCGCGTCGAAGCCCTGGCTCGCCGCCGCGAGACCGGCTCGGTTCAAACGGTGCTGAAAGTCGGCGACCTGGAGATGGACCTTCTGGGCCGCGAGGTTCACCGGGCCGGGCAGGAGATCGACCTGCAGCCGCGCGAATTCCAATTGCTCGAATTCCTGATGCGCAACGCCGGGCAGTCGGTCACCAGGACCATGCTGCTGGAGAAGGTGTGGGAGTATCACTTCGATCCCCAGACCAATGTCATAGACGTTCACATCTCACGGCTACGCGCCAAGATCGACAAAGGTTTCGACAGGCCGATGCTGCAGACCGTGCGGGGCGCGGGCTACCGCCTGGAAGCCTGATCGGGTCGGGCCGGATGCGCCTGCCAAGGGTTCTCCGAACCACTCCCTTCCGCCTGACGCTACTGTTCCTGGCGCTCTTCGCCGCCGCGGCCTGCGCCTTCCTCGCCTACATCTACCTGGCCACCGCCGGCGAGGTGACCCGCAAGGCAGACTCGCTGGTCCGCGCCGAAATGCGCTCCCTCGAGGCGGTCTATGCGCGTGGCGGCTTCGCCGAACTCAACCACGCGGTGATCGAGCGGTCTTCGAGCAATCCCTCACTGGTCTATCTCCTGATGGACAAGGAGGGCCACGCCGTATCCGGCTCGATCCCGCAGTCGCCGGTGAAGATTGGCGAACGCGATCAGGCCTGGTCGAGCTTCGTGCTCACCGAGACGAATCCCGACGGCGCGGTGCTGCGCCTTCCGGCGCGTGGCCTGGAGAAACGCATGCCCGGCGGCGAATTCATGTTTGTCGGCGCCGACGTCGGTGAGGCCGAAGGCTTTGTGGTCAGGATCCTGAGGGCTCTTTGGGGCGCCGGGGCGCTGGTCATCGTGCTTGGTCTTGTCGGCGGAGTCCTGGTGAGCCGGGACGTCAGCCGCAACATGACGAGTCTCACAGACGTCATCGACGCCGCCCGGAGCGGCGACCTTGGCGCCAGAGCCAGGATTCGCGGGGCCGGTGACGAGTATGACGAACTCGCAAACGGTCTCAATGACATGCTTGAGCGTCTCGAACGCTCCGTGGGCGGTCTCAGGCACGCCGGCGACGCCATCGCCCATGACCTGCGCTCACCGCTCACTCGCCTGAGGGCCCGGCTCGAGGCGGCGATGATCGAAGCCGACGCTGGCCGTGGCGATCCCAAGGCGGCGCTTCATCAGGCGCTTGAAGACGCCGACGGAGTCCTTCGGACCTTCTCCGCCGTGCTGGCCATCGCCCGACTCGAAGCGGCCGGCGACGCTCCCGACCAGGCCTTGTTCGATCCAGGCGTTCTGGCGGCCGATCTCTCCGATCTCTACGAACCGCTTGCCGACGACAAGGGGCTGGACTTCAAGGCGGAGCTGACTCCCGGCCTAACCGTCAAAGGCAACCGTGAGTTCGTTGCTCAGGCGCTTTCCAACATCCTCGACAACGCCGTGAAGTACACACCTGCCGGCGGCGCGATCATGCTGCGGGTCCGCCGCCGCTCGTCAGGCGATATCGAGATGTCGGTCACCGACACGGGGCCTGGCGTCGGCGCCGCCGATCGGGAGCGCGTGATCGAGCGCTTCGTCCGCCTCGAGCACAGCCGCAACCTGCCAGGCGTAGGGTTGGGCCTGTCGCTGGTCTCCGCCGTCGCCCGCGCCCATCGGGGCCACCTCGAGTTGGACGAGGGTCCCGGTTCGACATTTGGCGACGGGGCGGGCCTGCGGGCGGCGCTCGTCCTGCCAAAGGTCGGCTGATGGCGACGCCGCTCGGCGGCCTCATCCGGCCTTGCGGACCTGTCATCGACATCGGTGCGGCCGAACGGGCCCGTGAACGCCTGGCCGAGGCCGCAAGTGAGGATGGCTCGGTTGGCGACGTGGAAACGGCCTGGCCGGCGCTGGAGCCCGTGTTCGCCGCCTCGCCCTACCTGGCGGGCCTCGCAACCCGGGCGCCGGAACGACTACATCGGTTGTTGTCACGTTCACCGGAAGCGTCCTTGGCGGATGTCCTCAAAAGGGTCGAAGCCCGCTCCACGGACGCAGAAATCGAGGCGACCGAAACCCGCCTTCGCCGACTGAAAGGCGATCTCCACCTTCTCGTCGCCCTGTCGGACCTCGGCGGTGTATGGCGGCTCGGAGAGGTCACCGGCGCTCTCACTCGGTTCGCCGACGGAGTGGTCCA
>DASXBY010000076.1:0-8940 GCA_036491455.1 Caulobacteraceae bacterium
CGCCCACGCGCAGTATGAGCAGATAGCCGATGACGACGTTGAAGAAGCCCCACGCCGCGTTCACCGTCGATGAGGAAAGCCCCTGCCCGGGCGGTTTTGCAAAGGGAGTTTGAAAGGGCCGCCCCATCATGCCGCTGACGAAATGCGGCACGGCGTTCGCGGCAAAGGCCCCGCCGAAGAAGTAAGCCAGGTCGTGGAGCCAGTTCATGGTCTGGTCCTCTTATCCAGAAGCTCGATGATGTCCCGGGTGGCGCCGGTCTCGCCGATCCTCGGGAACACGCTTGTCATGCTGTAATCGTGGGCCTCGGCGTTCATGTCGGTCATGGCGTCGGTCGCGAGCGTCACGTTTAAGCCTAGCTCGAAGGCCTGCCGCGCGGTGACCTCAACGCCATTGCTGGTGGAAATGCCCACAATGACTACCTGCGTGACTTCCAGCGATTTCAGATAGGTCTCGAGATCCGTGCCGGTGAACGCCCCCGGAGTCATCTTCGTCACCACGTGGTCCTGCGGCTGCAGACTTAACTCCGGGATGAGATCGGTCCAGCCGGCCGGAGGATGCAAACGTCTACGCGGTTGCTCTGTCCTGCCTGGGGCCATGCCGGCGACATTGACCAGGACGACCGGCAACCCGTGACCGCGGAATGCCTCCGCTAGCGCCGCGACGTGCTTCACCACGATGTCGATCGGATGGGCGGCGGGTAGCGCCACAATGCCCTTCTGAAGATCGATCACGATCAGCGCAGTCTTGGCGTCGAGGGCGGTCACGGTCACGGGGAATTCCTTGAGATGACAGGTGGCGACGCCGTGCGGTTACTCCACGTCGGGAAGGCCGTCGCGCGATAGGAGGACCGCCACCCATCGCGTCGCTTCGAACTCGGCGGCGATGGACATCACCATGACGGTGAGCGGTGTCGAGAGGAGGACGCCCGGCGCGCCCAGGATCGCCGCCCAGAAGCCCAGGGAGATCAGGATGAACAGGGGATCGAGGTTGAGCTCGTCACCCTGCAGCTTGGGCATGACCACGTTGTCGATGACGAACACCGCAGAGGCCAGCAGGGCGACGATGACCAGCGGCCGGGTCAGGTCGTTGAACTGCGCCAGGGCCAGCAGTCCCGGGAACACCGAGCCGATCACCGCCCCCACAATCGGCACGAAGGCCGAGAGGAACACCAGGAAGGCGGCGAAGATCGCGTCGTGCACGCCCATCAGGGTCATCAGACCCCAGGCGACCACGGCGACGGAAAGGGCCTTGAGGGTCTGAAGCCAGGCGTAGCGGTCGACGGCATGGCTGACGGCGGAGAAGACCCGCAGCGCCGATTCCTTCTGGTTGTCGGACACATAGAGCCGGTCAACCTTCTGCGAGAAGGTCGCGCGCGAGGCGGCCAGGAAGCCGAAATAGATCAGCACCAGGGCCACGAAGGAGGTGAAGTGGCGCAGGGCCGCGAAGATGTGTCCGGCGAGCTTGCCGGGGTCCTCGCCCTTCAACAGGTGTTCGATGGTCATCGGCGGGGCGCCGATGACGGTCATGGCCTGCTGGATGATCGCATCGAACTTGGGCGCCAGGGCCTTCAACTGCAGGGCGAACGGCGGCGCTTCGACGAAGATCAAGCCGGCGATGAAGGCGAAAGCCGCCAGGATCACCGCGCCGGCGATGCCGCTGCGCAGCCAAGGCGGGGCCAGCGGCAGGCGCCGATGCATGCTGCGGGACACGCCGTCGGCCAGCGCCATCATGAACGCCGCGACCACAAGGGGCGAAAGGATGTCACTGAAGAAGCGGATCAGCGACAGGGCCAGCACCACGGCCATGAACAGGGCCGCGTTCCTTAAGGCGCTCAGGCCTGGCGGCGCCGGCGGCCGACGATCATCCCCCAAATCGCTCAAGACTGCTCAGGCCGCCTTCGCCGTCGCGGGGCGACGCAGGTCTTCCGCGAGGCCCGCCCCCATCAGGTCGACGAAGTTGTCGCTGAAGAAGCCCCTGACCGCGGAGGCCGGCTGGCGCGCGAGGGAATCGTCGAACCGCTTCAGCGGGTTCCGGCCGCCTTCCACGTGTGGGTAGTCCGAGGAGAACAGGCAGACCTCCTCGCCGGCGTTGGCGATGACCCAGCCAGCGTCCTCATGCGGATAGGGCGTCACGCGCACCTGGCGACGGACGATCTCGCTGGGCCTCGCGGAGAGGTGATGCAGCCGCTCCTCGTTCTTGAAGAAGGCCTGGTGGCCGCTGTCCATGTACCGCATCCAGCCGGGCAACCACGAGGCGCCAAGCTCGATGGCCCCGAACTTCAGGCGCGGAAAGCGATCGAGGACACCGTCGATGATCAGGCAGGCCAGGGTCTGCATCACCGAGCCCGGAATGGCCATGAAGCTGACTGAGGTGAAGTTCTCCTCTCCGCCGTGGAAGTCCTTCACCCGAGGAAGGCCGTTCTCGAAATAGTCCGGCTGCAGCTTCAGCTCGCCGCCGACGTGGAAGAGGATCGGCAGGCCGGCATCCTGGGCGATCGCCCACACCGGGTCGAAGCCGATATGGCTGGGCGAGCGCCCTTTAGGACAGCGCGAGGGGATCAGAAGGGCCTTGGCGCCAAGCTCGACCGCATCCTTGGCGGTGGCCGCCGCGCGCTCGAAATCGATGAGCGGCACATAGGCGGTGGCGAGGAGGCGGCGGTCGACGGAGCAGAAGTCGGTCATCATCCGGTTGTGCGCCCTGGCGGCGGCATAGCAGAGGTCGACATCGTCGCCCTCGTCGAGGCCGAAGTTGCCGAGGCAGAAGGTGGTGAAGACCAGCTGGCTGGCGAAGCCCATGAGGTCGATCGCCCGGGCGCGATCCACGCTCGTGAAGGCCCCGAGCGCCTGGTAGTTCTTGCGCAGCATCAGGTTCTCGGCCTCGCCGGCGCGGAACGAAGGGTCGTTCTGTACGGCGCGCGCCTTGTCAGCCCAGCCGGCCGGCTCGAGCTTCTTGCGGTAGTAAGGCAGGGCATGGAAGGCATCGAGCCAGGTCTGCTCGAACCAGGGGTCGAGACAGCCATCCAGCTCCATGAGGTGAGAATCTGCGTCGTGGATCAGGCGTCCTTGAGCGTAGGACATAGCGGTTACCTCTGTGTCTCGAGGATTGTGAGCGCCGGGCGCGGGCGAGACAAGTCCGCTGTCCCCCTCCTCTCGGGGAGGGGAAACGGCGAAGGGGTGAGCCGCGCACAAGCCGGCGGCGAATTCCCGTAACGCCGGCGCCCCGCCGTCGCCGAGCGGAGACGCCAGCCTAAAAGAGAAACCCGCTCAGTTCATTCTGTGCAGGGCGCAGATCTTGTTGCCGTCAGGGTCGCGAAGATAGGCGAGATACATCTTGCCCAGGCCGCCTTCACGCACGCCGGGGGGATCCTCGATGGACGTCCCGCCGTTGGCGACGCCCGCCGCATGCCAGGCATCGGCCTGTTCCGGCGAGGTGGCGTTGAAGCCGATGGTGCCGCCATTGGCATGGCAGGCCGGCTCGCCGTCGATCGGCTGAGTTACACAGAAGACGCCGGTTGGCGTCATGTAGAAGATCCGGTTCCCACCGTCCTGGGCGGGCGGCACGCCAAGCGTCCCTAGCACCGCGTCATAAAAGGTCTTGGAGCGGGCAAGGTCGTTGGTGCCGATCATGATGTGCGAAAACATGGTTCCTCCGTCGGGGGTTTGGCGCTTCGATCTTGGCCGCAATCCGCGGCCGGGCCAAGGCTGACCCGCCGTCACTTGACATCTGGCCCCCACCCACGGCGTCCTCCCTGCAAAGCCGGAGGGTCGGCGGTGGGGTGGAACGAGATGCCGCGAAAAAACCCTCCCGTCGGCCGCATACCGGCCGCGCACGTGGCCGCCGTTTCGATCGGCAATGCGCTCGAGTTCTACGACTTCCTGACCTTCAGCCTGTTCGCCGTTTACATCGGCGAGGCTTTCTTCCCAGGCAGGGACCCCGCCGAAAAGCTGCTGAGTTCCCTGGCCGCCTTCTGGGCCGGATTCCTGACTCGACCGGTGGGGGCCATGGTGCTGGGACCGCTCGGCGATCGCATCGGCCGCAAGCCGGCGATGCTCATCTCCTTTTCGATGATCGGCCTGGCCATGCTGGGCCTGGCCCTCACCCCCACCTACGCCCAGATCGGAGTGGCCGCGCCGATCCTGGCCGTCACCTTCCGGTTGATCCAAGGGTTCGCCCTGGGTGGCAACGTCGGACCGACCACCGCCTACATGCTTGAGGCGGCGCCGCCGCAGCGGCGGGGTTTCTACGCCAGTTTCCAGTACACCTCTCAGGGCGTGGCGGTGCTGGGCTCTTCCATCGCCGGCTGGCTGCTGGCGCGCACGCTGGGTCCCCATGACCTGGCCGCCTGGGGCTGGCGGATCGCCTTCCTGATCGGGGTGATCATTGTGCCCTTCGGCCTGTGGCTGCGCCGCAGCCTTCCGGAGACACTCGAAGCGGCCGGCGCGGCCCAGGCGCCGGACGCCCCCACCCAGACCCGCCGCTCTACCCCGATCCGGCCCCATATCCGCCTGATCATCTGCGGGTTCGTGTTGCTCGTCAGCGGCACGGTGGTGACCTACGTCCTGCTCTACATGACGACCTTCGCACTCGTTACGCTCAAGCTCGGGCCAAGCGTCGCCTTCGGCGTCGGCGCGATCAATGCAGTCGCCATCATCATCTTCAGCACCCTGGGCGGAGTCCTGTCCGACCGGGCGGGACGACGGCCCGTGATCATCCTCTCGGCCATTGTCGCAGGCCTGATCGCCTGGCCGTTCTTTTCGGCAATCGTCCATAGTCCTGGCGCGACGAGCCTCTTTATCGGCATGGCGGTGATCAGCATCTTCACCAACATGGCCGCGGCGCCGGTCATCGTGGCGCTCACCGAGGGCCTACCGCCGGCCATCCGTTCCGGCGGGGTGGCGATCGTCTATGCCTTCGCCATCTCGGTGTTCGGCGGCGCCACCCAGTTCGTCCTTGCCAAGGCCATCCACGCCAGCGGAAATCCCATGACCCCGGCCTGGTTCCTCATCGGCGCGGTGGTCCTCAGCATTCCGGCGGCGTGGTTCATGCGCGAGTCGGCGCCGGCCAAGGTCGGCGCGTGAGGGCCGAAGGCGCCCGCCTCGCTGCCGCCCTCCTTGCCGCGCCCCTGATCGCCGCCGCGGCGCCCGGCCCGCTGGACCGGATCGCCGCGGGTGAAAGCGCCAGCGTCGTTCTCGACAGCTGGTGCTTGGCGCACGGTCTTCCACGCCTCCACGCCCAGCGCCTGGCCCAACGAAAGGCGGCGGATCGTGGCGTGCGCTTGGCCCTAAGGGCGGGCGGCAACGCGTCCATCGCCTTTCGCCGGGTGCGCCTGGCCTGCGGCGGACAGACAATGTCGGAGGCCGACAACTGGTATCTGCCCTCCGAGTTGACCCCGGACATGAACCGCCGGCTGGCGGCGAGCGATGCGCCGTTCGGCCTGGTGGTCCGACCGCTCGCCTTCCGGCGTCGCACCATCGCGACGTCAAACGACCATGGCCGTCTGGTCGTACGCGCTGTCCTCGTCGACCGGACCGGCGCGCCTTTCAGCTATGTGATCGAGCGCTACGCCCCCCTGAAGCGACTTGGGGGGCGTGCTCCGAGCTTGCAGTAGCCCCGCCTAGGCCACGTCCTGAAACGCCGGGGCCCGTTTCTCCATATTAGCGCGGACGGCTTCGATCTGGTTGCCGCTGCCGATAAGCGCGATCTGCTCGCGGGTCTCGTCGAGCAAGCCGGCCGCCTCGTCCGTTCCGGCAGCCACCTTGTTGAGGATCCGCTTGGCTGCGCGCACCGCATGGGGATTGCGTCCGGCGATCTCGCGGGCGAGCGCAAGGGCCTCTGCGCGCGGATCGGTGCAAACCCTTGTGGCGAAGCCAAGCGACAGCGCCTCTTCGCCGGAGAAGATCCGGCCGGTGTAGGTCAGCTCCCTCACCACGTCCTCGCGGGCAAGATGGCGCATCAGCAAGGTGCCGCACATGTCCGGCACCAGGCCCCATTTGATCTCGAGGACCGCGAGGCGCGCATCCGGAGCGATGAACCGCATGTCCGCGCCCAGCATCAGCTGGAAGCCACCGCCAAAGGCGACCCCATGCACCGCGGCGATCACCGGCACCGGGACCTCGCGCCACACCCAGACGGCGTACTGCGCGCGATTGGCGATGCCGTGCGTGCGGGCGTCGAGCGGCGGACCGCCGGTTGCCGGGCGACGGGGTCCATCCGCCATGCGCCCGAAATTGCCCATGTCGAGACCGGCGCAGAAGGCGCGACCGTCTCCGGAAAGGACCACGGCGCGCACGCCAGGCTCGTGCTTGAGACGTTCTCCGGCTTCGACAAGGCCTGAGAACATGGCATCGTCGAGAGCGTTCATCTTATCGACCCTGACCAGACGGACGTCGGCAACTCCATCCTCGATTGTCACTTGAACACGGTCATTCATCAGCTTGTTTTCCTTATGGTCTTGAAGAGTGCGATATTGATGGCGACGACCAGGACGAAGGCCACGCCGATCATCAGCAGCCAGGGCGCCAGGTCGGGGTCGAGCACGCCGGTCTTCACCAGCACGCCGACGATCGCGACGAGCGACACGGCGGCGAGCGAGAGGATCGCGTCGCCGGCGAACATCTTCCGGATCTCGGCGCCCAGGGCGAGGATCACGTCCATGCCGGCGCCTTCCCGATCACGAGCCTGACAAACAGGGCCTTGGCCGCGCCAACTGCCAGGAAGAAGCCGATCAGCAACGGAATGGCCCAGTCACCGATCGGAAAGGGGAATCCCAGTCCCTCCGCCGTCCAGAAGACGCCAAAGCCGGTGAGCAGGGTGCCGACCACAAACTTCAGGCTGTTCTCCGGCACCCGCGCCAGAGGCCGGCGAACGGCGAAGCCGATGGCCAGGACCACGGCGCAGGCCAGCGCCGCGCCCAGCGCTGCGGGACCAAGCAGGCCGGGCCGCGCGCCCACGGCGAGGACGATGAACACCACTTCGGTCCCCTCGAGCAGGACCGCCTTGAAGGCGACGACGCCGGCGAGCCAGTCGGCCGCCGCGTTCTGAGCGCTGGCCTCGAGCGCGCGGGTCTCTTCGGCGAAGGCCGCTGTCTCGTCGTGCAGGGCCAAGGCGCCGCCGGCGCGCAGGATCGCCTTCCGCAGCCATCCCAGGCCGAAGATCAGCAGCAGCACGCCGATCACAAGTTGGAGACCGTGGACCGGGGCCCGGGCGATCAGCGGTCCAAAGATGGCGATCGCCAGGGCGAGGCAGGCGAGGGCGGCCACGGTCCCGAACGCCGCCGGTCTTGGGCCGCGCACGACGCTCACCGCTAGGACGATGGTGAAGGCCTCCACGACCTCCACTGCCGACGCCAGGAAGGCGGCCAGAACGATCGGAGCCAGGGCGGCGAAAGCAGGCATGGTCGCCTGCCTCTATGCCCGAGGCGGCGCCTGTCCGCAAAGGCGGGCGGTTCGTTCGTGATTTCGTCGCAAGGCGGCTGTAAGCGCTGGGCCTGTCGTGGCATGGAAGCCGACCAACGCTGGAGCCCCAGAAAAACAATGAAACGCGCTCTCCTCGCCGCCTGCTTGCTTTTGGCCGCGCCGGCCGCCTTGGCGGGCCCCTCCGGATTGGCGGTAAAGGCAAAGATCGCGGGCCCCGACGGCCATTGGGACTACACGAGCTTCGATCCGGCCACGCGGCGGGTCTACATCGCCCACGGCGACGACGTGCTGATGATCGAGGCCGATAGCGGCCGCTCACATCCCGGCTGGGCCAAGGGCTCGCACCTCCACGCCGTGGTGCCGGTGCCGGGAACCGATCGGGTCGTCACCACCAACAGCGGCGACAAGACCGCCAAGGTCATCGATGCCAGGACCGGCCAGATCCTGGCCTCGATCCCCGCGCCGCCGGATACCGATTCGGCGTCCTATGACCCGGCCACGGGCGACGTCGTGGTGATCGGTGGCGATAGCGGCGAAATCGCGCTCATCGATCCCAAGTCGATGAAATCCGTCGGCGACCTCAAGGTCGGCGGAGCGCTCGAGTTCGGCGTGGCCGACGGCAAGGGCCGCTTCTTCATCAATGGCGAAGAGTCCAACGCCATCGAGGTCATCGACCTGAAGGCGCTGAAGGTCGTCGGACACTACGCGATGCCGGGCTGCCAGAGGCCTACGGGACTGGCCTATGTCGAAGGCGACCGCCTGGTCTCCTCCTGCCAGGGGCTTGCCGAGATCCTGAGCGCTGCCGACGGGCACGTCATCGCCTCTCTGCCGATCGGCACGGGCAATGACGCGGTGATGTACGATCCGCACCGTCATTTGGCGCTGATCCCGGCCGGCCGATCCGGCAACCTGGCGGTGATCGCCCTCGAGGGGCCTAAGGCCAATACCGTGATCGATACCGTCCCCACTCAGCTCGGCGCCCGTACCGGGGCCGTCGATCCCAAGACCGGCAAGGTCTGGCTGCCGACAGCCAACTATGCGGCCCCGGCTCAGGCCGGCGGCCGGCCGACGACGGTGCCCGGCAGCTTCCAGGTTCTGGTGCTGGATCGCTGAAGCGCGCGCGGTTAGGCTGGTCTTCGCGTTGGACCAGCCGCTCGTCATCCGCGAACTGAAGCCCGAGGAGATCGGCGCCGCCGTCCAGCTCTGGGAAGCGTGCGTTCTGACGAGACCGTGGAACGAGCCCTACGCGGACGCTCGGCGCGCGATCGAGGGGTTGTCGTCCACCGTGTTTGGGGGATTCGTCGGCCAAGACCTCGCCGCCACGGCCATGGTCGGGGCGGATGGTCATCGGGCCTGGGTCTACTACCTCGCCGTTTCGCCGGATCACCGCGGTGTCGGTCATGGCAAGGCGCTGATGAGGGCGGCCGAGGACTGGGCCCGCGAGCGCGGCATGCCCAAGCTGGAGTTGATGGTCCGGGACGGCAATGAAGCCGCCGACTTCTATGGCGGCATCGGCTACCGCCG
>DASXBY010000077.1:0-15371 GCA_036491455.1 Caulobacteraceae bacterium
GCGTGGCCGGCGGCGATGTCCCACTCCATGGTCGGGCCGCGCCTGAGATAAAGGTCAGCCTCGCCTTCGGCGATGCGGCAGAGCTTGATCGAAGAGTCCATAGCAAGGGTATGGGCGACGCCGAACTCCGCCTTAAGCGCCGCCCGGGCCTCCGCCTTCATGGTGTGGCTGACCAGGGCCACGGCGTCCGTAGCGTTCCATGGCCGCGCGCAGATCCTGAGCGCGTCGGAGCCGCCGACGCGTTTCATGGCGCCGCCGGGGCTCGTGAACCAGGTTTCTGAGGTCGCCGGCGCGCAAACCGCGCCCGCGATCGCCCGACCGGCGTCAATCAGGCCGATATTAACTGTGAAGCTCGGATCGCCGCGCACGAAGGCTTTGGTGCCATCGAGCGGATCGACCGCGAAGAAGATGTCGCCGATCCTGTCCGGGGCGCCGTGGACGCCGCAGTGTTCCTCACTCAGGACGGGCGTATCGGGAAAGGCCACAGCGAGGCGTTGAAGGATCAGCGCTTCGCCACGGCGGTCGGCTTCTGTGACCGGGCTCTCATCGGCCTTGGCGGTAACCTCGAGGCCTGATTTCCACAGGGGAAGGATGAGGCGAGCGGCCTCCTCGACGAAGTCTGCAAGGCAGGCGCCGAGGTCTGGGTCAGCCAGGCTGGTCACGGTCATCGGCCCTGTTTAGGCGTGGTTTGCCGACGCGCCAAATCAGGTGATCTTCGGCTCGTGAGTGAGCTTTTCCTGCCCCTTATCGAGCGCGTGGCGGATCGCCTGTGCCATGACTTCGCCAGCTCCGCCCAGGCGGTCGCCTCCGGATTTGACCTGCTTCGCGAAGCACAGGGAGTGGCGGAGCGCGAAGAGGCCGAGTCCTTCCTCGCCGAGGCGGTGGCCGCCCAGAAGGCCAAGATCCGCTATGCCCGCCAAGCCTACGGTCCTTCCGCCGGCGCCGTCGATTGCGCCGAGCTGGAGTCCCTTGTTCACCAGCTCTTTGAAGATATCCGGCCCGAGCTCGATTGGCGGGTGACGACGCCGGCGCTCGGGTCGTCCGCCGCGCGCGGCCTCCTCGTCCTGGCGCAGCTGGGCGCCGATATCCTGGCGACCGGCGGCTTAGCGCGACTAGACGTCCGGGCGCGGGACAATGTGCAGATTGTCGAGCTGGACGCCGAGGGACCGCGTCCAATGCTGCGCGAGGAAGTTCGTTCAGGCCTTGCCGGCACGGCCAGCGAGGTGGGTGGCCGCTGGGCCCAGGGAGCCTTCGTCCGGGCTCTTGTTGAAGCCGCCGGCGGAGAAATCAGCGTCGAGGATCGTCCGCACGGCGTGCGGATCTGGCTCAGCCTGCCGAAAGACGCCTGATCATCCGCCTCGAAATGCGGCGCGCCCCCTCGTCGTCGAGCTTGGCGAGCTCCCTGGCTATCCGCGTGGCTTCGGCGGCGGGCTTGTTCTGGGAGAGCTTGGTCACGCCCTCGAGGCGCTCGACCTTCATTTCGAAGCCGACAATCCCCCCGAGCAAGGTTTCGAACTTGGCAGGATCCATCTTCGTCCGCGTCCAGGGCGGCTTGGGCTTCAGCCAGGCCTCATAACGGGCGGCGAGATCGTCCAGCAGGCGGGCCGCCTCGTCGCGGCTGAGCACTCGAATGCGGCCCTCGATCTCGACCGAGAGATAGTTCCAAGTCGGAACCTGATCGGCCATCTCATACCAGTCAGGGCTGACGTAGGCCTCGTCGCCGGTGATCACCGCCAAAGCCCAGCAGTCGTCCCGCAGGGCGGCTGACAACGGATTGGCTGCGGACAGGTGAAACCGCAACCGGTCTCCGTCCAGGAGGATCGGTGCGTGCGCGATCAGTGGACGCCTCTCATCGATACCCACGATAACCGCGAAACCACGCTCGCCGACGCGCTCAGCAAGAACGGTCCGATCCGACTCGCGGAAATTCCTGGCAGGGTGCACGGCTGCGATGGTTCCGGTCTGAATGCATGCGACGCCCGGGGCGTCAGGCCTCGAGATGCCGGGGTGTGGGAAATGCGAGGCGCGTCGTCAAGCCGCCGGTTTTGTTGGCCATGAAGCATACTTCGCCGCGAAGCTGGCGGGCGAATGCGGTCATCAGGGTTCGGCCGACGCCTTCGCCGACCTTAGGCGTCGGTGCTCCCGGCGCTCCGGTGTCGCAGATGGTAAGCTCCGCCTTGTCGCCGGACACATGCAGAGAAACGGTCAGCACCCCGCCGCGATCCAGCCCATGCTTTTTGGCGTTCGTGACCGCCTCGACAGCGAACAGCGCAAGCGGCGCGAGGTTATCGGCGTCCATTTCGAGGGGTTCGATATTGAGTTCGGTCCGGATCGGCGCGCCACCGACGCTCTCGCTCAGCAAGGTCTGGGCGATCAGCTCATCAAGGAAGCTGCGCAGCTCCACGCTCTTGAGATCGGGGCCCTGGTAGAGAGTGCGATAGATGAGCGCGAGCGCGGAAATCCGCTGCCGCGTATCCGACATGGCCGTACGCGCCGACGGGTCACTCAGCGACCGTTCCTGCAGATTGAGCAAAGACGAAATGACCTGCAGGTTATTCTTCACCCGATGGTGGACCTCCCTGAGGAGATCCTCTTTCTCCTCCAGCGACTGCCTGAGCGTCGCGTCGCGGGCGGCAATGGTTTCGGCCATGGCGCCCATGGACTGGGCAAGCTGACGAAACTCGGGCGGCGCCGATTCGGTCCGCTTGGGCCGGACGGTGTATCGCCCCCGGGCGTAGATCGCCGAAATCCGGCGGAGATAGTCGACCCAGCGGACGATTCCCCGGTCGGCCACAAAACCGACCGCCATGAGCGGAAGCAGGAACGCCAGCGCCGGCAGGACAATCGCCGAAACCGGATTGAACTCAGCCCAGGAGAGAGCGCCGCGGGAGGGCGCCGAAAGAACCACATAGGCTTCAGAATCAACCAGCGGCGCCGATGTGAATATCCTCTCGCCGCCTCCTCTGTCTGTCTCCAACCACATTTGCGAATCGTCAGCAGACCCATGGGACAGATGGCCGCCTAGGTTGTTCGGAAAGGCCGGGGGATTGGTGGCCGAGAGGATGTGGCCGGCTGCGTCCGTGATCGCCACCTGCGAAGTTGCCGGTAGAAAGCGGTCGAGAGTCTGAGGCCGAAGACTTGCAAGATCTATGACGGCGGTGAGCACGCCTTCGAATTTGCCCTGCTCGTCCAAGGCGCGGACACTGGCGAGGATCGCCGGGCGATCGGCATAGGAAACGCCGCCCTGGCTGGTGACGGTGATCGGCGCACCTGCCGCAAGCGCCGCGAACCACGGCCGCGACGCCCTCAGCGGATCGGCCGGCGCATCCGCGGCAGAGCATTCCACACGCCCCTGTTCGTCAAAACGGATGAGGTTGTCATACCCAGGAATGCGGCCTTTGACCTCCGCCAGTCGCGTCGCGCACTGGTATCCGACGGATCCCGGTGTGACGGTTTGCAAAAGAACCTCTGCCGCCGCGATCCGGGCCCGGGCCGTGGCGGCGCTCCGCTCGGCCGATGCCGCGAGTTCGGCCTGGAGCTCATGAGATTCCCGACGGGCGGCGAGGCTCGACTGGATGGCGGCGACGATCAAAACCGGCGCAAGAGCCACCACCAAGGCCAAGCCCAGCCGCGCGCGGACGGGCATCGCAGCCCAGCCGCCCACCCGGACGGCGGAGTTCACCTTGTTCCGCTCAGGCGCTCCGCTTGCGCGAGAATCGAGCCCATCGCGTCGCCAGCAGCCTTTCCATCGCGATCGTAGTCGCCACGCTCGAGGATTTCATGCAGGGCGCGACGCGCACGACTAACCCGACTCTTCACCGTGCCCACCGCGCAGCCGCAGATCGCGGCCGCCTCGTCATAGGCGAAACCGCCGGCCCCCACGAGGATCAGGGCTTCCCGCTGTTCGGAAGGCAACATGGTCAGGCCCTGACGTAGCTCGTCCAGGGCCACGGGCGCGGAGGGATCGTCGGCCGCCACGAGCGTCCGCTCGGCGGCCTCCTGGTCAAGCTGCGACTGGCGCCAGGATCGGCGCTTCTCGGAGTAGAACTGGTTACGCAGGATCATGAAGGTCCAGGCCTTCATGTTGGTGCCGAGGGAAAAGCTTTCCCGGGCGTCCCAGGCCTTCATCATCGCGTCTTGGGCCAAGTCGTCGGCGGCTGTGGGATCGCCCGTCAGAGTGCGGGCAAAGGCGCGAAGCTGGGGAATGAGCCCGATGAGCTCACCACGAAACGCACGATCACGTTCCGCCTCGGCCGGTGGATCGGGGTCCCGCATCAGTCCTGGTCCGTGGCTTGTCCGTCGGCCCGCTTCAGGAGGTCGAGAAACTCTGAGGGCACCGGTTCGTTGACTACGTCCTCGAAAATTCGACGCAGTTGCGCCCCAATCGCTTGCTGACGCAGGCGAGTCTCATCGAGCGCGGGGGAGCGTTTCGTAGGCGCCCGTTTGGCCATCGAAAGGATAATGCCTCCCTCGTGGCTCGAAGGCCACCGGTGTGTGTCGGTGCTCAGACGGAATTCTCCATCATTCGAACCCAACGCGAAATGAGGATGGGAGGTTCCGCGCGACGCGCGCCGTCGAGCGGTCTAGTATATTCTGGCGACGCTTTCGGAACCCTGTTCGTCAGTCCCGCGTTGCTCGCATGACGGGACCTAGCGGAGGGGCGCATGGTTGCGCGTGCAGAGGAGGGCCGATGAGCCTGTCGTCGCGACTTTCACCCCATCTTCCTTTTATCCGTCGATATGCTCGGGCTCTCACTGGCGACCAAGCAACCGGAGATGCTTATGTGCGGGCCTCGCTGGAAGCGCTGGCCGCGGGTCATGTGCTGAATGAAGCCTTGTCGCCGAGAGCGGCGCTGTATCAGCTTTTTCACGCGGTCTGGGAAACCAGCGGCGCGCGCCTTGAGCCTCGATCCTCTGACGGCCCCGCCGTTTCGGCCGGGGACCGGCTCATGCGCATTGCTCCGAAGTCGCGCCAGGCATTCCTACTGACGGCTCTGGAAGGATTCACGCCCCTCGAGGCGGCGCAGATTCTGAAAGTGCCATTCGACGAAATCGAAGCGCTGATTGGCCAGGCACAGGCGGAAATCGACGCTGAGCTGGCTACCGACGTCCTGATCATCGAGGACGAGCCGGTTATCGCCGCCGACATTGCGGCGCTGGTGCGCGAACTTGGCCATCGCGTTTCGCAGATCGCCGCCACCCGCGACGAGGCCGCCGAGGCCGCGCGGACTGAATCGCCTGGGCTTGTCCTGGCGGACATCCAGCTGGCTGACGGTTCCTCGGGAATCGACGCGGTTCGCGACATCCTGAGCGAAGTCGATACTCCGGTGATCTTCATCACCGCCTTTCCGGAGCGGCTTCTGACCGGCGAGCGGCCGGAGCCGACGTTTCTGATCACGAAGCCGTTTCAGCCCGAGACGGTGAAGGCGGCGATCGGTCAGGCGCTGTTCTTCCACCCCCGCGCCCGGGTGCCGGCCTGAGCTGCGAGATCGATCTCAAAAAGACAGTCAACGGTCGCTCGACCCAGCGGTGACAAGCCAGTCCTGCGGCGAGCGCGGCGACGATGGCGATCGGACGGAAAATCCAGGGCTGACTCCAGCCCAGGGTGTGGGCAACCAGCGCCTGCACCGGCTCATGCGTCAGATAGAGCGCGTAGGATGCATCGCCCAATAGGGCGACGAACGGCCAGTTCGGCGCTCCGCCATCGCCCTCAACCGCCAGGGCGCCTGCCACGCAGAGTACGGCGGGCACACCCCAAAGAAGGGGCCGCCAGAACTCGCTGAAGATGCCGAAAGCCGCCGGTGCGGCAAAGGCGACAAGGCCAGCGCTCAGAAGAGCCCAGCCGCCGGCTCGGCCTGGGAGCATCTTCATGTCAGCGAGATTGGCGACCACGATCCCCGCGGCGAACTGCAACAGCATCGGGTTGGCGCCGAGCTGATAGATTGGGTCGGCGAGCAACAAACCTGCGGCGACGGTCGCAGATAGCGCGCCGCATACGATCACCGCCTGGCGCCGTCTTGGAGCCAACAGGGCGGCGCCAAAGAGCAGGTAGAAAAAGGCCTCGTAGTTCAGTGACCAGCCGGGCCCGTACAACGGAAAGGGCAAGCCCTTCGGGTCCATGTGCGGGATGAATGCCAGCGAGAGCAGGACGTGACCCGTCGCTGGATGGATATTGTCCAGGAAATCCGGCCAGACAAGCGCCACCGCGACCAGAATGAGAGTGATCAGCCAGTAGAACGGCGCGACGCGGGTGAGCCGCCGCCAGATGAATCTGCCGGGCGAGGACTCAGCTTGGCCGGTGACCTTCCACATGATGACGCCGCTCACGACGAAGAAGACGTCGACCCCGGCTCGGCCGACATCGAAGATCGATCCGCCCCATTGTGTCGCGTGATACACGACGACGGCCAAGGCCGCGGCGGCGCGCAGGTATTGGACGGATAGCAGCGTCTTCAACCTTGACCGTCCCGATCCCTTCCGCCTCGCGGTCCGACCGCGCTTGGCGTAAGGCTAGCGGCCATGAGCCGACTTCCCAACCTTCTCACTGGCCTGAGACTGGCGCTCGCTCTGTTCACCTTCTTCGGCCTGGCGACCCCGGTCCTGCTGGGCGAGCGTCTGACCCAAGACGCCCAGTACAGCCTGGAACGTTGGGCCTTTGTCGCCTTCGTCATCGCCGCCGTCACGGACTTCTTCGACGGCTGGCTGGCCCGGAAGTTGAATGCGGCCAGCCTGTGGGGCGCGATCTTAGATCCCATCGCCGACAAGGTGCTGGTTTGTGGCGCGATTCTTGGGCTGCTGACCTTGGGCCCCAATGCGGCCGTCGCCATTCCTGCCGCCCTCATCCTGTTCCGAGAATTCACGGTCAGCGCCCTGCGAGAGGTGGCGGCCGGCAAGGGCGTCAGTCTGCCGGTCACCCTGCTCGCCAAGTGGAAGACGACGCTCCAGCTCGTCGCGCTCGGCGCCGAACTCCTGGTAGCCTGCTGGGGGGCCTTTTCCCTGCCGGGCGATCCGGAGATTTTGGGTCCGGCGACCATCGGCGCGCATGCCCTTCTGTGGCTGGCTGCGGTGATCACCCTGGTCACCGGCGCACAGTACTGGGAGCAGGCGCGTCGATCGCTGGCGGAACGCCCCTAGGCCGCGGGCCTCGGCGGATCCGGGGGCAGGGGAATGAACTCGTCATGGTCGAGGTCGGGCAATTTCATGCGCCCGGCGCGCCAGTCGGCCTTGGCCTGATCAATGCGGTCGCGCGAAGTTGAGACGAAATTCCATTCGATGAACCTGGGCCCAAGGCTGTCACCGCCCAGGAGCATGACCGTGGAGGGCTGCAGAGCCTCAAAAAGCACCGGCTCGCCGGGCTCGAAGACAATCATCTGACCCTCGTCGAACGTCTGGCCGGCGACCTCGACCGCGCCACCGGCGATGAAAGCGGCGCGCTCGGGATATTCGGCCGGAAGTTGGGCGCGGGCGCCGGTGTCCAATCGCCAATGGACATAGAACAACGGCGAATGGGTCTTGACGTTCGCCTTGGCCCCGAAGGCTTCGCCCGCCACCAGGCGCGCCCACATCCCGTCGCTCTCGTAGGTCGGCAGATCCTCCGGGCCGTGATGGGCGAACGCCGGATCGGTCTCCTCCAGTTCGCTGGGAAGAGCGACCCAGGCCTGGATCCCGTGCATCGCTCCGCCTGTTTTGCGAATGGTGTCGAAGCGCTCGGAATGGGTGATGCCGCGGCCGGCGGTCATCCAGTTGACCTCGCCGGGCCGGATGGCGATCTCCGAGCCCAGGCTGTCGCGATGGGTGATTTCGCCTTCGAAGAGGTAGGTGACCGTCGAGAGTCCGATATGCGGATGCGGCCTGACGTCGGCGTCGCGGGTCAAGCCTGCTTCGAAATTCACCGGACCCATGTGGTCCCAGAAGACGAACGGACCGACCGTGCGATGCGGGGCGTATGGCAGGACACGGCCGACCTCGAACGCTCCCAGGCTGTGCCGCCGGGAGGGGATCACCAATTCGATCATCGCCGCCTCCGTCCGAGCTCAGGCCCGGGCAGGAACATAGGCGCTGATCAGCCCTAACGGTATGGCCGTGGAATTCTTGACCGCGCGGATGACGATCCGGCTTTCGATGTTGGAGACGATACTCAGCGCCAGGATCTTGTCCCGCAGGAAAGAGTCGAAAGCGTGCATGTCTCGGGTGACGATGCGCAGTTCATAGTCGGCCGCGCCGGTCACAGTGGCGCACTGCACCACCTCAGGCCACTTCCTCACCGACTGCTCGAACACCTCCAGGTTCTCCTGGGTCGGCAGAGACAGCTTGACCGTGCAGTAGACCTCGAAATCCAGGCCGAGCTTCTCCCTGTCGAGCACGGTGACGCGGCGCTGGATAACGCCGTCTTCCTCCAGGCGCTTGATCCGCCGCCAGCACGGACTGGACGAAAGGCCGACGCGATCGGCGATCTCGGCCACGCTCAGCGAGGCGTCATGTTGAATGAGGTCGAGGATGCGGGCATCCACCGCATCGAGCCGGTCGGACAAGATTCTTCCCTTCGTCTTCTGTTTTTTGCCCCGTTCTTGCCGAGTCGGAGGTTGTTGGGGAAAACCTTTGGCAAGCTTTCTTGCCGGCTCCATATATCATTGCCGCTCAGAGAGCCAGTCTCGTGGGGAAGGATTTTGCGATGAGTCACGCCTGCGCGACGATTCGCGAAAATTCTGCCCGCGATGGCGGGTTTCATGCGGTCGGCTTTGCAGGAGGTCTTCGGTGAGCGGCGTTTTGAGATTTCACGTTCCCGAGCCATCCAGCCGGCCTGGCGGAAAGCCGGACTTTTCCAATTTCGCCGCCCCGGAACCGGGGTTGGTCGACCGCCCGCCCGTGGACGTCGATCCCAAGGAAATCCGTGATCACGCCTTTTCCATCATCCGGGTGCTGAACAAGGACGGGGAGGCAGTCGGTCCTTGGTCACCGTCGCTGGACGCCAAGGCTCTCGTAACCGGCCTTCGCCACATGATGACGCTGCGCGCGTTCGACGCGCGCATGCAGATGGCCCAGCGCCAGGGAAAGACCAGCTTCTACATGCAGCACACCGGCGAGGAAGCGGTGAGTTGCGCCTTCCGCGTGGCGCTGAAGGCCGGCGACATGAACTTCCCCACCTACCGCCAGGCCGGTCTGCTGATCGCCGACGACTACCCGCTTGTCACCATGATGTGCCAGATCTTCTCCAACGAGCTCGATCCTCTGAAGGGCCGCCAGCTTCCGGTCCTCTATTCCTCCAAGGAACACGGATTCTTCTCGGTCTCGGGCAACCTGACGACCCAGTTCATCCAGGCGGTGGGCTGGGCCATGGCCTCGGCGATCAAGGGCGATGACAAGATCGCCGCCGCCTGGGTTGGCGACGGCGCCACCGCCGAGTCGGATTTTCACGCCGCCCTGGTGTTCGCCTCGACCTACAAGGCTCCGGTGGTGCTCAACGTGGTCAACAACCAGTGGGCCATCTCGACCTTCCAGGGCATCGCCCGCGGCGGCTCCGGCACCTTCGCAGCCCGCGGCCTCGGCTTTGGCATCCCGGCGCTCAGAGTGGACGGCAATGACTATCTGGCCGTCTATTCCGTCGCCAGCTGGGCGATTGAGCGGGCGCGGCGCAACCTCGGGCCGACTCTTGTCGAATACGTCACCTACCGAGCCGGCGCCCATTCCTCGTCCGATGACCCCTCGGCCTATCGGCCCAAGTCGGATTCCGAGAACTGGCCACTGGGCGACCCCGTCCTTCGCCTTAAGGACCATCTGATCCGGATCGGCGCCTGGTCTTCCGAGCGCCACGCCCAGGCCGAGACCGAGATCAACGCCGAGGTGGTCGCCGCCCAGAAGGAAGCTGAGCGCCACGGAACGCTTCACGCGGGCGGACGGCCCTCAGCGCGCGACATCTTCGAGGATGTCTATGCCGAGCCGCCACCGCACCTGCGACGCCAGCGCCAGCAGATCGGAGTCTGAGCCGTGGCCCGGATGACGATGATCGAGGCGATCCGCAGCGCCATGGACGTGTGCATGGGTCGCGACGATGACGTGGTGGTGTTCGGCGAGGACGTCGGCTTCTTCGGCGGCGTGTTCCGTTGTACGCAAGGTCTGCAGCAGAAGTACGGGGCAAGCCGCTGTTTCGACACGCCGATCAATGAGCTCGGCATCATCGGCGCAGCCATTGGCATGGCCGCGTATGGTCTCAGACCCTGCGTGGAGATCCAGTTCGCCGACTACATGTACCCCGGATATGACCAGATCGTCTCGGAGGCCGCGAGGCTTCGCCACCGCTCGGCCGGCGATTTCACCTGCCCGATGGTCATTCGCATGCCCACCGGCGGCGGCATTTTCGGCGGTGAGACTCACAGCCAGAGCCCCGAGGCCCTGTTCACCCACGTGGCGGGCATCATGACCATCGTCCCGTCCAATCCCTACGACGCCAAAGGCCTGTTGATCTCGGCCATCGAGAGCCCGGATCCGGTGATCTTCCTGGAGCCCAAGCGACTTTACAACGGCCCGTTCGACGGCCACCACGACAGGCCAGTCACCCCCTGGTCCAAGCATGAGCTGGGCGAGGTTCCCGAGGGCCACTACACCATCCCCATCGGCCAAGCCGCGATCCGACGTGAAGGCTCGGCAGTCACGGTGATCACCTACGGCTCGATGGTCTATGTCGCGCTCGCCGCCGCGGAGGAGACGGGGATCGACGCCGAGGTCATCGACCTGCGCACGTTGGTGCCGCTCGATCTCGACGCCATCACCAATTCGGTGCGCAAGACAGGCCGTTGCATCGTCCTGCACGAGGCGACGCTTACCTCCGGTTTCGGCGCTGAACTCGCCGCCCTGGTGCAGGAGACCTGTTTCTTCAACCTGGAGGCTCCGATCCTGCGTGTCGCAGGGTGGGACACGCCGTACCCCCACGCTCAGGAGTGGGCCTACTACCCTGGCCCTGCCCGCGTCGGCGCCGCCATGCGCGAATTGATGGAGGCGGCCTGATGGGCGAGCACGTAGTTAAGCTGCCTGATGTGGGCGAGGGCGTGGCCGAGGCCGAACTCGTCGAGTGGCACGTCAAGGTTGGTGACATTGTCCGGGAGGACGACCTGCTGGCTTCGGTGATGACCGACAAGGCCACCGTGGAGATCCCCTCGCCCGTAGAGGGCGAAATCATCTGGACGGGCGGTGAGGTCGGCGACACCGTCGCCATAGGTTCGGAGCTGGTCAGGGTGAAGACCGCCGGCGGCTCAGCAGAATCCAAGGCGCCGCCGAAAGCTGAAACGGCCAGAGCCGCCGCGCCTGAATCCAAGCCCGAACCGGCAGCGCCGCAGACGCGTGCGCCGAAGCCGGAACTGCCCATGGCGCCACGCAAGACTGCGCCCGTCGCCGCGCGTCGCGCGCCCGGAGAGCGGCCAATCGCTTCCCCGGCGGTGCGGCTTGCGGCGCGGGAAGCGGGGGTCGACCTGCGCCAGGTCGCCGGCAGCGGGCCTGCCGGCCGGATCACGCACGAGGATCTGGAAGCCTTCCTCGCCCGGGGACCTGACACGCCGGCAGCCGCGGGTCTGACGCGTCGCACCGACGTCACCGAGGTCAAGGTCGTCGGCCTGCGTCGCCGCATCGCCGAGAAGATGGCGCTGTCGAAATCGCGCATTCCCCACATCACCATAGTCGAGGAGGTGGATGTCACCGCCCTCGAGGAGCTTCGCGCCGCGCTCAACAAGAAAGCGGCAGCCGATCGTCCCAAGCTCACTGTGCTGCCGTTCCTGATGCGCGCGATCGTGCGGGCCGTGGCCGAGCTGCCGGCGCTGAACGCCTTGTTCGACGACGACGCCGGAATTGTTCGTCAGTACGCCGGCGTCCACATCGGCATCGCCACCCAGACGCCCGCCGGACTGGTCGTGCCCGTGGTCAAGCACGCCGAGGCGCGCAACCTTTGGGACTGCGCCACCGAGGTGGCGCGCCTGGCCGAACGCGCCCGCGACGGCTCGGCCAGCCGCGATGACCTGACCGGCTCGACCATCACCATCACGTCCCTGGGCCCCTTGGGCGCCATCGCCACCACGCCGGTGATCAACCACCCCGAAGTGGCCATTGTCGGCGTCAATCGCATGGCCGTACGGCCGATGTGGGATGGGACGGCCTTTGCGCCGCGCAAGATGATGAACCTGTCGTCGAGCTTCGATCACCGGGTCATCGACGGCTGGGACGCCGCCGTCTTCGTCCAGCGCCTTAAGGAGCTTCTCGAGACTCCCGCGCTCCTGTTCGTGGACGCCTGAAATGGAAGAGATTTCCTGTCGGCTGCTCGTCATAGGGGCCGGCCCTGGCGGTTATGTCTGCGCGATCCGCGCCGGCCAGCTTGGACTCGACACGGTGATTGTCGAGCGCGGACGTCTCGGCGGAACCTGTCTAAACGTCGGCTGCATTCCCTCGAAGGCCATCATCCACGTGGCCGAGGAGTTTGAGGTCCTCAAAACCGCTGCGGCTGGAAAGTCGGCATTCGGACTTTCGACAGCCGAACCACGCGTCGAGTTCGCACGAACGACGGCGTGGAAGGACGAGATCGTCCAGAGACTGAACAATGGCGTCGGCGGTCTGCTGCGTAAGGCGCAAGTCAAGACGTTGCATGGCCAGGCGCGGTTCCGGGACGGCAAGACGGTGGTCGTCGAGACCGAGACCGGCTCGACCCTGGTGCGCGCCGAAACGGTGGTTATCGCTTCCGGCTCGGCGCCGGTGGAGCTGCCGTTCCTGCCATTCGGCGACGAGGTGATGTCCTCCACCGGCGCCTTGGCCCTCACCGAGGTTCCCGGGCGACTAGCTATCGTCGGCGCCGGTTACATCGGCCTGGAGCTTGGCACGGCGTTCGCCAAGCTCGGATCGAAAGTGACCGTGGTCGAGGCCTTGCCACGGATTCTCCCGGCCTACGACGCGGAACTGACCGCCCCCGTCGCCCGTCGCCTGCACGAACTCGGCGTCGAGGTCCTGCTGGGCGCACAGGCTCAGAGTCTCGAACGCGGCGCCCTCAAAGTGAAGTCAGCCGACGGCAAGGCGCGCAAGATCGCCGCCGACAAGATCCTCGTCACGGTTGGCCGCCGGCCAGTTGTCGACGGACTCGGCCTCGAAGAGCTGGTGCTCGATTTGGATCGGGGTTTCATCCGCATCGACGAGCGGTGCGAGACCTCGATGCGTGGGGTGTACGCCATTGGCGATGTCACGGGCGAGCCGATGCTGGCCCACCGGGCCATGGCCCAGGGCGAAATGGTCGCCGAGATCGTGGCCGGTCATGCCAGGACCTGGGACAAGCGCTGCATTCCGGCCATCTGTTTCACGGATCCTGAGATCGTCTCGGCCGGCCTTTCGCCTGACGAAGCGCGCGCGGCGAACCAGGAGATCAAAGTCGGCGTCTTCCCCTTCTCGGCCAGCGGTCGGGCGATGAGCCGGGCTAATGAACGCGGTTTCGTGCGCGTGACCGCCAGGGCCGACAATCATCTCGTGCTCGGGATCCAGGCCGTGGGGCAGGGCGTCTCGGAGCTTTCGACGGCGTTTGGCCTGGCGATCGAGATGGGCGCGACTTTGGAGGATGTGGCGGGAACGATCCACGCCCATCCGACCCTTGGGGAATCTTTCCAGGAAGCGGCGCTCAAGGCCCTCGGACACGCCCTGCACATCTGAGATTGGGCCGCTTGATGGCTGCGGGGCCAGCCCCTATAAGCGCGCCTTCCGCGGCGCCCTGGCTGGGTAGCTCAGATGGTTAGAGCGGTGGATTCATAACCCACAGGTCGGCAGTTCGATCCTGCCCCCAGCTACCACCGGCTCAGCTTGAAGCCGGCGGTCTCACCATGTCGGCGAGGCCCAGGCGCTGGAGCATGACGCCGGCGAAGCCCTCGAATTCCATCGACCGATAGAGGGGCACCAGCATGCGCGCATCATCGCCGGCGAGGTGACGCAATTTGGGGTCCGGCTGGATGGCGAGGGCGAGGATGATATCGGCAATCTCCTGCGGGTTCTGCGGCGGGCCGGCGCGGAAGCCGGCCATGGCCTCGTTGAAGCGGGCGGCGAGCGGGCGGTAGGGCGAGTCCTGGCCATAGGCCGGCTCGACAATGACATTGGCGCCGAAACTGGTTTCGAACCCACCCGGCTCGACCAGCGCCACGCGCACCCCGAAGGGCCGCAGCTCGAACCACAGCGCCTCCGACAGGGCCTCGAGCGCGTGCTTGCTGGCCGAATAGGCGCCAGTGAAGGGTGCCGAGATGTGTCCGGCGACGGAAGACAGGTTGACGATCAGGCCCTCGCCGCGCGCGCGCATCGCGGGCGCCACGGCGCGGACCATGCGCACGACGCCCAGGACGTTGGTGTCGAATTGCAGCGTCAGGCTCTCGTCGGACAGATGCTCCACCGGCCCGGACACTTCGAAACCGGCGTTGTTGACGAGGACATCGATGGGCGCGGCGGCGCTCGCCTGGCGGACGGCCGCGGTGACGGCGGCGTTGTCGGTGATATCGAGGCTGACCGGCGTCACCGGCAGGCCCTCCTCGGCCAGGGCTTTCAGGGCCGCGCCCTTGGCCGGATTGCGCAGTCCGGCGTGAACGGTGTGGCCCGCACGGGCAAAGGCGGCGGCGGTCAGGAGGCCAAAGCCGCTGTTGGCGCCGGTGATCAGGACATTGAGGGGCATGCGATCTCCTTCTTAGGCGACCAGTATTGGGGTCGCTCAGCCAGAGCCAGGGGGCGCCTGTCGTTCAGGATGCGGACTGGCCGGCGTCAACCCCGTCCTGAGGCAGCGTGTGCGTCCAGAATTCCTCCCGCGAGTTCGTCCGGGGGAACGGCGCGTCGGGAACCGGAACGTCCAGAAAGGCGCAGAGCGGCGCCCAGCCTTGCGAGACCTCGTAGACCAGCAGCCGCTCAGGAGCGAAGGCCGCACGCACGGCGGCGTTGTGGCGCTCGAAGGCGGCGATCACGTTCTCGCGGCTGAAGTCGCCGGCGAATGTCTGTTCGTTGATGATCAGCTCAGCGAATCGCATAGCCGCGCGCCGGCCGTTGTCCGGAACGGCGGGCAAGTTCTTCATAGCCTGCAGGATCGTTTCGTTCATGCTCTCCCACCAGCGCTCGGGGTCGCGCACCGTGAGCAGCACCTTGGCGTCGGGATAGCGGTCCGCGAGCTGACGCCAGAAATGGCAGCCTGGCCAGTCGACGGTCGCCAGATAGGCGGCGTAGATCTCTTCCCAATCCATGGGCTCGCCCTCGGCGGCGCGCCGCCAGAAGTCCGCCTGCTCCATGTGGGCGAACACCTCCACCATGTGGTGGCAGGGCCCGAAACCCAGCTGCTCGAGCGCAGTCTTGAGCGTCAATGTTCCGGTCCGGCCGAGGCCGGCGCCGATC
>DASXBY010000078.1:0-6413 GCA_036491455.1 Caulobacteraceae bacterium
TACGCCGCCGCGCCCGAAACGGTGTTCGACGCTTTCCTGGACGTGGCCATCGCCCGCCGCTTCCTGTTCGCCACGGCGAGCGGCGAGATGATCGTCGCAGAGATCGATCCGCGGGTGGGCGGCAGTTTCACCTTCACCGAACGGCGGCCGGACATGGGCGACGTCCGCCATGTGGGCGAATATGTCGAGATCGACCGGCCGGTACGGCTGGCCTTCTCCTTCGGCGTGCCGCAGTTCGACCCGCGGATGACGCTGGTGACGCTCGATCTCAAGCCCGACGGCGAGGGCTGCCTGCTGACCCTGACGAACGAGGGCGTGCCGGCCGAGTGGGCCGAGCGCAATCACGAGGGCTGGAGCAAGATCCTCGCCGGCCTGCAGCCTGCATACGAAGGCGTGCACGGCGGCGGCTGGCGCTAGGAGTCCGGCGGCGGCTCGGCCGCCGCGGCGCGCTGCTGGGCGGCCAGCTGGGTAGTGAGCGCCGTGAGACCGGCGACGCCGCCGAGCTGCATGGTCTCCACCGCCGTCGACGGCACGACGACGATGGTCGCGTTCCGCTTCAGCCCCTCGTAGAGCATGTTCATGGCCCGCAGGTGGAAGGCGGTGGGATCGCTGGCGTAGGTCCGGGCCGCCTGGAGAAAGCTGTCGGCCACCTGGCGCTCGGAATCGCCCAGGATCACCCGGGCCTGGCGCTCGCGCTCGGCCTGGGCCTGCATGGACATGGCGTCCTGCAGGGCGGCGGGGATGAGCACATCGCGGATCTCCACCGACTGGACATCGATCCCCCAGGGAGCGGCCCGCTCGTCGATGAGCAGCCGGATCTCGTCGCTGATCTTGCGCCGACCCTCGAGCAGGTCGGCCAGAACGGTCTTGCCGATGACATCGCGCAGGGAGGTCTGGGAGGCCCAGGCGATGGCGTTTTCGTATTCGGCGACGTCGAGGGCGGCCTTCTGCGGATCGACCACTTTCCAGAACAGCACCGCGTCGACGTCCACCGGCACGGTGTCGCGGGTCAGAGTCTTCTCGGCCCGGAAGGGGGTGGTGATGACGCGGGTGTCGATCCAGTAGACCACGGTGTCGATGATCGGGATGATGAAGAAGAGGCCTGGCCCGCTCAGCGACTGGAAGCGGCCGAGGCGCAGGACCACCGCCCGCGTCCACTGGGTGGCGATCTTGATCGACGAAGCGATGATGGCGGCGACGATGATGACGGCGACGAGGATCGTCGAGCCGAGGCTGTAGTCGCCGGCGGCGTAGGCCGGCCAGGAGAAACTGCCGCCGACGGCGGCGATAACGATGAAGACGACGAGCGGCAGGGCGTTGGTCATGGGTTCGACCTCTGGTCCGCCAGCATAGACCTTACCGAACCAGCGGGCATCAGGCCGCCGCCGGGCCGCGAAGGGCGAGCTTGGCCTCGGCGGCGGCGTCGAGCACCGCCTGGAAGATCTGGGTGCGGACCTGGTCGCCGTTGCGCGGCTCGGCTGCGAAGACGCGGCAGGTCAGATGGACCGCTCCGTCCTCGGAGAGGGAGTCGATGAAGACCGCCGGCGCCGGCGTCTTCAGGATAGCGTCCTGGCTCGCAGCCGTCTTTTCGATGAGGTCCCTGGCGCGGCGCAGATCGGCTTGATCGGCGACCGCGAACTGCAATGCGAGCCGGCCCCTGGGCGAACCGGTGCTGCGGTTCTGCACCACCTTGGTGATGAAGTCCGAGTTTGGGATGATGACCGTCGTCCGATCGAGCGTTCGAACCTCGGTGGCGCGCACGCGGATGCGACGGACTTCGCCCTCGCAGCCATCGACATTGACCCAGTCATCGACCTTCACCGGCCGCTCGATGAGAAGGATGATGCCGGCGACGAAGTTCTGGACAATCTGCTGCAGGCCAAAGCCGATGCCGACCGAAAGGGCGCTGGCGATGAGGGCGATCTGCTGGAAGCCAAGGCCCATGGCGCCCATCGCCGCGATCAGGGCGACGCCGACACCGAGATAGCCGACGCCCGTGCCGACTGAGTTGCGCACGCCCGAATCCCAGGTCGTGGCCGGCAGATAGCGGCGGACCACCCAGTCACGCACCAGGCGGGCGAGGGTGATGCCGATGACGAGGGCGCCGACACCTGTGGCGATGGCCGTGAGCGACAGGGTCGCCGTGCCGAATCGTAGCGGCTGGCCGAGGCGTCCCAGGTTGGTGAGCAGCAAGTCGCCGCTCTGGCCATAGGGCGTGAGGGCGAGGCTGAGGGCCGCGATCATGACCAGGAGCTGCAACGCCGCCACGCTGAGCACGCCGATCTGGCCGATGGTGGAGGACGACAGGCGGAAGAGGCTGGCGAGCGCGCGCCGGGCCCAGCCGCCGCGGGCGAAAAGGCGCCCGGCGAGATCGTCGATGACCCGCAGCAGCAGGTAGGTCACCGCCGCCAGCAGGCTTAGCCAGAAAACCTGGCCCGAGATGAGGGCGGCCAGGGTCGCGTAGCCAGCCAGCATGGCGGTGAGCGTGGCGATGAGGGCGGCCGCCAGGAACATGGAGAAGACGCCGCGCACCGACGCGTTGGCCGCGGCCTCGGCGCCGGGCGCCGGCGGCTCGGCGCTCAGGGCCAGGAGTATGCCCGCCCCCACCACTCCATAGGCCAGGGACAAGACATCGTGGGCCGCGACGTCGGAGGCGACGCTGGCCCCAGTGACGAAGATCAGCCGCGTCAGGATGAAACCGGCGGCGGTGACCAGGGCGACCGAGAAAAGGCAGGCGCGCCCCCGGGCTGCCTCGTCGTCGGACATGGGTATGAGCCGCTGCTTCGCGTCCCGCCCTGTGCCGAGCGCCCGACCAAGCGCCAGGATCGCGGCCCCCCAGGCGACAGCTACGACGACTGACCCGGCCAGGGCGTCGGCCTTGGGTGAAAGCAGCCCGCCCCAGTTCGCGGCGGCGCGCACGGCCAGGGCGGCGAGGCTCGGCAGGCCGAACTCCACGAGGGCGATCCATAAGCGCTGGGCCGAGAGCGGGATGCGCTCGTCATCGCCGACGGTGAAACGGTCGGCCAGGCGCAGGCCGAGCCACAGGCCCGGCCAGACGATGAGGAGGGCGAGCACGGCGCCGGCGAAGAGAATGGCGATGCCTCTGGGCTCGGGCGCACTGGCAGCCGTGCGAGCGGCCTCCTCGGCCAGGTCGGCGAAGCGATCGACGTCCTCGCCGCCGGCAGCGGCAAGCGACGACCAATAGCTGGGCGAGAGCGGCGAGGCGGAGCGGCTGAGGACCCGGGTGCTGAAATCGGTGCGCCGGACCTCGGCCACCGCGTCATAGAGATCGCTCGCCCTGGCGGCGACGGCGGCCGCCTCACCGGCCTCGCGCGCAAAACCGGCCACGTGGGCCTGCAGGGCGGCGATGCGGGCCCGGTCCTGCGGTCCGCGGCGAGCGCGCGGACGCGCCAGCAGGGGCTTGAGGGCCGCGAGAGCCCCGGCTTTCTGGCTGTTGGCCTTCGCCTCTGCCGTTCGGGCGCGGGCGAGGATCGCCGCGGCCTGGGAGGCCAGGGCGGAAAGCCGCGTCTCGCCATGGGTGTTCGGCAGGGCGGCGGCGAGGCCATCAAGCGCCTTGTTGTCGAGGATCCATTCCGGCGAGGGCGGAGGGAGCGGCCTCGCGGCGACAGGATTGGCGGCGGGCGGCGGCGCCGAGATCACCGCATTGGTCTGACTGAGGGCCGGCGCCGCCAGGCCGAGGATCAGGCTCGCCAGCAGGATTGCCAGCCGCGCGGGCAGCAGGGCGACCAGTTTTCGCGCGGACATGGCGGCCTCCGGCGCCCCCCGCCGACCGCAATGCTAACGCTTCGAGGGCGGCTTTGGTTCGCCCGTCCTCAAAAGGCCTGGTTCCGACCGCGCGGTCAGCCTTCCGGTGCTCCGCAGCGGCCGTTCACCTGCACGGGCCGGCACGGCACGGATCCATAGGAGCAGAAGACGCAACAATCCCCAGGTCGCGGTCTCAGCGTGGTCCCGCAGTCCGGGCAGTCCCACAACCACAGGCAGGCGTCGGTAGGCATCGTCTCGGCGCGCCGGGCCCAGCAGTGCGGACAGGTCAATTCGTTGACGAGGATCACCTCGCTCATGCGCCAGCGCCGTCAGTCCATGCCGAGGGCCTGGGCGACCGCCTTGTAGGTGACCCTGCCCTCGCGGATGTTGAGCCCCTGGGCCAGGCCCGGATCGTCGGCGAAGGCGCCGTCGACGCCTTTGCGGGCCAGGGCCGAGATGTAGGGCGCGGTCGCGGCGCTCAGGGCATAGGTCGAGGTGAGCGGCGCGGCACCCGGCATGTTGGCGACGCAGTAGTGGATGATATCGTCGACCACGAAGGTCGGATCGGCGTGGGTGGTGGGATGGCTGGTCTCAAAGCAGCCGCCCTGGTCGATGGCGACGTCCACCAGCACTGAGCCCGGGCGCATGCGGCCGAGATCGGCCCGGGTCACAAGCTTGGGCGCGGCGGCGCCCGGAATCAGCACGCAGCCGATGACGAGGTCGGCAGTGGGCAGGGCCTCGGCCACCAGGTCGTGGGTCGAAAAGCAGGTCTTCACCTCGCCGCGGAACTGGTCGTCCAGCTCATCGAGGCGCTGGGCCGAGATATCGAACAGGGTGACGTCGGCGCGGTGGCCGAGCGCCATCTGGGCGGCATGCTTGCCGCTGACGCCGCCGCCGAGGATCAGCACCCTGGCCGGCGGCACGCCGGGGACGCCGCCCAGCAGCATGCCGCGGCCGCCGGAGAACTTCAGCAGGTGATAGGCGCCGACGTCCACGGCCATGCGTCCGGCCACCTGGCTCATCGGGGCCAGCAGCGGCAGGCGGCCGTTGCGGTCGGTGACCGTCTCATAGGCGATGGCGGTACAGCCGCTGGCCATCAGGCCGCGTGTCTGCTCGGGATCGGCGGCCAGGTGCAGGTAGGTGAAGAGGATATGGCGGGGCTTGAGGCGCGCGACCTCGACCGGCTGCGGCTCCTTGACCTTGACGATCATGTCCGCGGCCTCGAACACCGCGTCGGCGTCCGGCAGGATCTGGGCGCCGACATCGACATAGGCTTGGTCGGCGAGGCCGATCCCGGCCCCGGCGCCGGCCTCGACAAAGACCTCGTGGCCCTCACGGACGAGGCGTTGGACGACGCCCGGCGCGGCGCCGACACGGAACTCGAGGGTCTTGATTTCCTTGGGCACGCCGATGCGCATGGGTCTTTCCGCCGTCAGTCTGAGATCACAGTCAGTAGCAGGCCCGATGGGCCGGCGCGACACCCCGAAAGCGCGGTTCCGGGATATTGGTCAAGGTCCCCTGGGCGGCGCTCAGGGCGCCCCTCTTGCGCAGTCGGGCTCTGGGCGTCCATCGTGGTGGCTGACCCAAGGGGAGCACGCCATGATCGTCACCACCGCCAACGACATCGCCGGCCACAGGATTGTCAAATACCTCGGCCTCGTGCGCGGCATCACCGTGCGTTCGCGGAGCGTGCTGGGCAATTTCGCCGGCGGCATCCAGTCCCTGTTCGGCGGCAAGCTTTCGGTGTTCGTCGAGTTGGCCGAGACCGCCCGTCAGGAGGCGCTCGACCACATGGAGGCGCATGCGGCTGAGCATGGCGCCAACGCCGTCATCGCCATGCGCTACGACGCCAATGAGATCATGGAGGGCATCACCGAGGTCCTGGCCTATGGCACCGCGGTGGTGGTCGAACCGATCGCCGGCGCGGCGGCGGACGTCGACGCAGGCTGAGCCTGGCCGTGACGAAGATTGTCGTCCTGGCCGATTGCCACATCCATCCGGGCGGCGGCCCGAACTGGACGGATACGGCTCTGGCCACCTTCGCCGGCGCCGATCTCATCCTCACCCTGGGCGACATGGGCGAAGCCGCCGGCCTCGAGCCGCTGGCCGGGATCGCGCGGGTGCAGGACGTCAGAGGCGGGGACGATCAGACCAGTCCTTACACCGAGGGCCGCACGCGGCGGCTGGCGATCGACGGCGTCGCCATCGGCATGGTCTTCGACCCCGTCGCCGAAGGCTTGGCGACATCATGCGCGCCCCTGGCTTTGGCGAGCGTGGAGACGCGTTCGCGGATTCTGGGCGGCGGCGCAGAGGTGCTGCTGTGGGCCTCGACGCACGTCCCGGAGATCGGCCGCCAGGACGGCGTGCTGACGGTCAATCCGGGGAGCGCCACCTTGCCCGACAAGGGCTCGGCGGCCAGCTTCGCGCGCCTGACCGTGGCCGACGGCAAGGTCAGCGCCGAGATCGTCAGCCTGACCTGAGGGCGAGATGACAGCGCCCTCCCCTTGCGACGCCGCAGCCGACCTTCTGGCCGAGATCCGCGCCCTGCCCTCCGGCTACACGGAATACGTGCGCGACCTGCGGCGGGCGCGATCACGCGCCTGGAAGTCCATGCCCGCCGACTTCATTCTTGGCGTCGCCGTGGAGGC